>JBBDNT010000150.1:0-24494 GCA_040877445.1 Planctomycetaceae bacterium
TCCGGGAAGATACACGCCCGGCTCGACCGTGACGACCATGCCGGCCTTCAGCACATCCTTCGACGACGGCCCGAGCCGCGGCCCTTCATGCACGTCGAGGCCGATGCCGTGACCCAACCCGTGCCCGAACTGCTCGCCGTACCCGGCCCGTTCGATTTCCTTCCGGGCGACGGCGTCGACCTCCCGGCAGTCGATTCCGGGGCGGATTTCGGCGATCGCCCGGCGTTGAGCGGCGAGCACAACTCCATGCACCTTCTCCAATTCGGCCGAAATCCTAGCCGTGCCCCAAACACGGGTCAAGTCACTGCGATAGCCCCCGGCGTTCGTCGAACCCCAGTCCACGAGCACCAGCTCACCCTCGGAAATCCGCGCTTCCCCCGGCCGCGCGTGGGGGAGCGCCGCCCGCGCGCCGACCGCCACGATCGGATCGAAACTCGGCTTCCGTCCGCCGAACTTCCGCATCGCGTACTCCAGTTCGGCGGCCGCCTGAAGTTCGGTCATCTCACCGGTCAGGCCGGCGCGCATCGCCGCGACGCCGCGCTCCGCCTGGCGCACCGCCTCGCGGATTTCCGCCACTTCGCCGGCGTCCTTGATTTGCCGCGACTCTTCGACCAGCCCCGCCTTCGGCACGAACTCGATCGCTTTCGACGCCTCGGCGATCTGCGTCCAGCCGTGATGCGTGAGATGATTGCTCTCGAACGCGACCGCGGCGGGCCGCGCCTGTTTCAGAACTTCGGCCGTCGCCTCGTGCATGAACGTCCCGGGCGGGCGGATGTGCGTTTCCAGCCCCGGGCACTCCTCGGCGATCTGCGTGGTGAAGCGGGCGTCGCTGATGAGGATCGTCCCGCTCCGCCCGAGCAGCAGGAAGCTGTCGTCCCCGCTGAAGCCGGTGAGATAACGGACGTTCGTGGGATTGGTGACGAGCAGATCGCCCGGCCCGTCCTTGGCGAGTCGATGCAGCAGATTGTCGCGGCGCGCGGCGTATCGGTCGGTTGACATGAAGAGCATGATAGCGGAGCGGTGTTCCCAAGGCGACCGGCGCGCAGGACGAACTCGTCATCCGTCCCGCCAAGTACGTTCCGCCTGCCGGGCGGGACGTGGAGCGCGGAGAAACGTCTCACCACGCCGTGTCGTGGATTCCCGCCCGCGACGTGTTACCATGAGCGGGGCAACGGAACTCGCACGAGGGAACCGAGAACATGAGCACGCTGCGCGTCGGCATCATCGGGGCGGGAGGGATCGCCGCGAAAATGCATCTTCCCGAAATGGCCACGGTCCCCGACGCCGAAGTGACGGTCGTCGCCGGCCGCAAGCAGTCGCGGCTGGACACCATCTGCCGCAAGTTCGGCGTCCCTCGTTGCACGCGAAGCTACGACGAGGTGGTGAACGATCCCGAGATCGACGCGGTGATCGTCGCGGTACCGCACCCGCTGCATGTGGAATGGGGCCTCAAGGCGCTCGCGGCGGGGAAGCACGTTTACATGCAGAAGCCGCTGTCGACGTCGCTCGACGAGGCGGAGCGGTTCGTCGAGGCGGTCGAGGCGAGCGACCGCACCGTGCTGGCGCTCCCCTACATGTCGATGCCCAGCCTGCTCGCCGCCCGCGAGATGACGACGGCCGGGCGATTGGGAACGGTCTCGGCCGCGCGATGCCGGTTCAGCCACGGCGGGCCGGAAGTGTACTACGCGGGCATCCAGCGGATTCTCGAAGAGCAACCGGCCGACGCCCTGTGGTTCTTCGACGCGAGCCAGGCCGACGTGGGGGCGCTGTTCGACATGGGCGTGTACGCGATCGCGATTCTCGTGGCGGTCTGCGGATCGGTGAAGGCGGTCACCGGCCGCTGCACCACGGTCGCCAAGCCGACGCGGCTGGAAGACACGGCCGCCCTGCTGCTCGACTTCGACAGCGGCGCGCTCGGCGTCGCGGAGACCGGCTGGTGCGACGCGGCCCGCACCGGCGAGTTCTCGATCCACGGAACCGAAGGGAAGCTGACCAGCGACATCGAGTCGCTCACACATCACCGCCCGAGTTCGCAGGTCGATGAAGACGCCCCGCCGATCGTCGAGCCGGTCGAATTGCGGCACTATCCGGTCGACAATTCGCATCAGCACTGGGTGGAATGCATTCGGCAGGGGATTCAACCGCCGCACTCGAACGCGCGGGCGGCCCGGCACATCACCGAGATCATGCTCGCGGGACTGCAATCGTCGCGACAGGGGCGAACGGTGGAAGTCCGTTCGCGGATGGAATGATCCGGCGATCGCGGTCGAACGGATTCTCCGCATCGATTTCGCGGCTTGTGGAATTGGAGTCGATCGACGCGCCCGGCGTGGTAGGACGGAATTGTATTCCGTCCGCCAAGGCGACGTTTCAGGCCATTCTTCGATCAACGCCCTTCACCGGGATCTCGCCAGGAAATCGTGCCGAATGCCGGCGGACGGATCCGACGGAATACAATTCCGTCCTACCCGCCCGTTCGAACTTGAGGGGATACGACGGTAAACCCACGATTTGGAGTTCGGTGTGCTCCAACCGCGTCAGACTTCGGGGGCGGGCTCCTGGGCCTGATCCGGGTCGAGCAGGTTCGCGGCGCCGCGGTCGAGAAGCCGCCGGGCGGTCTCACGGCCGAGCGCGACGGGATCGGTCGCGGCTCCGTCGCAGCGGACTTCGACGCGGCGCGCGCCGTCCGCGCTGAGGACGACCGCCGCGAGGACGATTCGCGCGCCGTCGAACCAGGCATCGACGCCGATCGGCGCGTGACAGCCTCCCCGTAATGCGGCGAGCAGCGCGCGTTCGGCGAGCACCGCGAGGTGCGTGGAGGGGTCGGAAATCGTCGCGAGGAGCGCGCCCGTCGCGCGGTCGTCGGCGCGGCATTCCAGGCCGAGCGCGCCTTGACCGACCGCGGGGAACATCAGCGGCGGTTCGAGCATCAGACTGATCCGGCTGGCCAGTCCCAACCTCCGCAGTCCCGCTTCGGCGAGGACGAGCGCGTCGTACTCGCCCTCGTCGAGCTTGCGGAGGCGGGTTTCGACGTTTCCCCGCACGTCGGCGAGAGCGAGGTCCGGGCGCAGCGCGCGAAGCTGCGCCTGCCGGCGAATGCTCCCCGTGCCGATTCGCGCCCCGTGGGGAATCACGTCGAGACCGGCGGGAGGTGGGCTGCCCGCCGGAAGCACGAGAACGTCGAACCGCGGGCCGCGGGGCGGGACGGCGGCGAGCGACAGTCCCGCGACTTCTTCCGTGGGGAGATCCTTCAGGCTGTGGACGGCGAGATCGGCCCGGCCTTCGAGCACGGCCCGCTGAACCTCGCGGGTGAAGACGCCCACGCCGCCGAATGCGGCGAGCGGCTCGTTCAGCGACGTGTCGCCGGTGGTGGCGACTTCGACGAGTTCGACTTGTCGGCCCGGTTCCGCGGCGCTGAGCAATCCGGCGACATGCTCCGCCTGCCACAGCGCGAGCCGGCTGGCGCGGGTGGCGATTCGGACCGGCGGGGCGGTCATGACGCGCCTCGGCGATCGGCGTCCGGACCGTTCGCATGCGGACCGACCGCCGGGGAACCTTGCGACGAGCCGCCGCCCGGCGGTCCGTTCCCCGACGTGGGGGAGTCTACCACGGCGGACGCGCCGGCTCCGATCGGCAACGGAACCTTGGCGAACCGTTTCGCCAACGCGCGCTGCAGCGTTTCGTGGGTGACCCGCTGATGGGGCGGCACCAGCACTCCGCACGACAGGCAGAACTGAAACGCCTGATCGATCGTGAAATCCAGGTCGATCACTTCGCTGCGAGGCACGCTCACGGTGAATCCGGTCATGGGCATCGGCGAAGTGGGCACCAGCACGGTCACCAGCGGCTCGTTCGCCGCGGCGGTGATCTCCAGCAGGCTGTCGCTTGTGACGAAGGCGATCGTCCAGATTCCGCGGCGGGGATATTCGATCGCCACCACCCGGTTGTACGAGACCGTCCGCTCGGTGAAGAAGAAGTCGGTGACCTGTTTGACGGATGAATACACATTGCTGACGACCGGCACCCGCTGCACGAACACCGACTCGACCTTGTGTACAGCCCACAGGCCCATCCGGGCCGTCATCAGCCCGCCCAGGAAGTACAGCCCGACCACGGCCAGGCTCACCGCCACAGTGCTCAGGAAGAACAGGTTTCCGAAATAGCGAAGCGTCACCAGTTCCATGTAGACGCCGATGGCGGTGTTCGGCATCTGGTGCGGCTGGAGATGGTCGGCGACGCGGCGGTAATCGCCATAAGGAACGGCCGCCTCTTGAAAGGGATAATAGACGTCGGCACCCGGCTGCAGGAGCATCGCCTCGCGGGCGTCCGGCGCCGCCGATGCGAGTGCCGAATGAAACTCGGGAGTCACGCGATATCGCCGATCGGCGTGTTCGAGTTGCGGGAACGTTTCCGCCGGACGAACCAGCCCCGCGGTGGGCCGGCTGTCGTCGACGAATTGCGCGATGGTGTAGCGGACGCCCTGGCTGATCGGGTAGACGACGTAGGTGTAGAGGATCTGCCCGAACCAGATCAGGATCACCAGCGTGAGGATCGGCGGGAGCGTGATCGCCAATCCGCGCAGGAAGAACTGGGTCGCGCGCGAGCGCCGGTTGCGCGGGGCGGGCCGCACGGAGTCCGGCGCCGAACCGGTCGGAACGTCCCCCGTGGGAAGGTCGCCCGTGTGATCGGGATCGTTGGCCATTCGGCGGGGTCTCGATTGCCTGTGCCGCGTTCTCGGTTATGCTATTCGAAATTCGCGGGATCCCGAACCGCATTCCACTCCGCCGCGGAGGGCGCCTCACCCATTCCCGAGACCGCGCGCCACGACCGCCGTTACGATTCGATCCGCTCCGGCGTTTCGCAGTTGTCGTGCGGCTTCGTGAGCGGTCGCGCCGGTCGTGAGGACGTCGTCGACCAGCAGCACCGTGACCCGCGAAGGAAATTCGCCCCGGGCGCGGAACGCTCCGCGGAGATTGGTCCGCCGCTGGGACGGCTTCAGGCTCGATTGCGCGGGAGTCCTGCGAGTCTTCCGAAGTATAGGACCGGCGAATTCCACAAGCAAGCGGCGCGCCAGCACTTGGGCCAGGGTTTCCGAGGCATTCGTCCGGCCGCGCAGGCGATCGGTCCAATGATGCGGGACGGCGACCACGCAATCCGGTCGGACGCCGCCCAATGCGGATCCTTCGCGTTCCCACAGGAGTTCGGCCAATCCCGCGGCCAGCGCCCGACCGCCGGGAGACTTCGCACGCAGGCAGGCGGAGCGCAACGGACCGTCGTACACTCCCAGGGCGACGACGCGGTCGAACGCGAAGCGCTCGGCTCGGCAACGCGCGCATCCTCGCGCCGTATCGAGATGCGGCCCGACCGGGGCCGCGCAGCGTGCGCAGCGCGGCCCCTCGACGTTCATCACCGCCGCCGCGCAGGTGGCGCATAAGCCGACCCGGCCGAACACCGCCGCATTCGCCTCGCCCTCACGGGCGTCGCCGCCGCACAAGGGACACGCCGGGGGATAAACGAGATCCACCGCGGACCGGCACAGTCGTCCGGCGACGGACGAAGCCCAGCGGGCGAAGCGGCGACGCGGCGGAAGAAGATGCGAAGAGGTCATTCGAAATCGTCGGACCGGCCGGATTTCCGGAGAAAGTCGGAGTACAGCGCGCGGGCTTCGTCGAAGTCGGGATCGATCTCTCGAGCGCGGCGGAAGTGGCGATCGGCCTCGTCGGGCAGATTCAGTTCGGCCAGGACGAGCGCCAGCCGGAGGTGGGCCAGGACGTGCTCCGGATCGGATCTCACGGCCTTCGTCAGCCATTCGCGAGCCTCGTCGAGCTGGCCCCGCTCGTGCTTCAGCCGGCCGTAACCGTACAGCGCCTGCGGCATGCCCGGCACCCATCGAAGGGTCTCCCGATACAATTGCTCGGCTTCGTCGAATTCGCCCCGCAGGGAATGTATCTCGGCGAGGTTCGCGCGCACGGCGACCATCATGGGATCGAGCCGGATCGCCGCGCGGTACATGACGATGGCCTCGTCGTCGTCGCCCCGGAGTTGGAGGATTTGCCCCAGCATCGCGTAAGCCGGCGCGCAGTTCCGATTGATTTTCAAGGCGATTCGAAAGTTGTGCTCGGCCTCTTCGTTGTCGTGCAACGCCATGTGCGCATGGCCGAGGTATTCATAGGGGACCGCCTTGAACGGGGCCGCTTCGTTCGCCTTGCGGGCATGGTACAGGGCGCGCCGGGGATCTCGGCGCGCCAGGAAGTGCTTCGCCAGGACCACGTGCGCCATCGAGTTTCTCTCCGGCGCGATCCGCAGTGAATGTTCGTAAAGCGTGCCCGTGTTCTCCCAGATGCCGGTCTGTTTCCACGAGACCACGGCGCAAGCGGCCACGGCCGCCACGCCGATCCAGCCGGCGACGCGTCGCCGCGCGGCGGTTCGCGAACAATCATCCACGAGCCACACCGCGGCCAGAAACAGGCCGACGTGCGGCAGATACGCGAAGCGATCGGCGACCTCCTGGCTGCCCGCCTGCACGATCCCGCTCACCGGGAACAGCGTGCCGGCGAACCACAGCCAACCCACCGCCAGGTACGGTCGCCGCCGCGCCGCCGCGAACACCAGGATCGTGATCGCCAGCACCAAAGCGATGCCGGCGAGGCCAGGCCAAAGCAATTGCGGAACGGGATCCTCCGGGAAGAGCAACGGATGCGGCAGGTGCATTCCGATGTTTCGCGGCCAGATCGTCTTCCACAGGTAATGTCCGTAGTTGCCGCCTGCGTGCAGGATCCGCGCCATCCACGAGATCGCGCCGCCCGAGGCCAACGCGTTCTCTTCCACGTGCGTCCACAAAGTCATGAACGCGGTTGCCGCCGACAGTGCGAACATCGGCAGCTTCTCGGCGATCAGCCATCGCGCCGACCGCACCGGACACGCGGGAGGCATCTCGCCGAACGAACCCGGTTCAACCTCGTCCCCCTCATCCCCGAAAGGTCGCCAGCGCCGCAAGGGCCAGTAGTCCAACAACAGCAATACGAACGGCAGCGTGACGGTCATCGCCTTCGACATCACCGCCAGCACGAAGCAGGCCAGAACCAGCAGGTAGCGCCCCACGCCGCCGCGCCGCGCATAGCCCGCGTAGACGAACATCGTCAGGAACCAGAAGAACGCCACCAGCACGTCCTTCCGCTCGGTGATCCACGCCACCGACTCCACGTGCAACGGGTGAACCGCGAACAGCGCGGCGACGATCGCGCTGTTCCACAACGCCCCGGTCATCCGCACGAGCAGCAGAAACAACAGGACCGTCGCCGCCGCGTGCCAAGCCACGTTCACCAGGTGGAACGCGCCCGGATTCAGGCCGAAGAGTTCCACGTCGAGCATGAACGACAGCGACGGCAACGGGTGCCACGTCGCGGATGTTTCGGTCGAGGCGAGCGCCCAGCGGACGGAATCCCAAGTCAGCCCCTGCCGCACGTACCAGTTGTCGGTGATCTGAATGTCGTCGTCCATCACGAGGAAATCGAAGCTCCACACCTGGGTCGCATAGACGTCGGCGGCGAGAATCACGAGGGCCACAGAAACGGCGGCGGCGAGAATCACGCGGGGCACGGAAACGGCGGCGAGAGTCTTGCGATGGACGATCATTGGGGATGTTGGGCCTTCGGACGTGTTGCAAACGCGGAATGGTCGCCGGGTGCCGTCTCCCCGGCGCTTCGATCCTTCCGCCCCGTCCGACGGAGAAAAGCTTGATATCCCTGCCGCGCTTCGACGAACTGATCATCGAGCTGAATGGCCCGGAGAAAGTGGGCTTCCGCATCGTCGGGGCGATTCGATTCGGCCAGCACGATCGCCATCCAGAGATGGCTCCAGGCGTGCTCCGGATCGGCTTCGATTGCCCGCGTCAGCGAATCGAGCGCTTCGTCCAGCCGTCCCTGAAGCAACTTCAGCCGGCCGCGGCCGCATAACGCTTCCGGCAGATGCGGCGCCCGGTCGAGCGCTTGTCGGTACAGGCGATCGGCCTGAGCGAACCGGCCGTGGCGGGAATGGATTTCGGCGAGGTTCGTGAGAGCCTCGAGTTGCCGAGGATCGAGATCGTAGGCCTTGTCGTAGGCGACGATCGCCTCGTCGTCCGCCCCGTTGAAGTGCAGGACGGACGCGAGACCGAGATGCGCCGGGCCCGATCTCGAGTTCAGCCGAATCGCCTCTCGATACTCGCGTTCCGCCGAAGCGAGATCGTTCGAACTTCGATGCGCGTGCCCCAAATGCTCGTGCGCCGCCGCCAGAAACCAGCCGGATTCGAGCGCCGCGACGGCGTGGCCTCGCGCGGCGGCCGGTTCGTCGCGAGCCAGATGATGCTTCGCCAACGCCAAATGCGCGAATGCATTTCGCTCCGGGGCGACGCGCAAGGCGTGCTCGTACAGTGTTCCCGAATCCTTCCAATGCGACGTCTGTTTCCACGATAAAGCCGCGCACGCCGCGATCGCGACCGCTCCGCACCACCCCGCGGCGCGCCGCGTTCTCGGCACGCGCGCCAGGTCGGCGACGAGCCACACCGCGGCCAGAAACAGGCCGACGTGCGGCAGATACGCGAAGCGATCGGCGACCTCCTGGCTGCCCGCCTGCACGATCCCGCTCACCGGGAACAGCGTGCCGGCGAACCACAGCCAACCCACCGCCAGGTACGGTCGCCGCCGCGCCCCCACGAACACGCAGACCGTGATCGCCAGCACCAAAGCGATGCCGGCGAGTCCCGGCCAAAGCAATTGCGGTAGCGGATTCTCCGGAAGCAACAGCGGGTGCGGCATCTGCGGCGCGAGATCCACCGGCCACACCGTTTTCCACAGGTAGTGCCCGTAGTTGCCACCGACGTGCAGGATCCGCGCCGTCGGCGAGATCCGATCGGTCGCGATCAGCAACCCTTTGCCGGCGTGCGACGACAACGCCGTCACCGCGGTTGCCGCCGACAGCGCGAACATCGGCAGCTTCTCCGCGATCAGCCATCGCGCCGACCGCGCCGGACACGCGGGAGGCATTTCGCCGAACGAACCCGGTTCAACCTCGTCCCCCTCATCCCCGAACGGTCGCCAGCGCCGCAAGGGCCAGTAGTCCAACAACAGCAACACGAACGGCAGCGTGACGGTCATCGCCTTCGACATCACCGCCAGCACGAAGCAGATCAGAACCAGCAGATACCGCCCCACACCGCCGCGCCGCGCATAGCCCGCGTAGACGAACATCGTCAGGAACCAGAAGAACGCCACCAGCACGTCCTTCCGCTCGGTGATCCACGCCACCGACTCCACGTGCAACGGGTGAACCGCGAACAGCGCGGCGACGATCGCGCTGTTCCACAACGCCCCGGTCATCCGCACGAGCAGCAGAAACAACAGGACCGTCGCCGCCACGTGCCACGCCACGTTCACCAGGTGGAACGCGCCCGGATCGAGGCCGAACAATTCCATGTCGAGCATGAACGACAGCGACGGCAGCGGGTGCCACGTCTTCGACACCTCCGTCGACGCCAGCGCCCAGCGGACCGAGTCCCACGTCAGTCCCTGCCGCACGTGCGAATTGTGCGTGACTTGCACGTCGTCGTCGACGACGAGGAAATCGAAGCCCCGCACCTGCGCGAAGACGGCGACGTTCGAAACGACCAGGCCGACGGAGACGATGATGAGCCGGCGCACCGGAATTCCCTCAGGCCAGCTTTCGTGCCGCCATCCATTCGACGTAGTGCCGGGCGAACGCATCGAGGTTTTCGATGTCGCCGCCGCCGCGGATGGGGGAGCACATTTCGTAGTTGGCGATGCCGTCGAATCCGCCGTCGCGGAGCCCGCGGAAGAACGCCTCGTAGTCGATGCAGCCGGTGCCGAACTTCACCGCCCGCACCAGGTCCGGCTCGATCCGCGTGTAGTTCACCGCCTCGGGCTGATAATGATAACGGGGAAAGCGCACGTAATCGGCGTTCGTGGTGACGGCCGTGTGCGGGGCCATCTTCTTCGCCGCCTCGTACAGGTCTTCTCCGCGGAGCGCCGGAGACCAGGCGTCGAAGCCCGCCTTGACGTTCGGCCGGTCCACGTCGGCGAGCAGTTCCAGCAGCGCGTCGGTGTGCAGGGCGACGTCGTGATGGTTCTGGACGGCGAGAGTCACCCCGCGATCGGCGGCCCGCGCGGCGGCTTCCTTCAACGCCGAGACCACCCCCTTCCACAGCGCGTGCGGCGCGTGCCCCGGCGCTTCGTACGCCGTGAACACCCGCACGATTCCCGCCCCCAATTCCGCGGCGATGCGCGCCAACGACTCGACGTAGGCGACCTGCATCTCGATGTAGGGCACCTCCGCCGCGGCGGCCGGGCGGAAATCGGTGTAACCCCCGATCACAGCGCACGCGATCTCGTTCCGATCGAGAGCCGCGCGAATCGTGGCGATCTTCTCCGCGGTCGTGTCGAGCGGCGAAAGGTGCGGGCGCTTCCCCATGAGCATCACCGCGTCGTACCCGAGCGCGGCGGCTTTCGCGATGAAGGCCGGCGGATCGAGCGACGCCTGGCCCCACAATCCGGCATAGCTCACCGAGAACAGGCTGGTCTTCATGAAATGGCCTCGTGGTGCGAAGTCGACAGGGTGACAGCCCGCTGGGCCGGGGGCGATCGTGCCCTAGAGTATCACCCCACCATGTCCCTCGTCAAAGGGCGCGGCCGCCTGTCCCTGCCCTCTCCTCGCAATGCCTCCGCAAAGCCGAGACAGGGGCCAAGAGATCGCCCGGTATAAGGGACCGGGGGATGCCCTATTCGCCGGGCAGGTGATACTGGTAAGCTGTTTCGGAGCGAATCTCGATATTCTCCGCGCTTGGAGTCCGTCCACGATGTCCGCTTCCGCAAGCGATCAGCGCACCACGCAGAAAACGAAATCGGCCCGGTCGAAAAATGCGGGCGCTTCGGGCCGGCCCACGGACGACGACGCCGACGCGAATGGGAAACCAGGTCGGATCGCCGAGCCTTCCGGTTCCGACGCGGCGGTCGGCGAGGGCGGCATCGACGAGAGGCAATTGCTCGTCGCGTTGACCGCACTGAAGAAGGGCGATCTTTCGGTCCGGCTGCCGGTCGATTGGACCGGGATCTCCGGCAAGGTGGCGGACAAGTTCAACGAGTTCGTCGAGTTGATGGTCCGCCAGACCGACGAAGTCGCCGAGATCAGCCGCGTCGTGGGGAAACATGGAAAAATCAGCCAGCGGATCCCGATGGCCGGCGCGACCGGGGCTTGGGCGCAACGAACCCGCTCGATCAATGGTTTGATCGAGGATCTCGTCTATCCCGTGACGGAAACCGCGCGGGTCATCGGCGCGGTCGCCCGGGGCGACCTGTCCCAGTCGATGGAACTGGTGACCGACGACGGACCGCTCGAAGGCCACTTCCTGCGGACCGCCCGCACCGTCAATACGATGGTCGAGCAACTCGGCTCGTTCGCGTCCGAAGTCACGCGATTGGCTCGCGAGGTGAGCACCGACGGCAAACTCGGCGGGCAGGCCCAGGTCAAGGGGCTCGAAGGCACTTGGCGCGACCTGACCGACAACGTCAACCTGATGGCCAGCAACCTCACCAACCAGGTGCGGAACATCGCGGCGGTCACCACGGCGGTCGCCAACGGCAACCTCACCAAGAAGATCACCGTCGACGTCCGCGGCGAATTCCTGGAGCTGAAAGACACCATCAACACGATGGTCGACCAGCTCCGCTCGTTCGCCTCGGAAGTGACCCGCGTCGCCCGCGAAGTGGGGACCGAAGGCAAGCTCGGCGGGCAGGCCCGGGTCGAAGGCGTGGCCGGCACGTGGAAGGATCTCACCGACAACGTCAACTCGATGGCGGGCAATCTCACGTCGCAGGTCCGCAACATTGCGACGGTGACGACGGCCGTCGCCATGGGCGACCTGTCGAAGAAAATCACGGTCGACGTGAAGGGCGAGATTCTGGAGTTGAAGGACACCATCAACACGATGGTCGATCAGCTCAGCTCGTTCGCTTCGGAAGTGACCCGCGTCGCCCGAGAAGTCGGAACCGAAGGCAAGCTCGGCGGACAGGCCAATGTCAAAGGCGTGGCCGGCACCTGGAAGGATCTCACCGACAACGTCAACAACATGGCGGGCAATCTCACCATCCAGTTGCGCGACGTGTCGAAGGTCGCCACCGCCATCGCCCACGGCGACCTGGGGCAGAAGATCACCGTCGACGTGAAGGGGGAAATCCTGCAGATCAAGAACACCATCAACACGATGGTCGATCAGCTCGGGTCGTTCGCCTCCGAAGTGACGCGCGTCGCCCGCGAAGTGGGAACCGAAGGCAAACTCGGCGGGCAGGCGAACGTCCGCGGCGTCGCCGGCACGTGGAAGGACCTCACCGACAACGTGAACTCGATGGCGGGCAATCTCACCGCTCAGGTCCGCAACATCGCCACGGTCACCACGGCGGTCGCGATGGGAGACCTGTCGAAGAAAATCACCGTCGACGTGAAGGGCGAAATCCTCGAGCTGAAGGACACCATCAACACGATGGTCGATCAGCTCCGCTCGTTCGCGTCGGAAGTGACGCGCGTCGCCCGCGAAGTCGGCACCGAAGGCAAACTCGGCGGACAGGCCCGGGTCGAAGGCGTGGCCGGCACGTGGAAGGATCTCACCGACAACGTCAACTCGATGGCGGGCAATCTCACCGCCCAAGTCCGCAACATCGCCACCGTGACCACGGCCGTGGCGATGGGGGACCTGTCGAAGAAGATCACCGTCGACGTGAAGGGGGAGATTCTGGAGCTGAAGGATACGATCAACATCATGGTCGATCAGCTTCGCTCGTTCGCGTCGGAAGTGACCCGCGTCGCCCGCGAAGTGGGAACCGAAGGCAAGCTCGGCGGGCAGGCGCGGGTCGACGGCGTGGCCGGCACGTGGAAGGATCTCACCGACAACGTCAACTCGATGGCGGGCAACCTCACCTCGCAGGTCCGCAACATCGCGACGGTGACCACCGCGGTCGCCATGGGAGACCTGTCCAAGAAGATCACCGTCGACGTGAAGGGCGAAATCCTCGAACTGAAGGACACCATCAACACGATGGTCGATCAGCTCAGTTCGTTCGCCGCCGAAGTGACCCGCGTCGCCCGCGAAGTGGGCACCGACGGCAAGCTCGGCGGGCAGGCCAACGTCAAGGGCGTGTCGGGAACCTGGAAGGATCTCACCGACAACGTCAACAACATGGCCGGCAACCTCACCGGCCAGGTGCGGGGCATCGCCCGCGTGGTGACGGCGGTCGCCAACGGCGATCTGAGGCAGAAGCTCACGCTGGAAGCCAAGGGGGAAATCGCCGCCCTCTCCGAGACGATCAACGGCATGATCGAAACGCTCGCCACCTTCGCCGATCAGGTGACTTCCGTCGCCCGCGAAGTGGGGGTCGAAGGCCAGTTGGGGGGCCAGGCCAGCGTGCCGGGCGCGGCGGGCACCTGGAAGGGGCTGACCGACAACGTGAACCAGTTGGCCGCCAACCTCACCGGGCAGGTGCGGGCGATCGCCGAGGTCGCGACCGCCGTGACGAAGGGCGACCTGACGCAGTTCATCACGGTCGAGGCGCGGGGCGAGGTCGCGGCGCTCAAGGACAACATCAACGAGATGATCCGCAACCTCAAGGATACCACGCAGAAGAACAGCGAGCAGGACTGGCTCAAGACGAACCTCGCCAAATTCAGCCGGATGTTGCAGGGTCAGAAGGATCTGCTGACCGTCGGCCGGCTGATTCTGTCGGAGTTGGCGCCCGTCGTCTCCGCGCAGCACGGCGTGTTCTACATTCTCGACGCGAACCGGGACGAGCCGGCGCTGCGGTTGCTCGCCGGTTACGCGCACCAGGACCGCGACGACCAGGCCAGCGAGTTCGGCCTGGGGGAAGGCCTCATCGGCCAGTGCGCCGTGGAGAAGAGCAAGATTCAACTCTCGCACACTCCGCCCGACTACGTGCGGATTTCGTCGGGGCTGGGCGACGCCGCGCCGGTGGACGTCATCGTCCTGCCGGTGCTCTTCGAAGGGCACGTGAAGGCGGTGATCGAGCTGGCGTCGTTCGAGGGATTCAGCCTGACGCACCACGCCTTCCTCGATCAGCTCACGGAAAGCATCGGGATCGTGCTCAACACGATCGAAGCCAACATGCGCACCGAGGACTTGCTCGCGCAATCGCAGTCGCTCGCCAAGGAGCTGCAAAGCCAGCAGCAGGAGTTGACCAGCACCAACGAGCAACTCGAGGAAAAGGCCCGCTTGCTCGCCGAGCAGAACTTCGAGGTCGAACGCAAGAACGAGGAAGTCGAACAGGCCCGCCAGGCGCTCGAAGAGAAGGCCAAGCAGTTGGCCCTCACCTCGAAGTACAAGTCGGAGTTTCTCGCGAACATGTCGCACGAACTCCGCACGCCGCTCAACAGCCTGCTCATCCTCTCCGACGAACTCTCCAAGAACCGCGAAGGCAACCTGCTCTCCAAGCAGCTCGAGTTCGCGCAGGCGATCCACGCTTCCGGCAACGACCTGCTGACCCTCATCAACGACATCCTCGACCTCTCGAAGATCGAATCCGGAACCGTCGTTCTCGACATCGGCGAAGTCCGCTTCGCCGACCTGCACGGCTACGTCGAGCGGACCTTCCGGCACGTGGCGGAATCGAAGCGGCTCGATTTCGCGATCGCGATCGACGAACGCGTCCCGCGGAGCCTGCAGACCGACGCCAAGCGGTTGCAGCAGGTGTTGAAGAACCTGCTATCGAACGCCTTCAAGTTCACGCAGACCGGCGGCGTGGAGTTGCGGATCGATCCGGCCCCCGACGACTGGCGGTCCGACATCGAGTCGCTGCAATCGGCGCGCTCGGTCCTGGCGTTCTCGGTTCGCGACAGCGGGATCGGCATTCCCGCCGAGAAGCAGCACATCATCTTCGAGGCGTTCCAGCAGGCCGACGGAAGCACGAACCGCAAGTACGGCGGAACCGGGCTGGGACTGGCGATCAGCCGCGAGTTGTCGGTCCTGCTGGGAGGCGAACTGCGGTTGACGAGCACGATCGGCGCCGGGAGCACGTTCACCCTCTATCTGCCGATCAGCTATTTCCCGCCGAAGCCCCGCAAGTCCGTCCTCGCCCCGGCCTTCGCTTCGGCCATTCCCCTGCCGACCGTTCCCCAACTCGCCCGCGTGGATGGGAGCGAAATGGACGATTCGCCCGCGGCGCTGACCGACCACGTCGAACAGCCGGTCACGGAGAACTGGATCGGCGACGACCGCGATGATCGTCAGCCCGACGACCGCGTGTTGTTGATCGTCGACAACGACGAGAGTTTCGCCCGCATCCTGCTGGACGCCGCCCGCGACCAGGGCTGGAAGTGCGTCGTCACTACCAGCGGCGCGTCCGCCCTGGTGATGACGCGCGACTTCCACCCCGACGCGATCACGCTGGATCTGCGGCTGCCGGACATCGACGGCTGGCGCGTCCTCGACCGCCTGAAGAACGATCCCGAGACGCGGCACATTCCCGTCCACATCATCACCACCGACGACGATCAGCGGGAGCGCGGCCGGCAACGCGGAGCCTTGGGCGTGCTCGACAAGCCGATTCCGAGCCGCGAGACGCTCGAAGAACTCCTGCGGACGTTGAAGGCGTTCGTCGAACGGCCGACGCGGCAGCTGCTGGTCGTCGCCGCCGATCCCGCGCGACGAAGATCGCTGAGCGATCTGCTGGCCCAGGAGGACGCCGAGACGACGACGGCCGCCAGCGCCGAAGAGGCCCTCGAACTGATCGCGCGGAGTCGGTTCGACTGCGTCGTGCTCGATCCGGACTTGCCCGGAACGACGCCCCGCGAGTTGTTGGACGCGATCGAGCGCGATGAGAACCTTTCCGACGTGCCCCTGCTGTGGTACTCGCACCAGGAATTGCCGCGCGATGAGCGGGCGCGGTTCGATCGGCTGGTGCACGGCCGGATCCTCAAGGAGGTGCGCTCGCCCGAGAGACTGCTGGACCAGGCGAGCCTGTACTTGCACCGGCCGGTCGCGCGGCTTTCCCCGCCGCAGCGCGAGATGCTGCGGACGCTTCACGACTCCGACGCGGTGCTGGACGGCAAGAAGGCCCTGATCGTCGACGACGACGTGCGGAACATCTTCGCGCTGACCAGCGTCCTCGAGCAGCATCGGATGACGGTCCTCTCGGCCGAAGACGGCAAGTCCGCCGTCGAACTGTTGCAAAACACGCCGGATGTCGACATCGTGCTGATGGACGTCATGATGCCGGACATGGACGGCTACGACACGATGCGCGCGATTCGCAAGAACGAGAAGTTCAAGTCGCTGCCGATGGTGGCGGTGACCGCCAAGGCGATGAAGGGCGACCGCGAGAAGTGCCTCGAGGCGGGCGCGTGGGATTACCTCTCGAAACCCGTGGACACCGCGCATATGCTGTCGGTGCTGCGGGCCTGGTTGCACCGGTAGTTAGTGGGTGGTGGATAGTGGGTAGTGGATAGACGCTTCCGACTCTGGACCACGACCCGCAATCCACTACCAACTATCCACTATCCACTACCCACTATCCATTCGATGCAACTCTCCGTCGACGAGCGCACGACCGACGACCGGGTGACGATCCTGCTGGTCGACGACCGGCCGGAGCAGTTGCTCGTCCTGGAAACGATGCTGGCCGACCTCCGCCAGAACCTCGTCCGCGCCAACTCCGGCCGCGAGGCGCTCCGCTTCCTGCTGCACGATGAATGCGCCTTGATCCTGCTCGACGTCAACATGCCGGAACTGGACGGCTTCGAGACCGCGCTCTTGATCCGCGAACGGCCCAGCACCCGCCGGACGCCCATCATCTTCGTCACCGCCCACGACGAGACCGAGACGCACGTCTCGCGCGGCTATTCGCTCGGGGCGGTCGATTACATTCACACGCCGGTGCTTCCCGAAGTGCTGGTCGCCAAGGTGTCGGTGTTCGTCGAGTTGGCCCGCCAGACCGAGCGGCTCCGCCGGCAGGCGGACCACCTCGAATCGTGCGTCCAGGAACGCACCGCCGAGTTGCAGTCGCTCAATACGGCCCTGCAGGCGGAGATCGCCGAGCGCACGCGGGCCGCCGAGGAGCGCGATCGATTGTTGTCCGAAGCCCAGGACGGGGTCCGCCGCCGCGACGAGTTTCTGGCGATGCTCTCGCACGAACTCCGTAATCCGCTGGCGTCGATCACGAGCGCCGCCGACGTGATGCGGATCCGCGGGGTCGCCGCTCCCGAGACGGAGGCGGCCCGCGACATCATCGAGCGCCAGGCGCAGCACATGGCCCGCCTCCTCAACGACCTGCTGGACATCTCCCGGATCACCCGCGGGACCGTGTCGCTCCAGAAGCAGCCGGTGGACGTCGGCCGGGCCGTCGCCGAAGCGGTCGAAGCCATCCGCGATCAGTCGGCCGACACCCGCCACGAATTCTCGCTCGCCGTCCCCGAGGAGCCGTTGCTGGTCCACGCCGACCCCACGCGGCTGACGCAGATCATCAGCAACCTGCTCGGCAACGCGGTCCGCTATTCGGACCCGGGCGGGCGCATCGCGATCACGGCCGATCGGGAGAACGGGCAGGCCCGCATCCGGATCCGCGACTCGGGGATCGGCATCGCCCCGGAAATGATCTCGCGGATCTTCGACCCGTTCGTTCAGCTCGACCGCTCGCACGCCCGATCCAACCAGGGGTTGGGCGTGGGGCTGACGCTCGTGCGGCGATTGGTCGAACTGCACGGGGGCCGAGTCGCCGCCCACAGCGCCGGCGTCGGCCAGGGAAGCGAGTTCATCGTCCTCGTGCCGGAGATGCCGACGGAATCCGCGACCGAAACGCCCACGCAGCCGATCCCGTGCGACCGGGCGGCCGATCGCGCCGCCGCCCGCCGCATCGTACTCGTGGACGACAACGGCAACATCCGCCGGATGCTCTCTTCGCTGCTGGGGCTGAACGGGCATCAGGTCGAGGTCTCGACCGATGGGCCGGGGGGCGTCGAGACGATTCGCCGCCTGCGGCCCGACGTCGCCCTCATCGACATCGGCCTCCCCGGTTTCGACGGATATGAAGTGGCCGCCCAGGTTCGGGCCGATCGCGAGTGCCGCCACGTCCGGCTCGTCGCGATGACGGGTTATGGTCAACCGGAAGACCGCCGCCGGGCGCTGGCCGCCGGATTCGACGATCACCTGGTGAAGCCGTTTTCCGCCGAAGCGCTGAACCGCCTGCTCGCCGCGGAAACGACCGCCACGTAGCCGGCGGCGTGGCACGCTCCGCCCTTGGGTGTGGCGATATTCACTGCCGTGTGGCAAAAAGTCGGGTGGCGGGGGCGCTTCGCGCAGCGAAAGCCCCCGTCGCGCGCCACGGGGGCTTCCGCGTTACGGAGCGCCCCCGCCACCCATCGCCATAGAGATTGGCATCGCCGGGTCGCCGCCGCCCACCGATTGCCTTCCGTCGCGGTGCGTGCTACAAGCAAGAGTGTGTCGAGTTGCGATCAGAAGGTCCATTCTCTCGACGGTGCGGTGGCGGAACTCGCAAGAATTCCGGACATCGCCGCACGAGCATCGGAAGTCTCGCGGCTTCCGCCACCAGTTCGCAGACGGTTACTCGGCGACCGTCCCGCCGGCGTCGTGACTGCAAGCGGCGGCTTCCTGTTGTTTCCTTGAATCGCGTCTCATGCCGCTCGTCAGTCTGTCGCGGGTTTCATTCACGTGGAGCGGTCCGCCGCTGCTCGACGCCGTCGATCTGCGGATCGAGCCGGGGGAACGCATCGGCTTGCTGGGGCGAAACGGCAGCGGCAAGTCGACGCTGATGAAGCTCATCGCCGGCGAGATCGCCCCCGACGACGGCGAACTGGCGCGCGCGAACGGCTTGCGCGTCGCCCGGCTCGTGCAGGAGGTTCCCGCCAGCTATGCCGGCACCGGCACCGTCGCCGACGTCGTCGCGGAAGGCGCGGCGGCGCACTTGCCTTCGACGAGCGACGACGACGGCGGCGATCCGGCCGACGTCCATTCCGACGAGTGGCGGGTTCGCCACGCCGTCGAGCGCGTGCTGTCGCGGATGAAACTCGATGGAGACGCGGCGTTCGCCACGCTGTCGTCGGGAATGAAGCGCCGCGTGTTGCTCGCGCAGGCGCTCGCGGGGGAGCCGGACATCCTGCTGTTGGACGAGCCGACGAACCACCTCGACATCGACTCGATCGCCTGGCTCGAGCGGTTCCTGAAAGGCTATGATGGAACGCTCGTGTTCGTCACCCACGACCGCGTGTTCCTGCAAGCGCTCGCCACGCGGATCGTCGAGATCGACCGCGGCCGGCTGTTCGACTGGACCTGCGACTACGCCACGTTCCTCGCGCGGAAGGAGGCGGCCCTCGACGCCGAGGAGAAGCGGAACGCCCTCTTCGACAAGAAGCTCGCCCAGGAAGAAGTCTGGATTCGCCAGGGCGTGAAAGCCCGCCGCACACGCAACGAAGGCCGCGTGCGCGCCCTTCAGAAGATGCGCGAGGAGCACGGCCAGCGGCGGAAACGCGTCGGCAACGTCCACATGCGGGCCGAACAGGCCGAACGCTCCGGGCACCTCGTCGTCGAAGCCGAAGGGGTGGGGTTCGCCTACGGCGGGAGTGACGAGTTACGAGTGACGAGTGACGAGTTGAGGGGGACGAGCGGGAGCAGGGGTTCCGAGCAGATGGTGATTCGCGATTTCTCGACGCTCATCTCGCGCGGCGACAAGGTCGGCATCATCGGTCCCAACGGCGCCGGCAAGAGCACGTTGCTCAAGTTGCTGCTGGGGCGATTGCAGCCGACCGCCGGAACGATCCGCCTCGGCACCAGGCTCAAGATCAACTACTTCGACCAGCTTCGCGAGCAGATCGACGAAGAGAAGACCGTCGTCGAGAATGTCGGCGAAGGGCAGGAGACGCTGCTCATCGACGGTAAGCCGCGGCACGTGCTGGGCTACCTGCAGGAGTTCCTGTTCACGCCGGAACGCGCGCGACGGCCGGCCCGCTCTCTTTCCGGAGGCGAACGCAATCGCATGTTGCTCGCGCGGATCTTCAAGCGGCCGTCGAACGTGCTGGTCCTCGACGAGCCGACCAACGATCTCGACGCCGAGACGCTGGAACTGCTCGAAGAACTGGTCGCTGAATATCCGGGGACTCTGCTGCTCGTGAGCCACGACCGGGCCTTTCTGAACAACGTCGTCACCAGCACCCTCGTGCTGGAAGGGGACGGATCGGTCAAAGAGTACGCGGGCGGCTACGACGACTACCTGCGGCAGCGCGGCGGCGCCGAACCAGGCGAGAAGGACTCGCCGCCGCAGAAGACCGTCGCGAAACCGCAAGCGAGTGCGAAGCCCGTGAAGTTGACATTCAAGGAGCGGCGAGAACTCGACGCGCTGCCGGAGAGGATCGCCGAGTTGGAAAAGCGACAGACGGAGAGCCACGCGACGATGTCGGCCCCGTCGTTCTACAAGCAGGACGGCGCGAAGATCGCGGAGGAAACGTCGCGGCTTCAGAAAATCGAACGCGACCTGGCGGCGGCGTACGCCCGCTGGGAAGAGTTGGAAGCCAGAAGATGAAAGTGCGGCCGCCTTCGAATCGGTAGCGGAAGTCGCAAGACTTCCGATGTTCGTATGGCATTGCCCGGAATTCTTGCGAATTCCGCTACGACCACGGTGGCATCGAAGCCGCTCCCGAGTATTGGAAGACGGCCGCCTCAGCCGCGGATGATGCGGGCCATGCATTCGGTCAACTTCTCCGGAGTGCAGCCGAGGACGTCCATTCCCGCCCGCCGACACTTCTTCGCCAGCGGCTTGTTGTATTCCGGCCGCGCGTCGTAACCGAGCGCGCCCAGCCCGACCATGCGGATGCCGGACTGCGCCATGTCCCCCACCTGGCGGATCAGTTCCCGCTCATCGCGTCCCTCGTAAAAATCGGTGATGAGCACGACGATCGTCCGCCCCGGCTCGCGCACCAGTTGCTGCGCGTATTGCAGCGCGCGCGTGATGTCCGTCCCCCCGCCGAGTTGAATCGACAGCAGCACGTCGACCGGCTGTCCCACCTGGTCGGTGAGGTCGGCGATTTCCGTGTCGAACAGAAACAGCGAAGTCTTCACCGCGGGCAGCTCGGCGAAGATCGACGCCATCACCGCCGAGAAGATCGCCGAGTCGAGCATCGAGCCGGACTGATCGACCGCGATCACGATGTGCCACGGCCGCTTGCGGCGCTCGGCGGCGAAGAAGTACAGCCGATCGACCAGCAGCCGCCCGCGCTCGCCGTCGTAGTTTTGCAGGTTCCTCCGCAATGTCGTCGCGATGTCGAGGTTGCGAAACACGCGGCGGGGAGAATGGCGGTCGCGGCGGAGCGCGCCGGTGATGGCCGTTTCGATCTGCGTCTTCAGCTTCTCCTTCAACTCGTTCACGACCTTGTCGATGATCTTTCGCGCCAACACGCGCGTCCGCGGCTCGAGCAGTTCGCGATGCGTGAGCAGAGTCTTCACCAGTTCCATGTTCGGCTCGACCTTTTCGAGCAGCTCCGGCTGTTCGAGCAGTTCGGCGATGCCGCGGCGCTTGACCAGCTCGCGCTCCATGACCTCTTTCGCGGAACGCGGGAACAGCTCGTGGACGGCATCGACCCATTCGGGGACCGTGAGCGCGTGCCCCTCGCCGAGCGAAGCGCTGCGTTGCTTCGGTTGCCCCGCCGCACCGCCGCCGCAAGCTCCACCGGCCTCGAACAGGAACCCGACGAGGGCCTCGATCCGCTGCGCGCGGCCGTCCCCGCCGCACGAGATGCAATGCCGCTCGGCCTCCTTGCCGAGCACGAGCCGCCAGCGGGCGAGGGCGTGCTGGTCGTCGGGCATTGGAAGAGCGGAGTTATTCATAATCAGTGCCGATGACTGTGAGAACGCATTAGCCTACGAGGTCCGCAGCGCGTCCCAGCCCCGCATCAATTCCGCCACGCGGCGGTCGATCGTGGCGATGCGGGCCGCCGCGCCGACCGATGTCCGCAATTCGACGATCGACTTCGCGTCCTTCAACCCGTAGCGGCGGGCGACCGTCGCCGCGACGGAGTCCCGCTGCCCCGCGTGCAGCCGCTCGAACGCCCCGCGCAAGCGCGGCAGCATCACCAGGAACGACTCCCACTCCGCCGCCCGCAAGAGTTCGTCGAGCGCGGCGACCAGCGATTGGGCCCCCAGCAGAATCGACGCCCGCGACACGCAGAACACGCCGTCGAGCAGATCACCCGCGGCGATCATCCGCTCCTGCGGCGCGCGGGCGAGCTGCGCGATCTCGGCCGCGAGCTGCTCCGCAGGCAGCTCCCGCAGTTCGACCAGCATTCCCAGGAAGGCCCCCCGCAGAAACGGCGCCTCGGTCGCGTTCGCCGCGCTCCACACGCTTTGCTTCAACACCTCGCGGTCGAGCCCCGGCAGCGCGTCCCGCAGGGCGACGTCGGCCAGTCCCAGCAGGTTCGCCACGACGTCCCCCTGCTGATCCTCGGGGACTGCGATCGCGTCCGGCAGCGCGAAGCACGCGCGATGAAAGCAGCGGACCAGCAGCTCTTCGAGCACGTCCCGCCGCAACTCGCGGTGCATCGCGTACCGATCGAGCACCAATAGCGACCGCAGCGCATCGCCCAGCGAAACGAACCGCGAATCGCCGTCGATCGCCCGTCCGCACTCCGCTTCCACTTCGCCGACGACGTCCGGCAGGTCCATGTCGATCGCCTCGAGCAGATGCCGGCAGGTGCGCCCGGCGTGCCTCTCGTCGTCGTTCAGCTTCTCGCGCAACACCGCGAGCGCCGCCGATTCGATCGAATCGCCGTACAGGTTCTTTTCGACGAGCGCCGGCTCGAGTTGCGGATCCCACCGCAGCAACCATCGCTCGCGGAAGATGCGGCCGCCGGACAGATCGGCCGCGCGACCGTCGGCCGGCGCGGCGAAGGGGATTTCCAGAAACGCCATGCGGTGCAGAAACGCGGAGCGATGCGCGTCGAGTTCGTCGCGTTTGTCGAGCGTGAGCTGCGTCCGTTTCTCGCGCGCGGAGGCGGGCGCGAGACCGAGCGCATCGACCCGCGCGTGGAAGTCATCGACGATCGGCAGCCGCGACAAGCGGGCCGTCACGCGGCCGACCTTCGTGCCGATGTCGACGTCGTCGCACGCTTCGATCAACCGCGTGCCGACGTCGCGGGGATCCCCCTTGCAGCAGCAGGTGAGGAGCGCGTCGTGCAGGTCGTCGAGCACGGGGCGATGGCGGCCGCGAAGCGCGGCGAGCATCCGTGCGTGCTGCGTGACGCTGATCGCATCGGCCGAGGAGACCGCCTCGCCGCGGCGGCGAGCCTTTTCGAGCACACGGATGACGTACTCGGCCAAGAGGTCGTCCCGCTCTCCCGCGAGCGACTCCCAGTGCATCTGCAAGAAATGCGGCGCGCGATGCCCAGCCCCGTATCCCGCCAACTGCGATACGCGGAAAAACGAATACGGCACGACCGACGTATAGACTTCGCCGGGCGGAATCTCCGGCGGAGGCGTCGGATCGTCGCGGTCGAGAAACAGGTGGAACCCGCCGCTGACGACGAGCGCCTTCTCCGCCGATACGCTCTTCGCGCGCAGCGTCTCCCGGATCGTCCGCCACATGAATCGTTCGCGTTCGAGCGTGCCGTCGCAGGCGATCCGCTCGGGCGACGTCGTCGCGCGGGCGGCGGCGCAAAACAGGGCCAACTCGCGGCGGAAGGCTTCCGCATCGTCAAGCGCGCCGAACTCGAACAGCGCGTCCCAGCCTTCGTCCCACGAACGAAAGCCAGCGACCTCCGCCAGCGTTTGGTAGAACCCGCTCTCGGCGATCAGCCGTTCGTCCCGTGCCTCGACCGGGACCGCCGTTCGCCTTCGCCCATGGTCGTCGCTCTGCGGTTGAATGGCGAACGAAGCGGGTTGCAGCAGCGCGTAGTGCGGCAGGTCGATGAACACCACCTCCGCGCCGACCTTCGCCGCCGCCCGCATCGCGACGTATTCCGGTGAGAACTCGAGCAGCGGATACCAGCACGCGCTTTTCAGCGGAGGCGATTCGACGGCCTCGTCATCGGATGGCTCTTGATGATCGCTTGCGGTTTCGCGCCGCCACGAGCTGTAAATCGCCACCGGCGGCCGCGTCTCGCCGTCGACCACGAACTCGACGAGATCGTTCGCCTCGGCCGGCCCTTCGATGAACACGATCCGCGGTTTGCGTTCCCGAATCACCGCCGCGAGATGCCGCGCCGCCGCCGGCGAATGATGCCGCACCGGAAACCAATACGGATCGTCCGCGAGCGCCGCATCGGTCTGCGCGGCGAGCGCATCGGCATCGAGCGGCAAGCGCGCGGCGACCCGCGCGAGCGCGGCTTCCGCCGTGCCGTCGTCGTTGATGCTCGTGTCGCCGGTTTGGGTCATGCGGTGGTTTCCGAACTGGCGGGGGTCGGGGCTTCGGAATTTCAGTTTTGCGGTGCAAAACTGAAATTCC
>JBBDNT010000151.1:0-8371 GCA_040877445.1 Planctomycetaceae bacterium
CCTGGTCGAGAGGGGGGGCGGGGGTGGAAGCGGATGAATCGGTCTCGGCCGATCGATCGTCACGATCGGCGCGACCGGAGTCATCGTCGTGCTTGCTCTTCCCGTTCGATGCGGTCGCATCGCGCCGGGCGGTTTCGGGCGGAGCCGGGGAATGCGCGCCGGGGCCGACTTTCGGCTTGGTGGGCGACGCCGCGGACTGTGCCGTGGAACGCCGCGGCGGAGCCGGCTTCGTTCGCGTGGAAGCCTTGACCGCGGTCCCATTCCCGCGATGTGCGGGCGCATCGTCGTCGTCCGGCCCTGGGGGAAGGTCGGCGAGGTCGGAAAAATCGAGATCCGCGAACTCGGCCACCGGCGGGCCGTTATCGGGGAGGGGCTTCTCCGCGACCTGCCGCTTCAACTCCGCCAGGAACTCGCTCGGCGTCAACTTTCGGGCGGGCTCCGTCATCGCGCAAGCCTAGGTCGCGGAAGGGGGAAGGTCAAACCGCCGAAGGATTTCCGCGGCGGCCTGAACCGTGATCTTCGAACGTCATGCCCGCGCAGCGCCTGCCCTCGCGCAGCGCCTGTCCTCGCGCAGGCGGGGGCGGGCATCCAGCATGGCACGCGGATCGCACTGGATTCCCGCTTTCGCGGTAATGACGACGATGCGGACGACGATCGAAAAACGAAAGATTCACGACCTCCGACATCTCACCGATGATAGAAGATGTCCAGATACAGCACGAACATCATCAGGCTGAGGACGAACGCCATGCCGAGATAGGTCGCCGCGACGAGCACCCGCTCGCTGGGCTTCTTGCGGGTGACTCCCTCCCAGATCAGGAACACCATGTGCCCGCCGTCGAGGACGGGGATCGGCAGGAAGTTGAGCACCGCGAGATTCACACTGAGGAAGCCGAGGAACAGCATCAAGGAGGCGAACCCCTGCCGGGCCATCGAGTACGCCGCCCCGGCGATGCCGACCGGCCCGTGCAGTTCGGTGGGGGAAATGCCGCCGCCGAACAGGCTCCGCAGCGTGAGGTAGATGTCGGCGGTGGTATTGCGAGTGTGGGTGAAGCCCATGCCGACCGCATCCCCGATGTTGTCCGCCCGTTGTGTCTGCGTTTCCCAGAAGAGCGCGATTCCGCGCGTGTCGGGGATGAACCAGTCGTCGGCAGGCGCCGGTTCGAGCGCGACCTCGCGCGACTCGCCCCGCTTGCTGGTCACGTCGAGTTCGACGGTCGCGTTCGGGTATTGCTGCGTCATCCAAAACGCGTGTCCCCAATAGAACGGCTTGGGCTTCGAGTCGTCGGCTCGTGCCCAGAACCGCCACCAGGATCGCTTCGGCTCCTTTTCCGGACCGACGGTGATCGGCTTCGGGGCCGTTCTCGCTCCCTCCTTCTTCGGCTGAATCAGCCGCATCCGCACGATCTTGTCGCCTTCTTGAATCTCGGCCTTCGCGGCGGGGCTGTCCGGGACGATGTGCATGACGACGGGAATCAGCCGCACCGTCGCCCCGATCGCGGGAAGTTCGATCGGCGTTTCCGGACTGCTCGGCGGCGCGGTCCAGCCCGGCGCCGAGGTCGGCACGACGCTCAGGTCGAGTTCTTTCCGCTCCGATCCCTCGACCCGGAGGACGCGAAGTTCGACCGGCGCGCCGCCCCGCTCCGCGAGCAGGTCGGGCAACCGCAGCGGGTCGATCGCCTTGCCCACTTCCTTCCCGTCGACGTACAGCAGCTTGTCCCCCGGCTGAAGTCCGGCACGGTCGGCGGGGGAGTCGCGGCGGACCGCAGTCACCGGCCCGATTTCCATCCACAACCCCAGCGTGCGGAACGGACGCGGGTCGATGGTGACGGAAATCCGCTCCCCCGATCGCTCGTCGCCGTTCGCGTCGTCCGGTTGTTGGTCGCGTTCGACGACGAACTCGAGCGGATCGCCGCGGCGCTCGGCGAGAACTTCCCGCAACTGGGCGGGGGTCTCGACCGGCACGCCCCCCACCTCGCGGATGACGTCGCGCGGGGCGAGAGGCGGCTTCGCCCGGTGGGCGGGCGTGTGCTCCGCCGCGGGAACGAAGTCGGGATCGTCGGAGTACGCCAGCATCAGGCTCTCGCTGGGCGCCACGCCGATCATCCGCTTCGTGCCCCCGCCGTCGGGATCGATCGCCAGATCGAACGCGCGGCCGTCCTCGTGCCGCCCGTGAACGCTGACGGTGCCGGACGAAAGCACGACCGACCGCATGATGTCCATCCACGATTCGACGCGGCGATCGTTGATCCGCTCGATGGTGTCTCCCGGTTGCAACCCGGCCTTCCACGCGGGCGAACCGGGAACCACCGCCCCGATCTTCGCCGTTTGCTGCTGCACGCCGATGCCGAACGCGATCGCGAAGAACATCAGCCCGGTGATGATGTTCATGATCACGCCGGCGGAGATGATGGCCATCCGCTGGCCGACCGTCTTCGACGAATACGAGCGCGGATCGCGGGCGATCTCCTCGGTGGAAAGCTGGCTGGGGTCGAGGTCGTCCTGTCCCAGCATCTTCACGTAACCGCCGAAGGGAATCGCCGAGAGGGCGTACTCCGTTTCCCCCTTCTTGCGGCTCCAGAGGATCGGCCCGAAACCGATGCTGAACCGCTCGACGTTGACGTTGCACCACTTGGCGACGGCGAAGTGCCCCAGTTCGTGGAAGAAGATGACCAGCCCCAGCCCCAACGCCACCGCCAGGATGCTCAGGATCTTTTCGGCCAGGCCGCCCAGATCGGCCAGCAGGGGCAATGCGGTTACGAATTCCAACGTGCCATCTCCCGTCGAGCCCGCGCGTCGTGTCGCAGCAATTCCGCCAGCGACGGCTCGGGGTCGAAATCGTGTGCTTCCAGAACCGCGCGGCAAGCGCGGGGAATATCGACGAACCGCAGCTCGCCGGTCAGAAACCTCTCCACGGCCGCCTCGTTGGCGGCGTTCAACACGGCGCCGCAGCTTCCGCCGCGGCGCGCCGTTTCGAATCCCAGGTCCAAAGCCGGGAACGCGTCCCGATCGGGCGGCTCGAAGGTGAACGACATTGCCTCCCGCCAGTCGATCGTCGGGCTGAGACCTTCCACCCGCTCCGGCCAGGTGAGCGCATATTGAATTGGTAGCTTCATGTCGGGCGGAGACAACTGGGCGATCACGGATCCGTCGATGAATTCCACGAATGAATGGACGACCGACTGCGGGTGGACGACGACTTCGATCCGCTCGGGATCGAGATCGAACAGCCACTTGGCCTCGATGACCTCCAGGGCTTTGTTCATCATCGTGGCGGAATCGACGGTGATCTTCCGCCCCATGTTCCACGTCGGATGGGCCAGCGCCATTTCGGGAGTGACCGATTCCAGCTGGTCCGCCGTCCAGCCGCGAAACGGGCCGCCGCTCGCCGTCAGCACGATCCGCTTCACTTCTTCGATTCGCCCCGACCGCAGCGCCTGAAAGACCGCGCTGTGCTCGCTGTCGACCGGCAGTAACGTCGCCCCGGTGCGCTCCGCCAACGAGCGGGCCAGCGCCCCCGCGACCACCAGCGTCTCCTTGTTGGCGAGGGCGATCGTCTTTCCCGTTTCGAGCGCCGCCCACGTTCCCCGCAATCCGGCCGCCCCCACGATCGCGGCGACCACCACGTCGACTCCCTCATCCGAAGCCACCCGCTCGACCGCCTCCGGGCCGAACAGCAACTCCGTTCCGGCGGGAAACGCCCCGCGATCGACCTCGCCCTGCCGTTCCGCGTCGCTGACGACGGCGAACCGGGGCCGAAACCGCCGGGACTGCTCGGCCAGCAACCGCCAGTTGCGATGCGCCGTCAGCGCCGCCACGCGCATCCGATCCTGATGCCGCGCCGCCACTTCCAGACAATTCGTCCCGATCGATCCGGTGGCTCCGAGGACGGCGATGCGTTTCATTGCCGTTGAATTCTAAGGGGGCGGGGAAAACGCCGCAAGTGGCGTCTGCACAAGCCCCAAGCTGATCCCCGGCCGGCCCCACCGTGGCCACGGGGAAGACGGCGAGCCTCCGCCCCTCGTCGCACGGTCAGCGGAAGATCACGTTCCGCACCGACAGCAAGAGCGTCTCGGCGACGGTGAACCCATTCCGCGGTGAAGGCGGACTCTTGCGCGGCTGAAGCGTGCCTTCGATGAACGCGTCGGTCAGCGCCGGGTGTACGTAATACTTGCGGCAGACGGTCGTCGTGTTCCCCAGCGATTCCGCCGCGGCGCGAATGGCCGCATTCACTTGCCGCTTCCTCTTCGCGGGTGTGTCGCCGGCTTCTCCCAGAAGCAATTCACCGGCGACGAGGGCGGTCGCCTTCCACGTGCGGAAGTCCTTGGCGCTGATCTCCTCGCCGGAAATCTCGCGGAGGTATTCGTTCACATCCTGAGAGCCGACCGGCGCCGGTGTTTCCCCCGAGTCGGCGGACAGCGATTGGAACACCGGCTCCCACTCCCGGTCGAGATACTCCCGCACGATGCGGACAAGACGCGCGTCGTCGAGGCAAACCATCTGCTCGCGTTCCGACTTGCCGGGAAAACAGAGCGTGATCCCCGAGCGAGAGCATTCGAAATGCTCGCGGCGGAGCGTCGACAAACCGAAAGAGCCGTTGCTGCGGGCATATTCCTCGTTGCCGATTCGCATCATCGTCGTGTCGAGAAGCGCCACGAGGGCGGCGGACGTCTTTTCGCGGGTGAGAGCGCGGCGGCGAAGATCGCGGTCGATCCGGCGGCGAACGCGGGGCAGGGCGCGGGCGAACCGTTCGAGTGACTGGAACTTGGCGAGATTGCTGAACTCCCGCCAGCGCGGGTGATAAAGGTATTGTTTGCGGCCCCGATCGTCGCGGCCGGTCGCCTGCAGATGCCCGCGCGATTCCCGGCAGATCCACACGTCGGTCCAGGCCGGTGGAATGACGAGCGCCTCGATCCGCCGACGATGCCGCGCGGAAGTGATCCGTCGGCCGTTGGGGGAAAGGTAGGCGAAACCGCGTCCGGCAGGAATGCGGCGGAAGCCGGGCTGATCGTCGCTGACATACAGAAGGTTCGCGGCGTGGGCGAGTTGCTGGGGGTCCATTGTGCGGTAATTATCGCCGACCCGGTGCGCGGCGAACATCGGTCGATTCCGCAGGTCGCGTCGCCCAAGCGGCCCGGCATCGCATCCGCCCGCAACCGCAGCCTCTCGGTTGACGGCAAGCGGTTATGAAAAAAATCCCGGAAGCAGCGGGTCCCAGGGGGGCGGAGGACTCCGGCTGCTTCCGGGCGCGATACGCCTGCGGATTTCTTCGCGTTCGAAAATCGGCTTTGGGAATGGTCCCGCCGGCTTCCATGCCGACGGCCCACTCCGGATCCCGTTCGGCGAACCGAACGGCGATCCACGGCGCCGTGACTTCGAAAGCGACTTCCCGTTCGAGCGTGTCTTCGAGGATTCGGAGGTTTCGGTTTGGAATCGTCCGGCGAGCAACCGACGCCCGCTCGACGGGGCGGGAAATTAGATTCTTTCTCGAAACGCGTCAACCCGGATGTCGCCGAATTTTTTCGCGGCCATTTTCGCACTGCGAACCTTTCACTTCCGTTCGTCGTGCGCGAATTTCGTGTGACCACGGTTGCCCCAGCCCCGGCGAAGCCGGAACCAAGACCCGGTTTCACCACGGATGGCACGGATTCGACGGATATTCCTGTTCGACCTCCGACGAGCGGAACCGCGTCGAAAGCGCGCTGGAGCCGGAAGTTCGATGGCGCGGCCACCTCCGTTCCCCCGCGTCCTCTGCGCGCTCGGCGGTTCATCGCATCATCGCAATGCAACGTCCCCGGCGTCCTCAACCCGACCGCATCGATCCGCAGAAGCCGCGGAGAGTAGCCAGGCGATGATTCCTTGTCTCATCAGTGCCCATCCGTCAAATCCGTGGTCGAAAATTTGCGCAAGGCACGAAAACTCGAAGCCTTCGTAGCTCGGATGCCACGGAAGGCGGCCGGCGATTCGGCGGAGTTCGTCGAACGACGTCTCTCTCCAGTCTTCTCGGCGCACTCGGCGGTTCCAACTTTCCGTGGCGCAAGGAATCGAACCGCGGAGATCGCCGAGGGCGCAGAGTGTTCGATCGGCCAAGTCCGATCCTGGTAGCGTCTGTGCCGCGCTGCGGGACGTGGGACGGTGGTTTTCATTTTTCCATCCCCGACGTTTCCGTCCCAAAGATCCGGCACGACGACATCGCCCGTCCCCCCGTGGGTGTGGCAATTCTTCTTGGCGTGTGGCAAAAGGTCGGGTGGCGGGCGCGCTTCACCACGCGAAAGCCCCGTCGCGCGCCACGGGGGGTTCCGCGTTGCGGAGCGCCCCCGCCACCCATCGCCACAGAGATTGGCGTCGCCAAGAACTCTTGCCGCACCCCACCTCGTTTGCCATCCACCATCCACTGTCCACCGCCCTTCGCATCCTTTACAATGCCCGCGTTCCGAACGGATAGGCGCGGAGTCGAACCCCATGCTGGACATGCCGGTTAAACGCAAGGACCTCAAGCCGGGCGAGGTGCTGTGCCAGTATTGCACCGGCAAGTGCTGCCGGTACTTCGCCATCCCCATCGAGAAGCCCGAGACCTGGGACGATTTCGACACGATCCGCTGGTACATGTTCCACGGGCGGGTGTCGATCTTCGTCGAGGACGGCACGTGGTTCCTGATGGTCCACGCCGATTGCGAGCACCTGCAGGCGGATAATCGCTGCGGCACCTATGAGACGCGACCAGGGATCTGCCGGTCCTACACCACCGAAAACTGCGAATACGACGACGACGCCTGCTACGACAAGCTCTTCGAGACGGCCGAGCAGATCTGGGAATACGCGGAAGCGGTCCTCCCGCCCCGCAGCCGCCCGAAGTGGGACCAGGGGCGGAAGGGTGCGAGCCTGCCGGTGCTGAGCGGGGTCTGAAGCGCACTGGGCTGAAACTTTCGACGCAAAGACGCGAAGGGCGCAAAGAAGCGCAAAGGATAGTTAGATAAAAGCCCCCAAGCGTCGGTCGCTGAACCTGCCGGAGAGGTTTCCCATGTCGATCGAAGAACTCATGGCGGTGGTGGCCCCGCCGGAACGGCCGGAGGAAGCTGGGACTCCCGACGTTTGGGATCGGCATCAGCAGTCCCTCGGGATCCGTCTGCCGAGCGACCTGATCGAGTTCTCTCGCGTCTATGGCACCGGGGTGTTCCGTGACGAGGGTTTCTCGATCTGGGTGATGAACCCGGCCTCCGTGGGCTATTGTACTGACGTTGAGGAAGAATTGGCGCTGCTGAGGGAGGCGCGCACCGACGCGGAAATGTCGGGACACCTGGAGCGGTTTCCCTACCGCGTCCATCCCGAGCGCCCCGGCGTCTTCCCCTGCGCGGCCGATCTCAACGGGAACCAGTTGCTCTGGATCGTTGACGGCGACCCGGATACCTGGCGCATCGCCGTTCGTTCCCCGCGCGGCGGCGACTTCGAGGAGACGCATCCGGGGCCACTGACGTCATTTCTCGCCGCCGCATTCCGCCGGGAAATTCGCGTCTCGATCTGGCCGGAATCTGGATCGTATTTCGACGATCCTTCCCGGCTCGTCTTCGAGCCGGAGCCGATCCCGCCGCAGGACACGGCCACCTACAACAACATCTACGAGCTGTACGTCGAGAATGGGAATCGGGGCGGCTTCTGGGTCCGTAAGAGGGGCGACCGAGAAGGGGGGGCGACGCTCGTCAAGACGATTGGAGGCCGTCGCGAGGGGCCGATTGAGGGGATTCCCGACGAACACGGCCGTCCGGAAGTCATCGTCGATGACTATCTTGGCGGCAGGAAGGTCGGTTCGGACATTTCACTGCGATTTGGTGCCTATCGGCAAGAGTGGATTCGGATCGAGTCTCCGTTCGGCAACGACCAATGATCGGTTCGTTCTCGCTACGCAGCTTTCGCACCTGAATCCTTTGCGTTTCTTTGCGCCCTTCGCGTCTTTGCGTCGAAAGCGTCGATCCACGAACCCCCAAGACTCCCCGTGACCCGCAAGCTCATCAAGCCGCAGACCCTCAAGGGTTTCCGCGATCATCTGCCGGATGCGATGCTCGCCCGCGAGACGCTCATCGAGACCGCTCGCCGCGTGTATCGCAGCTATGGCTACGCGCCGATCGACACGCCGGCCCTCGAATACAGCGAGATCCTTCTCGGCAAGGGGGGCGACGAGACCGATAAGCAGCTCTTCCGCTTCCAGGATCAGGGGGGCCGCGATGTCGCCATGCGGTTCGACCTCACGGTCCCCTTCGCCCGCTTCGCCGCGCAATACATCGGCGAATTGGGGACGCCGTTCAAACGGTATCACGTCGGCACCGTGTGGCGGGCGGAGAAGCCGCAGAAGGGGCGGTTCCGCGAGTTCATGCAG
>JBBDNT010000151.1:8381-17983 GCA_040877445.1 Planctomycetaceae bacterium
CGATCTGTTCGAGGCGCTCGGCTTCGAGCGGTTCACGGTCAACGTCAACAACCGCCAGGTGTTGAACGGCCTGCTCGACAAGCTCGGCCTCGCGGAGAAGACGGTCGGCATCCTCCGCGCGCTCGACAAGCTGGCGAAGATCGGCGCGGACGGCGTGATCCGCGAGATGACCGAAGCGGTCGGCCTGGCGCGGACCGATGCCGAGAAAGTTCTCGAACTTGCCGCACTCGAAGGCGCTCCGGCCGAGATTCTCGCGCGGCTCGAAACGCTGCTCGAAGGAAGCGACGCCGGACTCGCGGGAGTCGCGAAGCTGCGCGAGCTGTTCGCCGCGGTCGAGACGGCGGGCATTCCGCCGCAGCGCATCGCGCTCGACGTTTCGATCGCCCGCGGCCTCGATTATTACACCGGCACGATCTACGAGACGTTCCTCGGAGACCTACCAGGGATCGGCAGCGTCTGCTCCGGCGGCCGCTACGACGATCTCGCCGGGTTGTTCACGAACCAGCCGCTGCCCGGAGTGGGGGCGAGTCTCGGTCTCGACCGCTTGCTCGCGGCGATGCAGGAACTCGGTCTCGTCGCCGCCGCGACCACGCCGGCGCAGGCGCTGGTGACGATGCTCGAAGGGGCGCGCGTCGGCGATTACCTGCGGATCGGCCGCGATCTGCGACGGGCGGGCATCGACACCGAAGTCTACCCCGAAGCGGCGAAGCTCGCGAAGCAATTCAAATACGCCGACCGTCGCGGCATCCGCCTGGTCCTGATCGCGGGGGCCGACGAATTCGCGTCGGGCACGTGGCAGGTGAAGGATCTCGCCAGCGGCACGCAACGCCCGGTGGAAGAAAATCAACTCGCCGACTGCGTGCGGGCGTTGCTCGACCAGCGGACGGGAGACGACGAAAGCCGCTGACGTAGGGTGGGCTGCGCCCACCACGATCGCGCAAAGACGCCGTCGGCACTTCACGGCGGGCAACGATCGCCCGCGTTCCGGCGCCGCGGGGCAGACATTCCTGTCTGCCGCGGACGGGAGTGGCGAATCGGGCAGGGAGAAATCGCCGTCCCCCGAACCGCGCCACCCGATCCTGTTGCACCGGCCGGTTCGTCCAGCAGGCTGCGTTCCTGGGCGTGGTGGATGCGAGAACGCGCTACGACGCTCACTCCAACTGCCGCTTCAAGAACAGCGCCGTCGCCGCGTCGACGTAGTCGCGGTTGGCTTTCTTGCTGAATCCGTGGCCTTCGTCGGCGGCGTAGATCGTCCAGGGCGTCACGCCGTTCGCGCGGACCTTTTCCACCAGTTCCTCCGCGACTTCGATCGGTACGCGCGGGTCGTTCCGGCCGTGCGCCACGAGCAGCGCGCCGCGGATGCGATCGGCCCGCGAGGTGGGGTTGATCCGCTCGAAGAAGGCCCGCATCTCCGGGTCGCGCTCGTCGCCGTACTCGGCCCGGCGGAGATCGCGGCGGTACGCGCGGGTGTGCTTCAGGAACGTGGTGAAACTCGCCAGGCCGACGATGTTCACTCCGGCCTTGATCCGTTCGGGATAATGCTGCATCGACGCCAGCACCATGTACCCGCCGTAAGACGCCCCTTTCACCGCGACGCGGTCCTGATCGAGTTCCGGCTGCGCGGCGATCCAGTCGAGCAGCGCGCCGATGTCCTTGACGCTGTCTTCGCGTTTGTCGGCATTGTCGAGCTTGAGGAACGTCTTGCCATAGCCGTTCGACCCGCGGACATTCGGCCGCAGGATCGCGATGCCGAGTTCCCGCAAGTAGAATTGATCGCTGCCGGAGAAATACGGCCGCGATTGTCCTTCCGGTCCGCCGTGAATGTCGACCAGCACGGCGGCGGGCTTGTCGGCCGACGCGCCGCGCGGCTTCCAGTACCACGCGGAGACTTCGAGTCCGTCGAAGCTCTTGAACTTGACGAGATTGGGAGCCACGAAGGTCTCGGAATAGAGACCGCCGAGTTCGCTGTATGTCCAGCGTACCTGCTCTCGATGCGCGAGTACCTGCAGCGGCGCTTTCTTCACCGACTTCTCCGGGAGAATTGGAAGGTTCCGGCGGAACCTGGCGAGATCCACCGACCACGCATCCGGCGGGGCGGTTGGGCGAGAAACGGTGAACCCGAGTTGTTTGCCGTCAGGGGAGTATTCGAGCCCTGAGATGAATTGATCCGACGCGCTCCGCTCGACGGTGGCTTTGCCGATTGAGGGTCTGATAAATTCGTATTGCTCGAACATGCCGACGTCGGTCACGCCATCGCGGTTGATCGTGAAGAACCCGTCGACGGAAGTGCCCGGCCGCGAAGGCGATGGAGCTACGACGATTTCCTCGACATTCCACGGGATGTCGCTCGTCAGCCATTCGTACTCGAACGTCTGCAAATCCACCCGCGCCAGGCGGCGGAATTCGCTCTGGGCGTCGCTGACGACGTAGGCGTGCTTTCCACTGGGCGAAAACTTCATCGCCCCGAACGCCGCCGTTCCTCCGCCGGGGACGGGGAGCGGGCGGAACGTCGCCTTGAAGCTGCTGCGATACTTCGGCCGGTCCTCCGCCGCGTCCTTTCGCGGCTCACCATCGTTTACGCCCTTCGGCAGCACGACTTCGACGTCGCGCAGCTCGCCGCCCCCTTCGCCTTCCCACGTCAGCAGGCCGGGGTGGCTTTCGTTGATCGAGACGTAGCGGGAAATCAGCACGGCGTTTCCCGTTCGCGACCAGTCGGAAGCGGTCCAGTATTCGCCATCCGCCGCGAACAGCAGCTCGAGCGGCGAGTCGTCCTCCTCGACCTTCGCCCGCGGATCGGCGACGTAGAGATCGGTGTCGCGACCGTTTCGCGCGTTGCTGGCGACGATCATCCCTCGGCCGTCGGGAGCGAACATCTGCAACAGGTTCCGCGACTTGCCGTCGGTCAGCCGGACCGCGTCCGCCTCGCCGTCCCCCTCCCACAGCCGATAAAGCTGATCGTCCTCGTTGCCGCCGCGGCTCATCGAGACGACCATCAGCCCGTCGGCCGCCTTGGGGACGAACGCGCCGTCGGCGGGCTCGTCGAAGAAGGTGATCTGCTCGCGGCGGCCGCCCGGTTCGTACACGCGATGGAGTTGCGCGGTGTTGCCGAACCGCGTGCCGACGAGCATCCCTTTTCCGTCGGGGGACCAGCCGAGAAACGCCGCCCCACGGACGTTCTGATAACGGCGCAGAGTGTCGCCGAGATCGCGCGGCACGACCGGCACGTTTTCGGTCGCGATGGCGGGGGGCTTGAGCGGATCGTCCTCGGATGCGATGGCCGCAAACCTTCCGACAAGCGACATTCCCAATGCCGCCAGGCACACCACCACGCGCCGCGTCGATCGATTCATCTTCCGCTCTCCAATCTTCGAAAGTGTTCGTTCTTCGCACCCGCTTCCAGCCACTCGACCGGCTCATCCGCTTCAAGCGTCGGGTTGACCCACGCGATCTCCTTCAGCCGCGCCGCGGTGACCGTTGCGGCCGAAAAGCAGCGGCGGGCGGTCTCGTCCATCGACGCGACGAGCCGATCCGCTTCGAACGCCGTCGCAACCACGTGCAGATCCTTGATCGTCGCCTGTCGATCGCGGCTGAGAACGTCGAGCTGTTCCAGCGCGGTGCGAATGTCTTCGACGGATCCCGGCTCGACCCGCGCGTGCAGTTTGCGGGAGAACATCGACCTCAACCATTTCTTGAAAAAGCGGCTTTGATGCTCGCGGTATTCGTCGAAAACTTCCCGGCTCGTCGCCAGGTGATGACGAACGTCGCGCATCACTTCCAGAAACCGACGGCAGGCGATCGATCGCGCATCCCCGGATTCTCCCGCGGCGTGGGCGATGTCGGTATCGACGACGATCCGCCGCGCCGCGCTGGCCGTCATCGATCACGCCCCCGCATGACGGCTTGCGGCATCGAGAAATCGGCCTTCGGCCTCGAGTTCCACGTCCGCGAAATCCTCCGGCCATTCGCCGAACGCGCCGTTCTCGTCGAGGTCGGCGCTCGTGACATTCGTCACACCGTCCTCCTGGCGCTGGAACCAGTGCAGCTTCACGAGCGCCGGGTCGAGGTTTCCTTCCGCCACGAGCGTTTGAATGCCCAACAGCAGCAGCGAACTGTGCGTCTCGATGACGACCCGCACGCCGCGCTGCGCCGCCCGGGCGATCACCGCCGCCAACTTGGTCTGCGCCCGCGGATGCAAGTGAAGTTCCGGCTGCTCGATGTACACGAGCTGGTTCGGTTCGGCCACCAACAGCGCCACGAGCACGGGGAGCACCTGTGATACGCCGATTCCGACATCGGCGATGTTGACGAGATCCTTTGATGCGCCCTTCCTTGGATTCGGCAGGCGACCGACCTTCAGTTCCACATGAGTCTCGTCGATTCGCCCCGCTTCGACCTTCCATGTGAGATCAAGCTCACGGAGCATTTCCCCGAGTCGCTTATGACTCGGGTCTCGCCGCTCCTTCCACCGATGAATCACGCTCGCAACATACGTTGGGAATACACCTGGGAATTCCGGACCGATTGCGGTCTTCGGATATGTTCGCTCCGGATTGCCCCGTAATCCAGGCACATGAAGAACGCGATGAAGATCCCCCTGCACACTAGCCATCGGTTGACGGAACAGTCTCGACTCGGAGTTTCCGGATCCAGATGAGTCCAGTGTTGCGACGACATCGAAAAAGCACCGTTGCCTCACCACTTCCAGTTGGAAGTCGCGGAGGGCTTTCGTCGCTTCGATCGTCGTAACGTACTTTCCCTCCGTCATTTCAGCAGTTCCCATCAAATCGGTATATGCGGCGACCGACGCCAGGAACAATTTATCCATCTCGCTAAGTGCTTTTTCGATTTCCGCTGGGTGGAGGCGCCTATTCAACAGCGTCCGCTCTCCTCCTCGAATCCAAGTGGTCTCGCGAAGCTCCACTCCGCCCTTTCGCGGTCCCGCGAACGAGACCACCACGCCGTCATCTTCCATGGTTGTAAAGCCGACGGTGAAGTGGTCGGCGTGCTCATTCGAAATGCTCGACAACATTTGTTCGCTCGACGTGAATGTCACATTCGGCCCATCGAGGAGCAGCGGCCCCGGGTCGAAAGTCGCTTCAAGTGTTTGCTTCAACAGCAACAAGGGCTGCATCAGGCTCGACTTGCCGGAACTGTTTGCGCCAGCCAGCACGGTGAGCGGGCGGATTTCGACCTTCGTCCGCTTCGACAGGGACTTGAAGCCCTCGATTTCGATTTCGGCGATTCCGGACTCGCGATCCGGGACGCCGTGGCGCGATGACTTGGACATGTTGCGGGTCGTTCGCGGGCAATACGGTCGGCGGTGCGATCGCGGCCGACGTGGGATTCATTGGTTGTTTGCGGCCGTGCGGGCCGAATATGATCGCGCACGACCCGACAGAACGGGGGCGTCGCGACCAAGCGACTTCGAACCACGGGTGATTCTACCGGAAATTCGATTCGTTGGGGAGGAGGTCTTTGCGACGTGTTGGAAGTATGGAGAATCGCCGCTGATCGCGGCGCTAGGGGACGCGAACAGAGGCATCCGTCATGCAGCAACTCCTCGTCCGGCATTTCGCGGGCGGCGATGCGCTTTTCAGCGGAGTCGCGCTGGTCGCGTTGGCGGCCGGTTGCGGATGGTATTTTCGAAGCGGATGGCGGCGGCGCGGCGTTCGACTGGCGGGCATGCTCGGCGGGGCGATCGTCGCGGTCTCCGCCGTGCCGTTGCCCAATTGGCTGTACGCTCTCGGCGGGTTCGCCGCGATCGCGTGGCTGGCGACGCTCGGCGGAGCGGCGCGAACTCGTCGGTTCGCGTTCGCGGCGCTGTTAATCGCATGGTGCGCGGCGGCGGCGGGAATCGAGATCGCCTTCCGCACGCGGCCGATCCTTCCCGGCCGCACGTTCCCGCGGCTGGTCGTCATCGGCGACTCGCTGAGCGCCGGCATCGACGCCCGCAACGACTCCGCCTGGCCGGCGCTCTTCGCCCGCGCGACCGGAGTGGAAGTGGTCGATCTCTCGCAAGCCGGGGCGACGGCGCGCTCCGCCTTCGATCAGGCGGCCAGGCTCGATCACGACGCGGCGCTCGTCCTCGTGGAGATCGGCGGGAACGATCTGCTCGGCGGACGATCGAGCGCGGAGTTCGGCGACGACCTCGAGCGCCTGCTGCGTTCGCTCGCCGGATCGAACCGCGGAATCGTCGTGATGGAGTTGCCCCTCCCTCCGTTCCACAACGGCTACGGCCGTCGGCAACGGGAGCTGGCGGCCCGCCACGGAGCCGCGATGATTCCCCGCCGCGACCTCGCCCGCGCGTTGTTCACCTCCGGGGCGACCGTGGACGACCTGCACTTGTCCGATGCCGGACATGCCGTCTTGGCGGAAACGCTCCGCCGCCGCCTCGCCGACCGGCTGCGGTGAGGGAACGTCGGATCGAGCGATCGGAACAGTGTGGGAATCCTCGGCGGAGCGCGGGATGCCGTGTTCCGGTCGCTCCATGACAGTCTTCGAATTCGTAGCGGAAGTCGCAAGACTTCCGACGCCACGCCGAAACGGTCGGAGTTCTTGCGAATTCCGCTACCCCGCTCGATCACCGTCTCCGCTGCGCCGATTGAGACGGTCTTTCAATGAGACCCGCCTGAGGCGGCAAAATAGGCTCGCAGCAGTTTGATGACGCGCCGCGCCCGCGACTGGAACACGTCGCTCGAGCGGATCCAGCCCAGCGGGCGGATGCGGACTTCGACCGGCACCTCGGGGCTGCCGCTGCGGCGGCGGACGTGTCCCGACGCCTCTTCGCCGAACTCGATCTCGATTTCGACGGGACGGCGTTCGTCGGCGTTGCCCCAGAAGGGCAACAAACCGCCGCGGCCCAGCCGCAACACCGCCCGCCGGGGGGCGACCTCCATCAGTTTCGCGTGGTGATCGTTCACGAAGCCTCCCAGCTTGTAAACGATCATGTCGGCCGCCACGCAGGCTTGAAAGGCCGTCGTGTAGCGGAACGGCTCGTCCTGAGTTCTCTCCACCGGGGCGGACGAAGTCTGATCGTCGGAGAGAATCTGGTCGGTGGTGTACGAGCAGGTGCGGTTGCGGCCCAGTTCCTTGGCCTTGTAGAGCGCCTTGTCCGCCCGGCGGATGATGCTTTCGATCGAGTCCCCCGGTTCGGATTGCGTGACGCCGAACGACGCCGTGACCTCCAGACCCTTGATGTTACCGACATGTCCGCGGCTGAGCGCCACGCGGAGCCGCTCGGCGCGCTTGATGGTCTGCATCAAGTCGGTGGAGGGGCAGAGGACGACGAACTCTTCGCCGCCGTACCGGCCGACGAGTTCGCCGGAGTAGGTTTCATGTTGCAGCAACCGGGCGAGATCAACGAGCACCTCATCGCCCACGGTATGACCGTAGGTGTCGTTGATGCTTTTGAAATAGTCGATGTCGAGGAAGATCACGCTGAACGGTTCGCGGCCGTCGGAGCAGGAGTACTCGGCGACGAGGAGCGCCAACTGCGTTTCGAGCTCGCCGCGATTGGCGACTCCGGTGAGAGGATCGCGGGTGGCGGCGATCTTCAGGTCGCGGTATTCCTGCGGTCGGCGGCTGGTGCGGTGCAGGTCGCGGAAGATTTCCGCCACGCCCTGCAGCCGTCCGCGGTCGTCGACCAGCGGAACCGATTGCAGCTCGACCTCGATCCACCGGCCGTCGGCGTGTTGAATTCGCAGATCCCGCGAGATCGCCCGGCCGTCGGAGATCACCAGGTTCAGCGGACATTCGTGCTCGGGAAGGGGGCGCTCGTCGTCCCCCGCGTAGCGGAGCAGCCGGCTGGTCCACACCTGCCCCAGCATTTCCTGCGAGGGACGCGACAGCAGCTCTTCCGACCCCCGGTTCCAGACCACGAACCGCAGATCGGAATCGAGCAGGTAGAACCCGTCGTACAGACTTTCGAGCACGTACAAATACGAGAAAATGTGACACAGGGCGCTCGCCTCGATCGTGTCCGGCATCGCGACGTCGCCGCGCCCCGTGCGGGACGGCTCGAGGTCGTTGGCGTTCGAATGAGGCAGCCCGTTGGTCTCGACCCACCTCGCCAGGGCGCACACCACGTTCCCGTCGAATTGCGTCCCCGCCGACTCCATCAGCGTTTGCATGATGTCGGCGTGCGGACGCGATTTGCGGTACACCTGCTCGGTGGCGAGCGAATCGTAAGCGTCGGCGACCGCGAGAATCCGCGCTCCCTGGTGAATCTCCGCCCCGATCTTGCGGAACCCGCCCGGATCGCCATTGAAGTGCTGGTGCGACTGACGCACCACTTCCAGCAGCTCGCGATCCGCCCGGCAGGCCTGCAGCACGTCGTAGCCGATGTTGTAGTGCAGCGCCATCAAATCGGCTTCGTCCGGACTGAGCTTCCCCGGCTTGAAGAGGATGTTGTCCGGCACGCCGATCTTGCCGATGTCGTGCAGCAGCGCCGCCGCCTCCAGCAGCTTCAGGTGCCGGCCGTCCCAGCCGAGCGCCCCGGCGATTCCGACCGCCAGTTGCGCGACGCGGCGGGAATGGCGGACCGTCGCCACGTCCCGGAACTGCAAGGCCCCGAGCAGACTGCGCAGCACGCCGCGGGGGATGATGCCCTCGAGCGGGTCGTGGTCGCCCGGCTCGGGCGCTTCGGCCTGCCGCGAGAGTTGCATCAGCCCCAGCAACACCCGCGAGGCGTCCATGGGATAACCGCTTTGGACGGGGACGTCCGCGGTCGGAAGTTCATCGGCCAGCAGGCGCGCGGTTTCCATATCTCGGCTGCTCTCGTGCGGCGGGGTCGCTGCGGACGGACCGTCCGCCGCGGTGCGACGGCCGGTATGCCCTTCTCGCACGAAAACCGTAGGTCGCGGGAGAAGTCTGTCAACCGGGCGGCGCGAGGTTGCGGAAATTCCGCATCCGACGGAAGATCCGGAATGCCGGTTTCGCCGCCGCGGCCCGGCCGGTCAGGACGATTGTCCCAATTCGCGCGATCGCGCGGTCGCGGCGACCACGGCGTCGATGAGGCACTTGCGCAGGCCGCCCTGTTCGAGGGCGTGCAGGCCGGCGATCGTCGTTCCGCCGGGGCTGGTCACCGCGTCTTTCAAGGCCGCCGGATGCTCCCCCGTGTCGAGCACCATCCGCGCGGCGCCCAGAACCGTTTGCGCGGCGAGCTTCGTCGCGACGTCGCGCGGCAACCCCACCCGCACGCCGCCGTCGGAGAGGGCTTCGATCGCCTGATAAACGTAGGCCGGTCCGCTGCCCGACAGCCCGGTGACGGCGTCGAGCAGGTCTTCCGGCACGCGAACGGCGATCCCCACCGTGGCGAACAGCCGCTCGGCGAGTTCGGCATCGTCCGCGGTCGCCGCGCCCCCGAGCGCGAACGCCGAGGCGCCCGCGCCGACAAGGGCCGGCGTGTTCGGCATCACCCGCACGATCCGCACGTTCTCACCGAGCGACTGCGCGATCGTGGCGATCGGCACACCCGCCGCGATCGACACGACCAGTTGCGTTTCATGGAGATGGCCGGCGAGTTGAGACAGCGCCTCGGCCATGTGCTGCGGCTTGACGGCGAGCACGATCACGTCGGCCTCGACGGCCCCGTCGAGGCCGGG
>JBBDNT010000151.1:17993-24307 GCA_040877445.1 Planctomycetaceae bacterium
AGCATGGTGTCGGTGCGCCTGCCGTGCAGCGAGAGCACGTCGAGGCCGGGGGCGATCCGCGCGCCGGTCGCTTCCTCGAACCGCGCCGCCGCCTCGGGCGAGACGTCGCAAGCGACGACGCGCTCGGCGGGGGTGAACTTCGCGGCGATCAACCCGCGGGCGAGCGCGGTGGCCATGCGGCCGGCGCCGATGAAGGCGATTCGGGGGTCGCTCGTCGCGGTCGGTTCCGTCGTTTTCATATCAATGGCCGAATGATGAACTGGTCACGCTTGCGGTTTCGCGCCGTCGATCACTTCGAACCTTTGGCCGGCGTTCGTGGGACCGTCCGGCGCGTCGTTTCGCCGACCGCGGGGCGCGGGGCCGGCGCTCCGCGCAACAGTCCCTCGGTGCTGAGATCCTCGTCGATGTCCGGCCAGTGGATGCCGTATCCGCCCCCCGCGACTTGCCAGTTCTTGCGTTGCGCCGGGGTCGCGTCCATGAGCCGCGGATACCAGGCGAGCGGGACACTGATCTTTCGCCCGTCGCGAAGATCGACGGTCAAAGCGTCGCGCGTGAACTTCACGTCCGCCACCCGCTCGTCAGCCGCCAGCGCCAAAATGCCCATGCCAAGCCTCCAGGAATAGTTGCCGATGCTGAATCACCAATTGCTGAATCCGCCGCAATTCCTTGGCAGAGAAACCGAGATTCCGCGCGAGCCTGACCGGATCCAACCAGTATTTCGCCGAAGCGTCGTCTCGATCGACATGCACGTGCGGCGGTTCGTTCGGTTCGTGACTATGAAAGTAGAAGCGATACGGGCCGCTTCGCAAGATCGTCGGCATTGTGCAGATTCTAACGGGCGAATAGTCGCGCGTCTCCGTCGCGCAATCGCGCTCCCCTGCGCTCGCGGCTGCGCCGCGAGGCTTCGGGTCGCGGCTAACCGACGAGATTCATGATTCCTGTCGCAGCCACCGGGCCGCGTCGAGCGCGTGGTAGGTGATGATCATGTCCGCGCCGGCGCGCTTGATCGCCGTGAGCGTCTCCAGCACGATGCGGCGTTCGTCGATCCAGCCGCGCTCCGCCGCCGCCTTCACCATCGCGTATTCGCCGCTGACGTTGTAGGCGCACAGCGGCACTTCGGGGTGCGCGTCCTTCACGCGGCGAATCACGTCGAGATACGCCAGCGCCGGCTTGACCATCAGCAGGTCCGCCCCTTCCGCCAGGTCGAGCGCGACCTCGCGCAGCGCCTCGCGGGCGTTGGCCGGATCCATTTGATAAGTTCGCCGGTCGCCGAATTGCGGGGCGCTTTCCGCCGCGTCGCGGAAGGGACCATAGAACGCCGAGGCGTACTTGGCCGCGTAGCTCAACAGCGGCACGTTCTCGAATCCCGCCGCGTCGAGACCGGCCCGCAACGCCGCGATCATGCCGTCCATCATGCCGCTGGGGGCGATCACGTCGGCCCCGTGCTTCGCGTGGCTCACCGCCTCCTTCACGAGCAGTTCGAGCGTGGCGTCGTTGTCGACGTCGGCCGCGCCGTGCCGATCGTGGACGACGCCGCAATGCCCGTGGTCTGTGTATTCACACAGGCAGACGTCGGTGATCAACAGCGCCTTCGTTTTCGCTTCGCGTGCCGCGCGCAACGCCTGCTGGATGATGCCGTCGTCGTCCCACGCATCGCTGCCGGTCGCGTTCTTGTGCTCGGGGATGCCGAACAGCAGCACCGCGGGAATGCCGAGTTCGTCGACTTCGGCGAGCGCGGCGGGCAGATGATCGACGGTGATCTGCGCCTGCCCGGGCATGGAAGCGATCGGCACGCGCTCGTCGCGACCGTGCTTCACGAACAGCGGCAGAATGAAGTCGCCCGGATCGAGCGCGGTCTCGCGGACCAGTTCGCGCAGCATGGGGTGCGAGCGCAGGCGGCGAAGGCGCAGTGCGGGGAAGGCGGATGGTGAATCGGGGCGAGGCATCGGCGTGATTGTCGGTTATCGCTCGATCGGAGGTTGTCGACCAGCGCTGTGCTCGGGCCGGACTTCCAGCGAAAGCTCGATCGTCCCGACATCAACGGGGGAATCGTCTACCTCGATGACGTGCCAGAGTGCCACGGGATCTCCATATTTTCCGTGAAGCCGATCGGCCGCCGCAGGGTTCGCGGATACGGGCCAACTTACGACAAGTGAGTAGATCCCGCTCGGGATCCCCGGCATCTTGTATCCCATTTGCGCTTCGAAGCTACCATCGGACCGGACCTCCGCGAATCCAAAAAGGTGATTCGTGTCGATTTCGTGGCCGGTTCGCCGACAAAACCCGACCAGCGCCCCCACGGCTGGCTGGCCATCGACAATGACGGAACCGCGCACCGGATATCTTGCCTCATGGTGGGCTTCGCGTTCGGCGAGACTATTCAACGCATTCGATGGCTGAGCGGCGAGCGGTTCGCCGGAACGCCGGTTGATCAGTTCGACTTCGATCAGCGCCTCCCGAGATTCCGCGGCATGTTGCTCTCGTTGGGAAAGTGCCTCGGCGGCGACGAAACGAACTTCGAGCGGATAGCCCTCGCTCATGTAACCCCGCAGGATCCACGTTGGCAACCGCCACACGCGATAACGGGCGCGGCTGTCATCGTGCGAGATGCTTCGGGTGGCAATGATGTTGAGCCTTCGTGCGGCAGAATCCCGGACGATGTATTCGACTCCCCAATGTACGATGCATAGCGCGATCAAGACGATCGCGCACCCCCATAGAACGCGCATGCAGACTGGAAGACGATGCTTCGTTCCAATGGGGATCTCGTTCATGGCGTCACTCGCCGCGGTCCGCCCAGAATTCCTGTTCATCGACCAGATCGAAACGCCGCGCGATTTCCGCATCGGTCGTGGTCAACAGGACTTCGTCGGCGTTCGCCGTTTGCTCGACCTGCACGCCGGCCCGGCGCATCGCCTCGAGCGTCGCCGGCGAATCCCGGCCGCTCTCCCACAGCGCGACGTATCGCGTTCGCGACTCCCGCCACAGTTCCAGGAACTTCTCCCGCACATAGGGATTCAGCCGGTCGGCGAAATCCTCGCCGAGTCCGAGTTGCCGCGTCAAATCGAGCACGTCCGAGAGGTCGCGCAGTCGGCCCGGGCTGGTCATTCCCGAAGCCAGCTTCAGCTCGACCAGCGTTTCGAGGTTCACGTAGCGGATGCCGTCGGACTCGAAACTCACGGCGCCGGGATCCGGGAATGCCACCGGCTTGGGCTTGCCGTCGCCGGGATAGCCGCCCGTCGTCAGGAATTCGATCCGCACGCCGTGCCGGGTGTCGCGGAGGTGGCGGCTCATCCGGTGCGGCGGAAGATAGCCCAGTCCCTCGAGTTTCTCGTGCACGGTCTTCAAATCGGCCTTCGTCACCAGGATATCGACGTCCTCGGTGAAGCGCCGCAGCCCGTGCCGGAACAGCGCCATCCCGCCCACGACGGCGTACGGAATTCCCAACTCATCGAGCCGCCGGGCGATGGCGCGGAGCGCGTCGAACACCGCGCTGCGTTCGTCGAAATGCCGGCTGCCTTCGCTCAAGGCCCACCTCGGATCGCGTGAGAGTCGCACTTCGTAAGGTTCGATGCGCGGCGGCGACTGGGCGACGAAAGGTGTCGATGTCATGGCGTCACCCGGCTCGAAGTTCGCTCGCGCGCGTTCCCCATTTCATGATCCGCCAAGCGGAAGCGTGGGCCAACGATTCACATCGATCAAGACTTGGCCGACGGTGACGAGATCCGTGAGTCATCATAACTCGTCACTCGCAACTCGTCACTCGTCACTCGCTTCGTCACCCTTCCTTCACCAGCCGGCTCACCTCCTTGAACTCCGGCGTGCCCGAGACTTCGCACCACTCGAACAGCACCGATTCGGTCGTCGTGATGATCGCGCCGCTTGCCGCCATCCGCTCCAGGGCGATCCGCCAGTCGAGCTTGCCCCGGCTGGCGACGGCGTCGGCGACGACGAACACGCGATAGCCCAGCGACAGCAGGTCGAGCACCGTCTGCAGCACGCAGACGTGCGCCTCCATTCCCGCCACGATCACCTGCCAACGGTCCTCCCGCTGCTCCGCCGCCGGTCCCCAATTCAATACCTCCGCACAACTGAAGCGGGCCTTGTCGGGAATTTCGTCGATCAGTTCCGCCAGCTCGCGCACCGTGCCGCCGAGTCCGCGCGGGTACTGCTCCGTCGCGGCGACGGGGACGTCGAACAACCGGGCCGCCTCGATCAGTCGCCGGCAGTTGCGAATCAGCTTCTCCCGGACGGGAATCGCCGGGACGAGTTTCTCCTGCACGTCGACGATCAGCAACCGGGCCGCGCGCCGCGAGATCAGTTCGGGACTGCGGAGGTAGGGCATAGTGGATAGTGGATAGTGAGCCACTCGCTTGCGGTTTCGCGCCGGGAATCGAATCTCTCCGCGCGTCACCGCGAACTCTCCGCCAGATCGCTCGACGACACCGCCTTCTCCAGTTCACCGAGTAGCTGATCCAGCCGGAAGGGTTTATACAGAACCGCTTTCAATCCTTCCTGTCGCGCCTTGACGATCGAGTGCGTCGGGTCGTAGCCGAAGCCGGTCATCAGAATCACGCTCAGGTCTTCGCGGATTTCGCGGAGCTGCCTGAAGCATTCGTAGCCGGTCATGTCGGGCAGGCGGATGTCGGCGATGACCGCGTCGTACGAGAAGCTGCGGACCATCAGCAGCGCCTCTTCGCCGTTGTGGGCGGTCTCGACTTCGCAGCCATAGCGGCCCAACAGTTCGTGCGCGGCGTCGCGCACGGAGGCGTCGCTGTCGACCACCAGAATTCGCTTGTGCCTCAGCTTGGGACGCTCCGGCCGCGAGGGCAACGGCGAATGCGCCACCTTGGGGACGATCTCCTCCCCCACCTTATGGATGAGCTGCCGGATGTTCCGCGTGTGCTTCAGAATCCGCTGCAGCCGCTCGCTGACGTTCGGCTCGTGCCCGATGTACCGCTCGAGAATCCAGGCCGCGTCGTTGAGGATCTCGTCGACCGGCCGCGCGACTTCCCGCAGGATCAACTCGCTGCTTTCGGTCGCGGTGGTCATCTTCTCGGCGACGAGCAATTCCAGCGTGTTGAGCGCGACGGCGACTTCACGGCTGAACAGTTCCAGGAACTGCAAGTCCTGTTCGTCGAACGCGCCGGGCTTCGGGCTTTCGACGTTGAACGTGCCGAGGATCTCGTCGTGCAGCACGAGCGGCACGGTGAGCGAACTGCGCGCCCCCGCGGCGCCGGGCAGATACAGCGGATCGTTCTCGGTGTCTTCGCAGAGGTAGCTCTTGCCGGTCGCCGCGACGAAGCCGGTCACGCCGTTGTTTTGCGGCTCGGCCCACAATTCGCGATTGGCGGCGGTGGGCTGCATGCCGACGGCGAGCAGCGGTTCCAGCCGCTTGGTCTTCTTGTCGACGAGGCGGATTTCGACGGTCTCGAACTCGAGCAGATCCTTCGTGTAGTGCAGAACCTTCGACTTCAGCAGCTCGACGCGCTGCTGGACCGTCATGTCGAGGACTTCCTCGGGAGAGAGATCCCCGAGTTCCAGCCCCGCCTGGTAGATCGCGTTGAGCTTCTGCCGTTGCAGCACCTCGATCGACACGTCCCGCACGATGACCACCAGGAACTCGGGAACGTCGGGGTCGTTCTCGAAGACCGGCTTGGCGTGCACCTCGTAGTAGAACCTCTCGCCGACGCGGAGCGTGCTCTTCGACGCCTCGCCCGAGCCGAGCGCCGTGTGGAACGGGCAGAAGTCCGGCCCGATGATCTCCGGCGTGCCGAAGGCGTCGTAGAAGTTCATGCCGGCGAGGGCGGCCGCGGCGGTGTCGATCTGGTCGTCGCGGCCTTCGGCGGTCAGTTCGCGGAGGCGGGCGCTGGCCCACACGATCCGCAGATCGGGATCAAGCAACACGAGGGCGTCGGGCATCTGTTCGAGGATGCCGGCCGCTTCCAGCAGAATGCCGGGCGTGCTCACTCCTGGACCGAGCAACAGAATCCCCGCGACGTCGCCGGCGTGCATTTCCCGCAAGCCGGCTTCGAGATTTTCGGGAACGACGACGTCGCATTCCGTGCGGAGCCGCTCGATCAGCGGGTCGGCCGGATCGACCGATTCGCCGAAAACGAGGATTCTCTCTGGTCCGGGCACGGCTCCCTGGCTCCCGCGGGCTGGCTGCTGCGTCGAATCCTGTGATTATAGGGCCGTTCGGCGGATGGAACAACCGCGACGATGCAACCGCCGCTCCGGGTGTGCCAAGAGTTTTTTGGCGACGCCGACTCTCTTCGGCGATGGGTGGCGGGGGCGCTCCGCAACGCGGAAGC
>JBBDNT010000152.1:0-19788 GCA_040877445.1 Planctomycetaceae bacterium
CCGTCGCGCGGCACGGGGGCTTCCGCGTTGCGGAGCGCCCCCGCCACCCATCGCCTCAGAAACCTGGCGTCGCCAAATCTCTTGCCGCACCCACGCCGATGCGCTCTGGTTCGCGGCCTACCCAGCCGCGCGCGGGGCGGATAGAATCGGAAGCATCTCCCCGTTTCGCCGTCTCTCGATCTCGCCCCCTCTCCGTTTCGCAAAGCCTTTCCCCACGTGTCGATCGCCGCGCCCCCCGCCAAGGGAACCTATGCCTTCGTCAGCCTCGGCTGTCCCAAGAACCTCGTCGACAGCGAGAAGATGCTGGGGACGCTGGCGCTCGACGGCTACACCCTCGTCTCCGATCCCGACGGGGCCGACTTCGTCATCGTCAACACCTGCGGGTTCATCGAAAGCTCGCGGGCGGAATCGAAGTCGGTCATCCGCGAAATGCTCGACCTGAAGCGCGCCGGACGCACCCGCGGCGTCATCGTCGCGGGATGTCTGCCGCAGCGGCTCGGTAGCGGACTGATCGACGAGCTGCCGGAGATCGACCACATCGTCGGCGTCTTCGGGCGCGACGAGATCAACCGCGTGGCGGACCATCTCATCGGCGGAGCGCGCGAGCAGCGGGAACTGTTCCGCCCGGCGCCGCTGCAGGCGATGGACGACCGCGCGCGACTGCGGATCACGCCGCGACATTATGCGTATCTCAAGATTTCGGAAGGGTGCGACCGCACCTGCACCTTCTGCGCGATCCCCAAGATGCGGGGGAAGCACGTCACCAAGCCGATCGAAGCCGTGCTCGCCGAGGCCCGCGAACTGGTCGCCGACGGCGTGCGCGAACTCGTCATCGTCGCCCAGGACACCACGTACTACGGTCTCGACCTGTACGGCGAAGTGCGGCTCGCGGAACTGCTCCGCGAACTCGATCAGGTCGAGGGGCTGGACTGGATTCGGCTGATGTACCTGTACCCGGTCCACTTCGGCGACGATCTCATCGACACGATCGCCGGAGCGCGGCGGATCATTCCCTATCTCGATCTGCCGCTCCAGCACATCAACGATACGATGCTCAAGCGAATGCAGCGGCGGGTGAACCGGGCGCAGACGGAGGAACTGCTCGGCAAGCTGCGCGAGCGAATTCCCAACCTCGCCCTGCGGACGACGTTCATCACCGGCTTTCCCGGCGAGACCGACGCGCAATTCGAGGAACTCCGCGACTTCGTGGCCGAGTCGAGGTTCGAACGGATGGGCGTCTTCACCTATTCCCTCGAGCCGGGAACGCCGGCCGAGCGATTGCCCGGCCATCTGCCGGAAGACGTGAAGGAATCCCGCCGCGACGAGTTGATGGCCTTGCAGCAGCGGAACGCGTTCGCGTTCGGCGATTCGCTGGTCGGTTATGAGCTGGACGTGATCGTCGACGCCGAGGTCGAAGAGGGCGTCTGGCACGGTCGCACCTTCGCCGACGCGCCGGAGATCGACGGCACGGTGTACGTCACGGGAGAGGGGATCGCGACGGGCGACTTGTTGCCGGTCGAAATCACCGGCCGCGACGGGTACGATCTGCTCGGGGAATACGCGGCGGACGAGGAATAGGACTGCGCGAGACCCCCACTCGACCCGCAGTTTCCGCACCATTTACTCGAGGCGCGGCTTGGCAAAACGTAAGAGGATCACGAAGAAGAAGGGGCCGCCTCGTGGAGGGATCGAGGAAGCGATCCGCCTTCTCGCGCGAAAGTATGCGGACCGGCTGAAGAAGGCCGTCGACGAGCGACTGGAGGAGATGAGAAAGGATGACAGGTCGCACTCCCTGATTTATCAAGTCCTGGGAGTTGGCGATGAGGAAGGTCGGCTGGTCGATGAGTATCAGAACAAGGGACGATTTCTGTACAACTATGCTGGCTCGTTTCTGGAAGAGGCCGCCAAGCTCTGCTTTCTCGAAGCGTTCCCCGATTCCGGATCGGTTCGAGTGCCGAATACTTTGGGTCGTCGACCCAAGACGTTCGAGATCGATTGCCTGGTGGCGTCGGACGCGATCGAGATCAAGTGGAGGGACGCGACGACGGATGGAGATCATATCACGAAGGAGCATACACGAATTCGGGCCATCGTCGACGCGGGCCACACGCCGATCCGAGTCATGTTCTATTACCCCAACCGCGCAAAGGCGATCGAGATACAGCAGACGCTCGAGACGCTGTACCAGGGTGTCGATGGTGAATATCATTCCGGCGACGCCGCATGGCGGTACATGCACGCGCGAACGGGCGTCGATCTCTTTGCGATCCTGACGAAGTTGGCACGAGAAAATGCCCCCCCAAGTTGAGTTTCAAGTCCATTTGGGCGACTGCCTGCCCATCCTGGAAGCGATGGACGGCGGGAGCGTCGATCTCGCATACTTCGATCCTCCCTTCTTCACTCGAAAAGTCCACCGGCTGGGTCCACGGGATCGCTCCCGGGAGTTTTCATTCGAGGATCTTTGGTCGTCGCGGAGAGAGTACGGATCGTTCATGCACGAGAGGCTTCGTGCGGCGCACCGAGTGATCTCGGAACATGGCTCGCTCTTCTTTCAGTGCGACCGCAATGCGACTCATCTGGTGCGACTGCTGCTGGACGACGTCTTCGGTTGCGAGAATTTCCGTTCGGAAATCATCTGGCATTATCGCCGGTGGTCCAATTCCCGGCGGGGACTCTTGCCGGCTCATCAAACCATCTTCTACTACACGAAAACCGATCGATACGTCTTCAACGAGATTCGGACCGAGTATTCTCCCTCGACGAACGTCGACCAGATCCTGCAACGTCGTTCACGGGACGGCTTCAACAAGTCGGTCTACGATCGCGACGGGGATGGGAACGTGGTCCCCAACGGCGCGAAGCGCGGAGTGCCGCTTGCCGACGTTTGGGACATTCCTTTCTTGAACCCCAAAGCGAAAGAGCGGACAGGGTATCCGACGCAGAAGCCGCTGCCGCTTCTCGAGCGAGTCGTCTCGATCGCGACCAACGAAGGAGATCGTGTCCTGGATCCGTTTTGTGGAAGCGGCACGACTTTGGTCGCGGCACGATCGCTCCGTCGAATCGGCATCGGCATCGACGTCTCCGAAGAGGCCGTGGCGTTGACCGGAAAACGGTTGGAAGGTTCGCACCGAAGTCGCTCTCGTCTGCTGGAAGTGGGACGGGACGCCTATCGAAACGCCGACGAGGCCGCCCTGGCGATGCTGCAAGGAGTGGAATGCGTGCCCGTTCAGCGCAACAACGGCATCGACGCCATCTTGAAGCGGGAATTCGATGGCGGCCCCGTGACGGTGCGAGTTCAGCGGTCCGGGGAGTCGCTGTTGGATGCGGCACGAAAGCTGTCGAAGGCGTCCGCGGACAAAGGTGTGAAGCTGATGTTTCTCGTCGTGCGCGCACGAGGCGGTGAGTTGGGGTTCGCCGATGGATTGCCGGCGGGTGTGGTCCCGATCGACTCTCCCGCGTCGAGCATCCGCGAGCACATCGAAAAGCTGGACACGATCCGTGCGACGCGAGATTCCATCCGAGCATGAGCTTCCTCGATGAGTTCGCGCGCCGGCCGACATTGCGGACGCCCCCGCCGTTGAGTTCGACCGTTCGAGGTCGCCCCCGAGAGTTCGCGAGACGGAACCGATCGACATGGCCACGACGGGCGACGAAGCGCGAGCGGACGCCGCATCGGCCGGCGCGCGCCAGCCGCGCCCGGTCGCATTGCTCGATCGCCGCTCCCTCAATCTGCCCAATGCGATCACGCTCGCCCGATTGCTGCTGGCGGGCGTGTTGTTCGTGATGATCCAGGTCGAAGGTCTGTGGATCGCCTCGGCGATCGTGTTCGTCGTGGCGGCGGCGACCGACGCGATCGACGGCTGGATCGCCCGCCGGTACGGGCTGATCACCACGCTGGGGCGAATTCTCGATCCGTTCGTCGACAAGATCATCGTCTGCGGGGCGTTCGTGTTCCTGCTCGAGAAGAACGACCCGATCCAAGTCGCGCCCGAGGTGTTCGCCGCGTCCGGCGTGACCGCCTGGATGGTGATCATCGTGATCGGCCGCGAGATGTTCGTCTCCAGCCTGCGGGGGTTCCTCGAACAGCAGGGACTCGACTTCTCCGCCAGCCTCAGCGGCAAGCTGAAGATGTTCATGCAGTGCGTGGCGGTGACCGCGAGCCTGTTGTCGCTCAGCCCGCACTTCGCCGACGAGTTCTTCCGCCAGGTTCGCGACGCGCTGCTGTGGGGCGCCGTGCTGGTGACCGCCTGGAGCGGGCTGGTCTACGTGCTGCGGGCCGCGACCCTGCTCCGCCGCCACGCCCGCGATTGACGCTCCTCGCCTATTGACAATCCAACGGATGTTGATATGTTGGCGGAGTGAGTCTTCGCGGCCGACCGCGCGTCAATCGGGGAAGACCCGAGTCGAGTTTCCCGGAAGGCCGCGAAAAACTCCCGAAAGTCGAACGAACCCGCCAGCGTTCGTGCCGGTCATTCCCGCACGCCGCGCCACGCTTTCCCGCCAGCTTCACCAGCCACGGAGCGAGTCATGGGCCGTCGCACGCGGAAGATGCTGCCTCTCCCCGCCCTGTTCGCCGTCTGCGCGTGGGCCGTTTCCGGGCAACCCTTGGACGCCGCCGAGAAGTCCGCCGGTCTCGGAGACCGCGGCTTGCTCGAATCGCTCCGGCTGGAGCCGGACGCCGCGGGGAAAGGCGTGACGATCGGCAGTCGCGACGCGCGGCAGCAATTGTTCCTCACCGGCGTGTATTCCAGCGGCCAGCTTCACGACCACACGCGGCAGGCGAAGTTGACGGCCGAACCGGCCGGGGTCGTCGAAATCGATGCCACCGGCCTCGTCACCCCGCTCGCCGACGGAAAGGCCGTCGTCAAGGCCGTGCATGACGGAAAAGCCGCCGAGTTGCCCGTCACCGTCGAGGGATTCGCCAATCCCCAGCCGATCAACTTCGGCAACCAGATCGTGCCGATCTTCACCAAGCTCGGCTGCAACGGCGGCGGCTGCCACGGCAAGGCGAGCGGGCAAAACGGGTTCAAGCTGTCGCTGCTGGGGTTCTACCCCGAGGACGACTACGAGTTCCTCGTGAAGGAGGCCCGAGGCCGCCGCGTGTTCCTCGCCTCTCCCGATGAAAGTCTGCTGCTCACCAAGCCGACCGGCCGCTCGCCCCATGGCGGCGGCAAGCGGATGGACGTGGACAGCAACGAATACCGCCTCATTCGCCGCTGGATCGAGCAGGGCATGCCCTACGGCCGCGAGGACGATCCCGTGGTCACCGGCATCCAGTGCCTGCCGGAAGGCCGCGTGATGGATCGCTCGGGCGAACAGCAAGTCAGCGTGCTCGCCACGTACAGCGACGGCACGGTCGAAGACGTGACCCGCATGGCCCTCTTCGAGCCGAACGACACCGAGATGGCCGAGGTCAGCGTCACCGGCCTGGTCGACACGCTCGACCTCGCGGGCGAAGTGGCGATCATGGCTCGCTATCAGGGGCAAGTCTCGACGTTCCGGGCCACGGTTCCGCTGGGGGCGGAAGTCGCGAAGCTCCCTCCCGAGAAGAACTTCGTCGACCAGGCGGTGTTCGCCAAGCTGAAGCTGCTGGGCGTGCCTCCCTCGGAACTGTGCGACGACGCGACGTTCATCCGCCGCGTCTCGCTCGACATCGCCGGCCGCATTCCGACCGCCGAGGAAGTCGGCGCGTTCCTCGCCGACACCGCCGCGGACAAGCGCGAGAAGCTCGTCGACAAGCTGCTCGACAGCCCCGAATACGCCGACTATTTCGCGAACAAGTGGAACCTCGTGCTGCGGAACAAGAAGAACCGCAACGCCCAATCCGGCGGAACCTACGCCTTCTATGAGTGGATTTGGTCGAGCATTTACGACAACAAGCCCTACGATCAGTTCGTCCGCGAAATCCTCACCGCCAGCGGCGACGAGACCTCGAGCCCGCCCGTCGTCTGGTTCCGGCAGGTCGCCCAGACCGAAGAGCAGGTCGAGGACGCCGCCCAGTTGTTCCTCGGCATGCGCATCCAGTGCGCCCGCTGCCATCACCACCCCTTCGAGAAGTGGAGCCAGGACGACTACTACGGCCTCGCGGCGTTCTTCAGCCGGATCGGCAAGAAGAACAAGCCGGGCGAAAACCGCAGCGACGTGCAGCGGATCTTCCACAACGAAGGCAAGGCGACCGCCAAGAACCCGCGCTCGAACGCCGATCTCGTTCCCGTCGGTCTGGGCGGCGCTCCGATGGACATCCCCGCCGATCGCGACCCCCGGCACTACCTCGCCGACTGGATGGCCGCCAAGGACAACCCCTTCTTCGCCCACTCGCTGGCGAACCGCTACTGGAAGCACTTCTTCTCCCGCGGCATCGTCGAGCCGGAGGACGACATGCGGGCCACCAACCCGCCCACCAATCCCGAGCTGCTCGACGCGCTCGCCGCGCGCTTCATCGAGAGCGGGTTCGACATGAAGGACTTGATCCGCTCGATCTGCAATTCGAGCACCTACCAGTTGAGCTCGCTTCCCAACGACTTCAACGTCCGCGACAAGCAGAACTTCTCCCGCTACTATCCGAAGCGGCTGCCGGCGGAAGTGTTGTACGACGCCTTCCACCAGGTGACCGGCACCAGCGAGAACTTCAACGGGTTGCCGGCCGGCACGACCGCCGTGCAGCTTCCCGACCCCACGCTGGGACCGTACTTCCTGAAGGTGTTCGGCCAGCCGCAGGGTGACACCGCCTGCGAGTGCGAGCGTTCGCCCGACGCGAACCTGGCGCAAAGCCTGCACCTGTTGAACAGCAACGAAGTGCAGACGAAGGTCTCGCAGGGCCGGGCCGCCCGCTTCGCGAGCGACAAGTCCCGCACGCCGGAGGACAAGATCCGCGAGTTGTACCTGTGGGCCTACTCCCGGCCCCCCAGCGAAGAGGAACTCGGCATCGCCACGGCGCACATCGCCAAGCACGAAGCGGAGCCGAAGGTCGCCTATGAGGACATCGTCTGGGCGCTGGTGAACACCAAGGAGTTCTTGTTCAACCACTGACACGCGGGATCGAGGGGGCGATGCGGAACTCCATCCGTGTCGCGCCCTGCGATCCGTTTTCACGCCTGCCGACACGCTTGCGGTTTCGCGGCGATCCGAACCGCGGCTTCCCGCCGTTTCGCTCCGCGGCCTCCCGGCCGCGGCCGTCACCAGAACAACATTCGACGCTTCGAGGGGGAATTCGATGGGTCACTCCGCCTTAGCGCGACGGTGCGCAGTGCTTGGTGCTCGGTACTCGGTACTCGGTACTCGGTACCCCCAACCTGATCCTTCGCCAACCCTTCGCGGAGTTGTCCAGTATCGAGGGGCGCGCTCCACCCTCGTCGCGCTGGCGATCCTCCTCGCCGCCCCGCTCGCCGCCAGCGCCCAGTTGCCCCAGGTGCGGCTCAATGCGATTCTCCCGGCCGGCGGACAGGCCGGCGCCACGGTCGACGTCAAGGTCGCCGGCGGCGAGGAACTCGAAGAGATCGACCGCCTGCTCTTCAATCACGACGGCCTCCACGCCGTGCAAAAGACGGCCGAAGTCGATGGCCAGCAGAAGCCGGTCGATCGCGAGTTCGTCGTCACGATCGACAAGAGCGTGCCCCCCGGCCTGTACGAGGTCCGCGCCGGCGGGCTGTTCGGCGTCAGCAACCCCCGCACGTTCGTCGTCGGCCGCCGCAAGGAACTCCTCGAGACCGAGCCGAACGACCGCCGCGACCAGGCGATGGAAATTCCGCTCGGCACGGTGGTCAACGGCGCGATGAACCGCGCGACCGACGTCGATCATTTCCGCTTCCAGGGGAAGGCCGGGCAGCGAGTCGTCGCCGACGTTCGAGCCGCCCGCATCGACTCGCGGATGGACGCCGCGTTGTCCCTGTTCGATGCGCAAGGCCGCCGCCTGGCCTTCGCCCGCGGCACGCACCGCCGCGACGCGCTCGTCGACGTCGCGCTCGAGTCCGACGGCGAATATCTCCTCAAGCTGCACGACTTCACTTACCAGGGGGGCGACGAGTTCTTCTACCGACTCGCCCTGCACGACGGCCCGCACATCGATTTCGTCGTCCCCGTCGCGGGCGCGCCGAACTCGAAGGGACGCTTCACCCTTTACGGCCGCAATCTCCCGGGAAGCAAACCTTCCGAAGTCGAACTCCGCGGCGCCAAGCTCGAACGGCTTGAAGTCGAAATCGCGCTGCCGAAAGAAGCCGGCCTGCCGCTCTCCGCCGACAATCTCGAAACCTTCGAGGCCGGTCTCGATTCGATCGCATACACGCTCGAATCTCCCAAAGGCGAGTCGAACCCGGTCACGATCTATCTCGCCGAGGCGCCGGTCGTCCTCGAACAGGAGCCGAACGACGACGACGCTCCGCAAACCGTTTCCGTCCCGTGCGAGGTGGTCGGCGCGTTCCAGCAGCGAGGCGACGTCGACCACTTCTCTTTCGAGGCGAAGAAGGGGGACGCGTTGATGATCGACGTGTACGGCCACCGGCTCGGCACGTCCGCCGACCCGTACTTCGTCCTCGATCGGGTCGAGAAATCCGAGCAGGGAGAGCCGAAGATCACGCGGATCACCGCCCAGGACGAAACCCGCGCGAATCCCGACCAGAACGACCCGTACCCGGCCGCGAACACCTTCGACGTCGCCCACGACGACCCATCCTTCCGCTTCGAGGCGCCCGCCGACGGCACGTACCGCATCGCCCTCCGCGATCGCTATTTCGAATCGCGCGGCGACCCGTCGCTGGCGTATCGCCTCGTCATCCGTCAGGAGTCGCCCGACTTCCGGCTGGTCGTCGTGCCGGCGGCGATCGCCCAGCGAAACCAGCCGACGCAGCCCCGGCCGCTCATCCTCCGCCGGGGAGACAACGTGGCGGCGCTGGTGCTGGCGGTTCGCCGCGACGGGTTCACCGGGCCGATCGAAGTCTTCGCCGAGGATCTGCCTCCCGGCGTGACGTGCGCTCCCGCCGCGGTCGGCGAGAACAGCACCGGCGCCGAATTGGTCTTCGCCGCCGCGGCGAATGCGAAGGCATGGTCCGGCCGCATCCGCATTCGCGGCAAGGCGTTCGTCGGGGATGCGGCGAAGAAGCGGGCCGTCGCCGATGCCGAACAAGCCCTCGCGAAGGCGGGCGAGCCGCTTCCCAATCTCCAACAGGCCGCACAGAAGGCGGAAGAGACGCTCGCGCAGGCGAAGCAGAAGTTGGAGCAGGCCCAAAAAGCCGCCGCCGACAAGGCCGACGACGAGAACCCGAAGAAGCAGGCCGCGGCGGCCCAGGCGGAATTCGACAAGCAACAGGCCGAAGCGCAAAAGGCCGCCGCGGCGCGAGACGCCGCGCAGAAAACGCTCGACGACGCCCGCGCCGCGCTCGCCCGCGTCCAGTCCGAACGCGACGCCGCCGAGCGCGAAGTCGTCCGCGACGCCCAGGCCGGCACCGTTGCCTGGAAGGCGCGGAACAACAACGAGCGCAGCGCGCTGCGGCTCGCCCGCTCGATCGCCCTGTCGGTCGTCGACGAGCAGGCGCCGTTCCAGATCGCGGGCGAAGTCGCCCGCGTCGAGGTCAACCAGGGGCGGCAAGTCGTGCTGCCCCTGGAAATCGTCCGTCACGAGAAGTTCGACGAGCAGATCGCCTACACGTTCGCGGGCGTCCCGCGGAATGCGAACTTCCAGGTCGCCAACGGCAACATCGCCAAGGACCGCGACCGCGAGATCGTCCGGCTGTTCGTCGCGCAGAACACGCCGCCGGGAACGTACAGCGTCTACCTCAACGGGACCGGCAAGTTCAGCTACGTTCGCAACCCGGCCCGCGTGGAGCGCGCGAAAGTAGCGCAGGCCGAGGTCGCGAAGTTCATCGCCGATTCGCAGCTATCCGTGAACGCCGCCAACACCGCCCGCGACGCCGCGACCCAAGCCGCGAACAAGGCGGCCGAGGCGTTCAAGCAGGCCGAGGCCGCGAAGACGCAAGGCGACCAGAAGTCGCAACAGGCTCAGGCGGCACTGAAGACTTCGGCGACGGAGAAGCAACAGGCCGATGAAGCGTTCGCCTCCGCCGAGAAGGCCCGCGCCGAGGCCGCGACGAAGCTCGCCGAAGCCCAGGCGGCTCTCGATTCCGCTTCCGAGGAAGAAAAAGACGCGCGGGCGAAGGCGCACGCCGAAGCGGAGACCGCCGCCCAGCAGGCGCAAGCCGCGCTCGATCAGTCCCTACAGTCGCAGCAGGCGGCCGCGAAGAAGCTGTCGGACGCCGAATCCGCCGCCGAAACCACGGCGACCGAACTCGCCGCCGCGACCAAGGCGGTCGAGGAAGCGCAGTCCGCGGCGAAGACGTCCGCCGACGAAAAGCAGCAGGCGGAGCAAGCCGCCGCCGCCGCCGCCGAGGCGCTCAAGCAGGCCCAGGCGAAGAAGCAGGCCGCCGACAAGGAAGTCAACGACGCGCAGCAGGCGGCCCAGCCGCGGCAGATCAACTACGTCGCCCCCTCGACGCCGGTGGTCATCGTCGTGAAGGAAGCCCCGGCGAAACTCGCCGCGAACGTTCCCGGCGGCGGGAAGATCGCCCCCGGAGGCAAACTGGAAGTCAAGGTGACGGTGCAGCGCGAGAAAAAGTTCACCGGCCCGGTCACGCTTTCGCTGCCGCTGCCCCCCGGCGTCGAAGGCCTGAAGGCCGCCCCGGTAACGATCCCCGCCGACCAGAACGAGGGCGTGCTCGTCATCGAGGCGGAAGGCTCGGCCGTCACCGCCGCCGAAAAGGCCGCCGCCGATAAGAGATTCCAGGAAGCGGATGCCGCGTTGAAAAAGGCGCAAGCCGACCGAACCGCCGCCGACAACGCCGGCGTGAAGGCTCGGGCCGAAGCACAGCAGGCGGCCGACAAGCTGAAATCGGCGGAGACCGCCGCGGCGGCCGCTCCCGACGACGCCGCGAAGAAGGCAGCCGTCGCCGCCGCGACGACGGCGGTCGACGAAGCAATGAAGAAAGTCGCCGCGGCGCAGTCGGCCCTCGAAGCCGCGGAGAAACAGGCGGCCGATGCAGAGGCGGCCCACACCGAGGCGAAGCGAGCCGCGCTCGACGTCGCGCTCGCGCTGGAAAGTTACGACCAGCGGATGGTGGTCCGTGCGGAGATGGACTTCGAAGGCAAAGCCGCCATCGACGCCCCGATCAAGCTGAACGTGGCGAAGTGATCTTTCTCGATGAGACAAAGGTTCGACGCAAAGTCGCAAAGGACGCAAAGAAACGCAAAGATGAGTGCATTAGTGAAGATCAGTGACGATCAGCGTTCCTTCCGTTCCGATTCCCAAGCAGAATCCGAAGGGAACGCTGATTTCCACTCATCGACGCTGATGAAAACGATCGTCGTACTTCCACCAATCCACTGTTTCGTTTCGCCGACCAATTGACTCATCCTTCCACCACGGCCTTTTCCTTTGCGAACCTTCGCGCTCTTTGCGCCTTTGCGTCGAAAACAACCGCTTCGAAAAGTGAAGTGCACATCAACCCTCCAGCCGGGTCTAGCCGTCATGCGATCTCTGAGCATCCTATCCCCCGCCGCGTGCGTTCTCGTTGCCGGTTCCTTCGCCGTCCGCGCCGCCGATGACGCTCCCGCGGGCGAGAAGGCGATCGTCCCCGCCGAGGTGAAACTCGGGAGGCCGGTGGACTTCAGCAAGGACATCGCTCCCATCTTCGAGGCCAACTGCACCGCCTGCCACAACATCGCCATCGCCGAGAACGATCTGAATCTCGAAGACGTCGAAAGCATTCTCAAGGGAGGGACGAACGGCCCGGCCGTCGAGCCGAAGGATCCCGACAAGAGCCTGCTGTACCGGCTCGCGTCGCGAGGCACGACCCCCGCCATGCCTCCCCTGCCCAACGACGCCGAGGCCAAGGCCCTCTCGCCGGAGCAGTTGGGCCTCATTCGGCAGTGGATCATCGAAGGGGCGGCCGCCGGGGACGCCGCCGCGAAGTCGGCCATCGAATGGCGGCCCGTTCCCGAGTCGCTGCATTCGATCTTCAGCGTCGCGCTTTCTCCATGGGGCGAATCAGTCGCCGCCGGCCGCGCGAATCGCGTGTCAGTCTACTCGCTCGCGACCGGCGAGCAAGTCGCTCGGCTGACCGATCCCGCGCTGCTCGATCTCGAATACGAAGGCCGCCCGATGTACGGCCCCGGTTCCACGCACCGCGACTTCGTCCACTCGCTGGCCTTCAGCCCCGACGGAAACCTTCTCGCGACCGGCGGCTACCGCGTCGTGAAATTGTGGGAACGCCGGCCGAACGCCCTCCGCGCCGAACTGCCGCTCGATTCCGCCGCGCGCGCCGTCGCGGTCGATCCCGCGGGGAAGGTCGCGGCAATCGCCTCCGGCAAGACGGTCCGGCTGTGGAACCTCGCCGACGGCAAGCCGGGGCACGCGTTCGCCGGACACGAGGGGGACGTCACGGGCATCGCCTTCTCCGCGGACGGATCGCGGCTCGTCACCGGCGCCGACGACAAGACCCTCCGCGTGTGGAGCGTCGCCGACGGGAAGGAACCGGCGAAGCTCGCGGTTCCGCAGGTGAGCCGCGGCGTCGCGTTCGACGGCGAAGCGAAGCGAATCGTCTCGGCCGACGCGGACGGCATCGCCCGCGTGTGGGCCGTACCCGGCCAAGAGGGGGACGCCGGGAAAACCGCCGCCGCCGAAGATGGCGAGGAAGAAAGCGACGGTCCGAAGCCGCTCGCGGAACTCAAGGGGCACGACAAGCCGCTGACGTGCGTCGTGGCGGTTCCGGGTCAGCCGGGACAGATCGCGACCGGCGGCGAAGACGGCAACGTCAAGGTCTGGAACCTCGACAACGGCGGGCAGGTCCGCACGTATTCGCTGGGCCAATCGGTGGCGGGGATCGCCTTTAGCCCCGACGGGAAGTTCGTCGTCGCGGGCGGAACCGGCGGGGCGGCGAAGGTCTGGCAGGCGGACAATGGCCAACAGAAGGCGGAGCTTGTCGACAAGCGCCCGCACGACCGCGGCGTCAAATTGCTCGACGAGTCGCTCACCGTCGCCAAGCAGCGAGTGCAGCTCGCGAACACCGCGCAGCAGGAGGCGGAAAAGGCGAAGGCCGAGCGCGACAAGGGCTTGAAGGACGCGACCGATGCGAAGCCCAAGGCCGAGATGGAAGTCGCCGCCGCCGAAAAGAAGGTCCAGGAAGCGAAAGACAAGCACGACAAGGCGAAAGCCGACCTCGAGAAGAAGCCGGAGGACAACGGCCTCAAGACCAGCGTTTCCAATCTCGAGAAGGAGTTGGCCAAGGAGAACGACGCACTCACCGCCGCGAAAAACGCCGCCGAGGCGGCCGAGCGGAACCTCGAGTTGTCGAAGAAGAACCTCGCCACCGCCGAGGAGAACCTGAAAGCGGCGCAGGACGAGAAGACCGCCGCCGCCGATGGCGAGAAAGGCGCGACCGCCACGCTCGAAGCGGCGAAGAAGGAACAGCCCGAGCCGCCGCTGCCGGTTCGCGCCGTCGCCTTCTCGGCGGACGGCAAACGGGTCGCGACGACGCACGAAGACGGAGCGATCGCCCTGTGGAACGCGGAGAACGGCGCGCCGCTCGATCGCTTCCCGGCCGAGGAGAAGCCGGCATCGGTCGCCTTCGCCGGCGACGGCGCGATCGTCTCCGCGGGCGAAAAGCGGGCCGCGCTCCGTGAGCCGAACGCGGAATGGTCGCTGGTTGCGCGGCTGGGCGCGAGCGACGGCGACCCCCTCGACGTGACCGCGTCGCCGTTCGTCAGCCGGGTGCTGTGCCTCGATTTCAGCCCCGACGGCAAGCTGCTCGCGGCCGGCGGGGGCGATCCGTCGCGCAGCGGCGAGATCGTGATCTGGAACGTGGAGCAGCGCGAGGTCGCCCGCGCTCTGCCCGACGCGCACAGCGACACCGTGATGGGGCTGGAGTTCTCGCGCGAAGGCAAGCAACTCGTCTCGGGAGGGTCGGACAAGTTCGTCCGCATCTTCGACGTCGCCGCCGGGAAGCAGATCCGGTCGCTCGAAGGGCACACGCATCACGTGCTCGACGTGAGCTGGAAGGCGGACGGCAGTCTCGTGGCGAGCGCCGGGGCCGACAACGTCATCAAGGTCTGGAACGCCGCCACCGGCGAGCAGTCGCGCACGATCGGCAACATCAACAAGGAGGTGACGGCGATCTCGTTCATCGGCGTGGGCGAGAACCTGGTGAGCTGCGCCGGCGACGCGGGGATTCGCTTCCACCGCGCCTCGAACGGTCAGAACTACCGCAACTTCACCGGCGCGCAGGGGTTCGTGTTCGCCGCCGCCGCTTCGCGCGACGAGTCGCTGGTGGTCGCGGGGGGAATCGACGGCGTGCTGCGCGTCTGGAACGGCGCGAACGGCCAGCAACAGCACGGCTTCGCCCCGCCCGCGCCGGCGGTCGAAGCGGATGCGCGGGCGGAACGGTAGTGGAGTGAACCGGCGCTGCGCGCGATCGCGAACCGAAGCGCCGAGCGATCGATCGAGACACAAGAACACGGCGCGGCGCAGCCGCAAACGAACGCAAACGAAATACCGACAGAAAGTTCGAAGACGGAAAATTGCAGGATGGAGCGATGAGGTGAAGAAAACGAGGGCTGAAGAATCGACGACTCTTCGTTCCGGCATCGCCTCTTCGTCTTTGCGCTCTTGGCGCTCTTCTGTTCGATTCATGCCCGAACAGAAACTCGCGGAGTCCCCAGCGCGGCACAGCCGCAACCGAAGCGGTTTTCACCACGGATCACACGGATCGACACGGATATCTGCTGTTCGACCCTCGCCGACGAGCGAAATCCGATGGTCGAAAGTCGCGGCAGAGCCGGGTGCCCTCGGCGGTTCGAAATCTTCGACGACGTCAACCCGGCCTCTTCGAAACCGCCGAGGCCGCGGAGAGGAACCGGCCGAAAGATCCGCTCCTCATCAGTGCCCATCAGTGGAATCCGTGGTCGACAATTCGCGCAGAAAGAACGGAAGTCGAACGTTTGCCGTGCGAAGACGCAATCAAGAGCTTGAAGCGAACCCTTCGCCCTCGGTGGTCGTGGCAACTTCCTTCATCCGGAGAAGATCAGGACGAAAAGAACGACTTGGCGATGCTGTGCCTGCGCGTGTCGGGGCAGTCTGTTTTTTCGCCGCGCGAGCGGGCGCGAACGATCGTCTGGGAGGACCGATGGACTCGTATCGAAATCGAACGCGGCGACCGGGAGCCGTCGCGCTGAAGTTGCTCGCCGCGTGCGTCCTCTTATCGATGGTCGCGCCGCTGCGGGCCGCGGAGGAGGGCGCGATCGTTCTCGATCACACGGCGCCCGGCTTCGCGCAGCGGGGCTTCGAGATCGTCGCCGCCGCCGACGCCCACGGGGGATCGCACCTGCGAACGGAGGAACTCACCGGGGCGAAGTTCGTCCGCATTCCGTTCGGGCGCGCCGGGCGGTACGACGTGCATCTCCATTGGGGAAAGGTCGAGGACGCCACGACCGACGCCCCCTTCGCCGTGAGGCACGCCGGCGGCACGGCGCATCAGTTCTTCGATCAGCGCGACGCTCCCGGCTGGCACTTCCATGGAAGTTATGAACTTTCCGAAGGGAGCTACGTGCAGCTTTCCGGCGTGAATGCCGACGGTCCGGTCGTCGCCGATGCGGTGAAGCTCGTGCCGACCGCCCCGCGCGTCGTCGAGCGCAAGGCCAAGAGCACGCTCACGCCGATCGAGTTGAACGCGGGGGACGAGCTGCGGTTCACGCTGCGCAACGGCGAGGTTCGCCGCGTCAAGTTGCTCGCCACCAGCGCGAAGATCCTCGACGGCGAGCCAGGCCAGGTGCGGAAGTACGCGTTCGACGCCACGCTCGAAATCGACGGCGAAAAGCACGTCTTCGAGCGATTCGTCCCCGACCAGCGCAGCTTCTACGAGCCGCTGGAGACGAACGGCCTGCGGCTGTGGCTCGACGCCGTCACCGACATCTTCACCGACGACGGCGGCTTCATGGAGGAAAAGGGACTCGCCACCGGCACCTCCTGCCGGCCCAAGCGGAAGGCAAGGCTCGTCGTCAACGATGTCGGCGACCGCATCTGCCCGGAGAAACTCGTCTGGTGGTATCCCGAGAAGAACGACCGGCTCGACATCGCGAATTGCTATCGCGGCGAGGACTGCTGGATGGGACCGTACAACGGCAAGCTGGCCCACGGCGGGCTCGACTACAACATGAAATCCGGCACGCCGCTGTTCGCTCCCATCGCCTTCGACGACCACTGGCTGTTCGACTCGCTCGAAGCGGGAGACAACAACAACCGCTGGCGCGGCGTGCGCCAATGGGACGACGGCAGCACGTGGTGGCTGCAGGCGCATCACCTCAATCGCATGCTCGAAGTGGAACGCCAACCGCTCGCCAAGGGAACGAAATACGCCGAGACCGCCGGCGTGCGCATCGGCAAGCATCAGCACACGCACTTCGTGTTCCGCGTATTCGAGGAGGGGGAGGCGTACTGGATCGACCCGTGGATTCTCTTCTGGCAGACGTTCCGCGACGCCCGGGAAACGGTCGCGGGGACGCCGCTCCCGACTCGATAGGGGTAAGGATAGGGGTAAGGAAGTCCCTTTGCTCCACCGCGGGGCACCCTCTGGGTCGCCCGGTTTCCGCGCTACGACGGACGCTCCGACTCCTGCCCGGGCGGCTCTTCGCACCTTCCACCGAACCGGCGGGACGGACGCGCGCGGTTGCATCCGGCGCGGCGTATGCGATAATCGGGCCGGAGTCGCGACGAGTTCCTTTCGCCGCCATTCCCGGCGCGGTATTCGGTCGCCACTCCGGGCGGTTCATCCGATCGACCTCCTCAGCCACAGGATCAGCCATCATGTTCCGACCCCGATCGCTGTTGTCCGCGGCGGTGTTGCTCGCCATCGTCGTCTCCGCCGTCGCGCCGGCGAACGCGCAGCGGGGCCAGCGCGGGAACCGCGGGCCCGCTCAGGCCGCCCAGGCCACCGGGGGCGTCAAGCCGCTCGGCCGCGTCGCCGACTTCCCCGACTGGGTCACCTCCGTCGCCTGGTCGCCCGATGGCCGCTATGTGGCCGCGGGAAGCTACAAGCTCGTCCGCCTGTTCGACGGCGAAACCCGCAAGCCGGTCGCGGACATCAAGGTCGCCAGCGGGTACGTGAAGGGACTGGCCTTCTCGCCCGCCGGGAACCTGCTCGTCGGCGGCGCCTATCAGAAGGGGATCGCCTGGAACGTCGACGATCAGCGCCCGGAGTTCGAACTCCGCGGGCATCGCGGCTATGTCACCGGCGTCGCCTTTTCTCCGGACGGCCGAGGCATCGCGACGTCCAGCGACGACATGACGGTGCGGACGTGGAACGCCGCGGACGGCGCCCCGGGAATCGTCATCGCCGATTTCGAGCACCCGGTGCAGGCGGTCGCGTTCTCTCCCGACGGAAGCACGCTGGCGACGGCGGCCGGCGATCCCGATCGCGTCACCAAGCCGGGCGATGTCCGGCTGTGGGACGCCGCGACCGGTGACGAGCGGGCGACGCTTCCCGCGCCGCACAAGCGGGCCGCCACCGACGTCGCCTTCTCGCGCGACGGCCGGTTCCTCGCCACCACCAGCGAAGACGAAACCGTCAGCGTGTACGAGGTCGGCACGCTCAAGGCGCTCGGCTTCTTCGCCAAGCACCAGCGGCCGACGAACGCGGCCCTCTTCGCGCCCGACGGCGAAAAGGTCATCAGCGCCGCCGGCGGCCGCGCCAAGGGGGGCGACACGGTGATGATCTGGAACCGGGCCGACGGCGATCCGCTCGCCACCATTCCCGCGCACGAACAACCGGTCCTCGCGATCGCCCTGTCTCCCGACGCCCGGACCCTCGCCAGCGGAGGCAAGGACAAGAGCCTCGCCTTCTGGGATGTTTCCGCGGCGCTCGGCATTCCCGCGGCGGAACCGCGCGAAGCCGCGACCGAAACGAAGGAAACGACCGCGACCGATCCCGCGGCAACCGCAGTCGCCCAGGCGACGGTGCAAAAACAGCCTGCCGCCCAGGAGCAGAAGGTCATTCGGGTGGGGATCATCGGTCTCGACACGTCGCACGTGCCGGCCTTCACGAACGTGCTCAACGACGAGAACGCCAAGCCGGACGTGGCGGGCTTCAAGGTCGTCGCGGCGTTTCCCGAAGGCAGCCCCGACATCAAATCGAGCGTGGACCGCCGCCCGCTGTTCACCAAGGCGATGCAGGATCGCGGCGTCGAAATCGTCGATTCCATTCCCGAGTTGCTCGAGAAGGTCGACGTGATCCTGCTGGAAACGAACGACGGCCGCCCGCACCTCGAACAGGTGCTCCCCGTTCTGAAGGCGAAGAAGCGGGTCTTCATCGACAAGCCCATCGCCGGCTCGCTCGCCGACTGCGTCGCCATCTTCGAAGCGAGCAAGAAGTACGGCGTGCCGCTGTTCTCCTCGTCGTCGTTGCGGTTCGCCAGCGACACGCAGGCGGTCGCCAACGGGTCGATCGGCAAAGTGAAAAGCGCCGAGGCGACCGGTCCCTCCCCCATCGAGAAGACCCATCCGGACCTCTTCTGGTACGGCATCCACGGCGTCGAAACGCTCTACACGGTGATGGGCACCGGCTGCCGGGAAGTCGTCCGCAGCACCACCGAAGACGGCAAGATCAAGGTGGTCGGCACTTGGGACGACGGCCGCACCGGCACGTTCATCGAGGCCGGGCGGTACGGCGGGACGGCGGTGGGGACCGAAGGCGAATCGAAGTTGGGCGGAGAAGGGGGCTATCGCCCGCTCGTCGTCAAGTTCTGCCACTACTTCCGCACCGGCGAAGTGCCCGTCCCGCCGGAAGAGACGATCGAAATGTTCGCCTTCATGGAAGCCGCCGACGAAAGCAAGCGCCGCGACGGCGCCCCGGTGAAGCTCGCCGAAGTGATGGACAAGGCCCGCGAGGAAGCGAAGAAGCGGCTGGCGGAACTCGATCCGTGAACACGCGAGACGCGGACGACATGCGGAGCGCGGAATCGTCTTCGGTTCCGCGCTCCACGCCCCCTCCGCGACCGATTCACATCGCCATCCTGTTCGAGTTCGGAACGCTGTTGGGCGGCGAACGCTCGATGCTCGCCGCCGTCGACGCGATTGGCGTAGGACGGATCGCCGATCCGTCCGCCGCCGATTCCTCGCAAGAGTCCCCAGCGACCCGGACGCGCCCAGCGTGCGGGTAGCGTCGGGTGGGCTTGGGATTAACCGCCCTCGCCCCGTCTGATGGTCCGCTCGCGATCGCGCTGCGCGAGCGCGGCATCGCGCACGTTCCCTTCGACGTTCGCGACGCCGCCGGCAAACGTCGCCCGCGCGACGAAGTTCGCGACGATCTGATCGCCCGCGTGAACCGCGTCGCGCCGCACGTGCTGCACGCGAACAGCCTCTCCATTGGTCGCCTGACCGGTTCGATCGCCGGCGATGCGAACTGCGCCCGCGTCGCGCACCTCCGCGACATCTCCCGCCAAAGCGCCGCCGCGATTCGCGATCTCGGACGGAACGACCTCGCGCTGGCCGTGTCGCGCGCCGCCCGCGACTTCCACATCGAACAAGGACTTCCCGCCGAGCGCGTGCGCGTTCTGCACAACGGCGTCGATTGCGACACGTTCCAACCGCGTCCGCGGACCGGCGCGCTCCGCCGCGAACTCGGCCTCCCCGACGACGCGTTCGTGATCCTCAACGTCGGACAGATCGGCCTGCGCAAGGGACAGAACGTGCTCGCCGCGGCGGCAGTCATCGCATCGGGCGCGACGGAACCGAATCGAACATCGGGAAGTGGGTCC
>JBBDNT010000152.1:19798-23923 GCA_040877445.1 Planctomycetaceae bacterium
CGGACGCTTCGAGCGTCCGGGTCACTGGCGCGCTCGTGCCGACTCCACAACAGGCCGCCAATCTCCATTACGTCCTCGTCGGCGAGCGTTACTCGACGAAAGTGGAGAGCATCGAGTTCGAGCGGTCCATTGGCCATGCGTTCGAATCCGCGGGCAACGCCGACCGCCTGCATCGGCTCGGCTACCGCGACGACGTTCCCTTTCTGATGAACGAGGCGGACCTGCTGGTGCACGCGGCCCACCAGGAGCCGCTCGGCCGCGTGTTGCTGGAAGCGGCCGCCTCGGGCCTGCCGATCATCGCGACCGACGTGGGCGGCACGCGCGAAATCCTCGCCGATGAAACCGCCCGCCTCATCGCCCCGGCCGATCCCGACGCCCTCGCGCAGGCGATCATCGAGCTTCACGCCGCCCCCGAGCTTCGCGCCCGCCTCACCGCCGCCGCCCGGCAACGCATTCTCGATCGCTTCACGATCGAACGCTCCGCCGCGGCGCTCGCCGCGGTGTGGCGGGAACTTATGGACACGCGGCTCGCGGTTGGATAATCCGTTGAATTACGCCGGATTTCTTTCTTGACAACCGGCGTCGCTGCGGATAACCTAGCTGATTAGGTTAGGTGTTCATCGAGGGCGGAGTCATGGCCGAGCCGGTTCCCAGCGAACGCGAACTCGAAATCCTCAAGGTGCTGTGGGAACTCGGCGAATCCAGCGTCCGGCAGGTCCGCGCGCGGATGTATCCCCGCGGCGAGCAGGCCTTCAACACCGTCCAGACCCAGTTGCGGATCATGCAGAAGAAGGGCCTGGTCACACACCGGGCCGAGGGCCGCACCTTCTTCTATTCGCCGGTCTACACCCGCGAGCAAGCCGGCTCGCGATTCCTGAACCGCGTCTTCGACGGAGCGCTGGACGAGTTCGTGCTCACGCTGATCCGGGCCGGCGACGTCCGCCCGGAGGAACTCGACCGGATCGAACGCCTGATCGCCGACGCGCGGAGCAAGAAAAGATCCCGCAAGTCCCCCAAGCAGCGCGAGGACTGACATGCTCGCTTCCGAAGCCCTCTGGCCGTGGCTGGTGCAATCGACCTTCGTCGCATCGATTCTCGCGGTGATCGGCTGCGTCGCCGTCCTCCTCTGCCGACAACCGGTCCAGCGGCTGCGGCTGATCGAACTCACGCTCGCCGGCTGCCTGCTCGCGCCGCTTCCGGGACTGCTGCCGGGATGGCCGGCGTGGGCGCTGCTGACCTCCGCGCCCGCGGAAGCAGTCGAGGCGATCGCACCGGAGTCGGCTTCGGCGGATGCGACAGGGAAGGCGGTGGCCCCCCTCGATGCTCCGGCGACGAGCTGGCCGGTCGCGGACGCGGCCTTGGCGGATGATCCGCACCTCGCAGAGGCGGCCCCCTTCGACCCGACCGCCGATGCCGCCGCGTCGACCTTGTCGATCGCGAGCGACGCGGGCGAACCCCCGACGGAGCCTTCTGGCGAGCGAGCGGGACAAGCGGGGTTCCAGGCTCGACTGCGGGCGCAGGCGATGGTGGCGGCGGTGGCGTCGTATCTGGCGATCCTCGGCCTGCTGGCGATTCGGGCCGCGATCGGTTTCGCGCGGCTGTGGCGGGTGCATCGGACCTCGACGCCGGCGCCCGGCTGGATCGCAACGCTGTTCGAGGAGATCGCCGGTCCGGCCGGCCGTCGGGTGAGGCTGCTGACGAGCGAACGGATCGGCGCGCCGATCACCTATTGGTGGGGTCGGCCGGCGATCGCGCTGCCGTCGCGAATGACCGGCGCGCGGGGGGCGTCAGCTCCCCGGTGGGTTCCGCAAGAGCACGGCGACCACGGTGTTGGGAAGCCACCGACCGGCTCACGCCGGCCGCTCGCCAGATCGCTCCGCTACTCCCTGGCGCACGAATGGTCGCACGTCGAACGGGGCGACCTGTGGACGTGGTACCTGGCCGCCGCGGCGCAATGGGTCTTCTTCCATCAGCCGCTGGTGTGGTGGCTGCGTCGGCAGATGCGGCTGTGCCAGGATCATCTCGCGGACGCCCGCGCCGCCGGCGAGGGAGCGGACGACGATGCGACGGACTACGCCGAGTTCCTCGTTCGCCTCGCCCGCGAACGCCTGTTGCCTCCGACCGCCCCGGCGTTGGGCGTGATCGACCGCCGCTCGCACCTGCACCGGAGAATCGCCATGCTGCTTGACCGCCGACAATCGATCGAACCGCACTGCCGCCGCCGCTGGACGCTGTTCGCCGTCATGGCGGCGTTGGCGCTGACGGCGGGCGGATCGATGCTCCGCCTGCACGCGGCTGTTCCGCCGGCCGCGACTTCGATCATCGCGACTCCACATGCCGGGTCCGGCCTCACGCAAGGGATCCCCGGGTCGAATGAGGCGGCGGCACACGATGTAGGGCCGATGTGGTCCGCACCTGATCGCGAGCTACGCGACGAAGACCAGCTCGATCCGGCCAACGTTGCGCGCGAGAGTGCGGAGAGAGAAGACGAGTCGCGCGCGGAACCGAAAGCGGAGGAAGTGCTGGGCCGGAGAGTTTCGCTCGAGGCGAAAGCAGTTCCCTTGAGAGATGCACTGGCGGCTTTGGCTCGTGCGGCCAAGCTGGAGTTGCGACTCGACTTGCAGGCTCTCCAGCAGGTCGAGTTGGATCTCGATGCGCCGGTCACGGTGAAGATCAATGACGAGCCGCTCACCTACGCCCTCGGAACGCTGATCGACTGGGAGAAGCATCGGGGCGCGTTTCGTGAAGTGCGCGGAGACACGCTGATCATCACCACGATGCCGGCCCGGCACGAGTTCGTCGCTCGACACCTGCCCGACTGGCTGAAACCGCACTACAACCACGGATTGCTCGCGAAGTTGGACGATGATCGGAACGTCATCTCGGTCACGGCGGGCGCGGTCGTCGACGACGAGCTGTTGGCTCGCCTTGCGACGCTGCCCAAGCTGAAGGAACTCGACATCGGGACCACGACACGACTGTCGCTGGCCGGCTTGGCTCCTCTGCAGAAAATGAGCTCGTTGCGGAAACTGTCGTGTTTCAGCCTTCGTCACGAGGAAACGTGGCTCGGCGACGCGATCATCGAGCGTATCTCCACGTTGAGATCCCTCCGCGAACTGTCGCTCCACGAGTGCGGCACCACCGATGTCGGCGTGCGGCGATTGGCGAATCTGCCGCAACTCACGCACCTGTCGCTCTCGGGTGAAGGCCGGCTCACCGATGCCGCCTGCGAGGCGATCGGAAGGTTGAAAGGCCTTCAGTCGCTGAGTCTCTCCAGCTATGGTGCGACGAAGGAACTCGGTCGAATGAGATTTACAGCCGACGGGATTCGTTCGCTGGCGGGGCTGCAACATCTCGAGGAACTGCATCTGGTCGGCCACGCGGTTCCGGCAGATTCGCTGGACTTCCCCCGATTGAAAGCGCTCAGTCTGGGGCACGACGACGTGGACGACGCCGTCGCGGAGAGGATTGCGAGCCTTCGCGGACTGACCTCGCTCCACCTGGTCTATACCCGAATTTCCGATGATGGCCTGAAAAAGGTTTCCCAACTGCCGAACCTCTCTCGCCTGAGTCTCGACAGCCGCGTCATCAAGGACGCGGGAATCGGCCGTCTGAAGGAACTGGGCGGCTTGCGACATTTTTCGTTGCGAGGCTCGCTGGTGACCGACGCATCACTGCGGCATCTCTCGGAGATCAAGAGCCTGGAACGAATCGACCTCGACGGAAGCGGCGAACCCGGCTTCGGACCGGGAGACTGCTTCTCGATCCAGGGGATCGTTGAACTGCGGGCGCTGCCGAACTTGCGGACCCTCTGGCTGACGAACGTCGCCGCTGGAGGAGGCTTCCGGAGCTTGCAGGAATTGAAGCAGCTTCACGAACTGACACTGACGATGACCGACATCCGCCAGGACGAGTTCGACTTCCTGAAGGGTGCACTCCCCCACACCGCCATTCACGCGTCCGGCGGCGGAACGGCTTTGGTGCGGACTGAAGAGGAACCGAAGCCCAAACCGCCGAATCAGGGCGAGAATGCGCCGGAGGCGTTCCCAAAGACGCGGCATCGGGCGTTGCTGCTGGATTGGGTGAAGTTTCCCACGGAGGCGGGCGCCTCGAGTTCTCCGCCGG
>JBBDNT010000153.1:0-14880 GCA_040877445.1 Planctomycetaceae bacterium
AGGCATCACCACGCTCGCCAAGGACAGCATCTTCATGATGCCGCAACTCGGCGTCCTCGCGCAGGTGCATCCCGACGCGGCGATGGCGGTGTTCCTCCGCGACTGTTTGATCCATCTCGGCTCGTGCGTCGCGCCGCGCGGCGTCGGCAAGCCGGGAAAGCCTTGCTTCGAGTTCGAGATTTCGGGCGACGGCATCCACGAGAAGGGAGAATTGCACGTCGGCGAGCTGCGCCTGATCCCCCTCGCCGACGGGAGAAAAGCCCGCATCACCGTCCGCCCGGCCCGCGGGTTCGACATGGGAGAAGGCCCGAAGAAGGAAGTCGCGGGGGAAGTCCGCGGCGGCACGGTCGGCGTCATCCTCGACGCCCGCGGCCGCCCGCTGGAATTCCCCCAGGACGAAGCCGCCCGCCTCGCCGCGGTGCGAAACTGGACCGCCGCGCTCGACCTGTACCCATGAAGTGGCGTTCACTTCCCGCGAATGGTAGAATCGCCGCGCCATGCCGATCCTCGCCGACCGACTTCTCGATTCGCTCCCGCCCGAATTGCGGAACCTCGACGACCCGCAACGGGATATTCCGCGAATCGCCAAAGATCGTCGCCTGACCGCAATGATCGAGGCGGCGATCAGCGAGTTGCCGACGGTGCATGACATCCGCCAGGGCGATGCGCGGAAGATGGACCTCGAGCCCGCGAGCGTGCATCTAGTACTGACTTCGCCGCCATACTGGACGCTGAAGGAGTATCGCGATAGTGACGGGCAAATGGGGCACATCGAGGACTACGACGAGTTTCTCGATGAACTCGACAAAGTCTGGCGACAGTGCTGGGCGGCCCTCGTTCCGGGTGGGCGGCTGATCTGCGTGGTCGGGGACGTCTGCCTCTCGCGGCGAAAGAACAACGGCCGCCATACGGTCGTCCCATTGCACGCCTCGATCCAGGAGCACTGTCGCCGACTCGGGTTCGACAATCTGGCGCCGATCCTGTGGAACAAGATCGCGAACGCCGTGTACGAGGTCGAAAACGGCTCGGCGGGGTTCCTCGGGAAACCCTACGAGCCGAACGCCGTCATCAAGAACGATGTCGAGTTCATCCTGATGCAGCGTAAGCCGGGCGGCTATCGGCAGCCTTCGCTGAATTCGCGGATTCTCAGCGTCATTCCGGAAGACCGCCACCGCGAGTGGTTCCAGCAGGTGTGGACGAAGCTGAACGGCGCCTCGACCCGCGCGCACCCGGCGCCGTATCCCATCGAACTGGCGGAGCGTCTCATCCGCATGTTCAGCTTCGTGGGGGACACCGTGCTGGATCCGTTTCTGGGAACCGGCACGACCAGCGTCGCCGCCGCGCGCTGCGGCCGCGACAGCATCGGCATCGAGATCGACGAGACCTATTTCGCGCTGGCCCGCCGAAGAATCAACGACGCGGCCGGCGGGTTGTTTTTCACGGCTTGACGCCGTCCTCCGGGTTGTGGCACAGTAAGTCAACGTTGCCAATCGATCGTTTCGAATTCGTCTTGGATGGTCATCCCACCTGACGGAAACTCTACCGCGATGTCGATCGTCAGTTCACCACAGCGCGGCTCGGAATTGAAGGGTCTCCTTCGACGGGATCATACGCTGAGGGGCGGCGTTCTTATCGGGATCGACGGATACATCGTCGAGATCCAGGCGCGCGCCGTGCAGGTTCTCCGGAACCGGATGGCATGGGCCAGCGCCACTTCGATAACCGGGATGCCCCGTGGTGCCATGCGGGAGGCCCTTTCACGAATCGTGGGAGCATTCGCCAAGTTCGACGTTCCGGAGCCACAGGTCGAAATCCTGATCAACCTGGCTCCCGCCGATTTGCCGAAAGAAGGGACTTGGCTGGATCTACCGCTCGCTATCATCATGCTCCAAGCTGCGGGGATGTTGCCGGATCTGCCGGAGGAACGGGAAGGCGAGTACGTCTTGATGGGCGAACTTGGTATTCATGGTGAAATTCGACGTGTTCCCGGAGCGCTGTCACTTGCTTATGTCGCCGAAACGGGACAAAAGCTGATCGTTCCATCGCACAACAAGTTGGAATGCGCCCTGATCCTCGCCAAGCCAGGACACGAAGGTTGCGCGGTGTTTCCAGCCGAGACGCTGGACGAAGTAGTGCGATACTTCCAAGGAAAATCGAAGCTCTCCAATGCATTGAAGGAGAAAGTGCGGTTCGAGGACGTGATCCCTCGAGCGATCGATCTAGGAAGGGTCAAAGGTCAGGAGAAGGCGAAGAAGGCAGCGATGATCAGCGCAGCCGGAGGCCACAATCTACTGCTCATCGGGCCGCCGGGCGAGGGGAAATCGCTGCTCGCTAGCGCCATTCCCGGACTTTTGCCGAATCTTTCGAATGCTGAAAAGGTTGAGTTGACTCGCATTTACTCGGCATGCGGTGAACTGGAACGCGATGGCGTGGCCGTCACTCGGCGGCCATTTCGATCAATCCATCACACAGCATCGAAGCAGTCGCTCATTGGCGGAGGCAGCGGTGTCGCACGACCCGGCGAGATTACCCTCTCGCACCTCGGTGTTTTGTTCGTGGATGAGATCGCGGAGTTCAGCCGTCCGACTCTGGAAGCGTTGCGCCAGCCGATGGAATCGGGCGAAATCTGCATCTCCAGAGTGCGCGCGACCATTCGTTATCCATGTCGGTTCACCTTGGTGGCGGCTATGAACCCCTGTCCCTGCGGGTTCTATGGAAGCGACCAGTGCCGCTGTAAGGACAGAGAAGTAAAGCAGTATCAACAAAAACTCAGCGGACCGATTCTTGATCGGATCGACCTGCAAGTCGAACTTGAACGTCTCTCGATCGAGGAGCGCTTCGCCGATACGGAGTCGGACGTTTCGCCCCGAGTGCGCCAGGTCGTACAACGTGCGCGGGATCGCCAGGTATATCGCAACGGCAAGGAGATACCGTTCAACGCCGCGATTCCGGGTGGGCATGTGCGGGAGTACTGCCAGTTTTCGCCAAGTGGCTGGGGGCACTACAAACGAAGCATCGAGAAGAACAATATCTCCACTCGGTCGATGGATCGGCTCGGCAAAGTCGCACGCACCGTTGCGGATCTTCGCGACTCCGATCACATCGAGCCGGAGGATGTCGATGAAGCTGCTACATACGTCATCGGCGGAATCCTACGAGATGCGTTCTGATTCACCGAGGCTGCAATTCGCCGCTTCAGGGTGCTAGAATCGGGTCGTGCGCATCGCCGAGATTTTTCATTCCATTCAGGGCGAAGGGGGGTTCACCGGGACTCCTTCGGTCTTCGTGCGCACCACGGGCTGCAACCTGCGTTGTTGGTTTTGCGACACGCCTTACACGTCGTGGGCGCCGGAAGGCGCGGCACGCGATTGGCGGAGCGTGCTCGAAGAAGTGCGGCGGTTCGATTGCGAGCACGTCGTGGTGACCGGCGGCGAGCCGTTCCTGCAACCCGAGGTCGTGCCCCTCACCCACGCCCTCGCCGACGCCGGGCACTTCGTGACGATCGAGACCGCGGCGACGATCGACCGGCCGGCGCACGCCGACCTGATGTCGATCAGCCCCAAGCTCGCCAATTCGACTCCCGCGGAATCGCCTTGGAACGCACGCCACGAGGCCCGCCGCGACGCCCCCGCCGTCGTCGCCCGCTTCGTTCGGGACTATGCCCATCAGCTCAAGTTCGTGATCGACCGGCCGGAGGACGTCGCCGACGTCGAGACGTGGCTGGCGCGGCAGCCGACGATCGATTCCGAAAACGTGTGGCTGATGCCGCAGGCCACGACCGCCGAGATGCTCCGCGAAAAGCAACCCTGGCTGGACGCGATCGCGTCGCGTCGCGGCTGGCGCGTCTCGCCGCGACTGCACGTCGAACTGTTCGGGAACGTGCGCGGGAAATGAACTCAAGAAGTGATGTCGAGCAACACTTGACCCGATCGGCGGAAGTCGAGTTCGAGGCGGCGGCATTCGTAGGGCGAACTTCAGTTCGCCGTGCGAAGCCCGCGCCCCGTGCGCTCCGCAAAGGTCGGCGTGCGATGGCGGGCACGACGAACTGAAGTTCGTCCTACCCGCCGGTCGTCGACCGCCAAGCCGAATCGGCCGCCACGGCATTCGGGTCAAGTGTTACGATGTCGAAAGAAAGGACCACTGGCGATGTCTCTTTCCGCGGCGGATGCGACGATTCGGGCGACGACCGCGGCGGACGTGCCGGGGCTGCTCGAGTTCATCCATCCCTTCGTCGAGCAGGGAAAGCTGCTGCCCCGCACCGAGGAGGAGTTGGGAATTCTTGTGCCGCACGGGTTCGTCGCGGAACTGGGGGAACGGATCATTGGAGTGGCGGCGCTGGAGATCTACTCGATCAAGCTGGCGGAAATCCGCAGCCTGGCGGTGGCGGCGGAGTACCAGGGACAGGGAATCGGCAAGCGGCTGATCGAAGCCTGTCTGCGACTGGCCCGCGAGCGGAACGTGCTCGAAGTGATGGCGATCACCTCTTCGGAAAACGTATTCCGCGCCTGCGGGTTCGACTACACCCTGCCGGGAGAGAAGAAGGCGCTCTTCTTTCAGACGAGGTGAGCCGGGCGCGGCGAGCGGCGGATGGAAGGCGCATGGCCGGTGCGTCCGGCTCGCCCGGTCATTCGTCCCGCGCGCTCCACGCGTCGCTGCGGTTCTTCGTCTCTTCGAGTTCCATCAGGCTCTCGAACAACTCCTTGACGCGCGGGGCGGCGGTCGAGTCGGCCAGTTGCCGATATGCCTCGATCAGCGCCCGGTCCATCCGCAGCACGACCTCGACCACGTCGTCCACGCTCATCTCCGGAGACAACCCGACCTCCTCGAGCGCGTCGTTCAGCGTCTCGTCCGGCGGATACTGGATCCAGGTGTCGAGGATCCCCTCGGCGGCCCGCGGCTCGTACCGCGCGAGCGATTCCTTGAAGAACTCCTCGTGGCGGCCGACGTGGGTCAACACCGCTGCGGCCCGCTGATCCCGGGCACGTCCGTCCCAGCTTTCGTAAAAGTCCGCCAGTTGACGGTGGACGTTCCGGATGTCCTTCAGAATGTCGCGCACCTGCCGATAAGCCATGGCCGTTCACCTTTCGTCCCGAATGGTGCTTCGTGCTTCAAGCATACGGAACGGCCGGGGATCCGCCCACGGGAAGAGAAGCGGCGCGCTCATCGGGAGCTTTCCCGATGCGCGAACCGGGGAGCCCCGGCGTGTTGCGAGGATCCGAGGATCGCCAGGAGCGACGCCCCGGAACCGCCCGAGGCGACGAATCGTCGCGGCGATGGATAATCCCTTCATGAAACTCGATTGACCCGGACGGGTTCGAGCGTCCGGATCACTTTCCCCATTCGCACCGGCGAACGAATCGACGATGACGACGACCGCCCCCTACTCCCCGCCGCGCGAATCGCTGCCCGATTACGCGCCGCTGCTCGCCGCCAGGCACGAGGCCCATCGCGCGGAGTTGGCGGCGATCATCGACGAACTGCCGCTCGACCGCGGCGACCGCGTCCTCGACGTGCCCTGCGGCGACGGCTTCTACTTGCCGTATCTCGCCGAGCGCGTCGGCGAAGCGGGCGACGTGACGGCGGCGGACATCGCTCCCGCATATCTCCGTCGGGCGCGGCGCGTCTCGAACGGCGCGGCGTCGACGGTGCGGCATGTCGCGGCCGATGCGTTCGCGCTGCCGTTCGATTCAGCGACGTTCGACCTCGTGTGGTGCGCGCACAGCCTGATCAGCCTCCCCGATCCGATCGCGGCTCTCCGCGAAATGAAACGCGTGACGCGCGCGGGAGGAACGATCGCGGTGCTCGAGAACGACGGCTTGCACGACCTGTTGCTCCCCTGGCCGGCGGACCTGGAACTCGCGGTGCACGACGCGCTGCGCGCGGCGATGGCCCGCCGGCTCGGCTCGGCCGGAAAGATGTACGCCGCCCGCCACTTGCAGGAACTCTTTCATGCGGCGGGTCTGGAAACATTCGAGCGGCGGACATCCGCGATCGATCGCACCGCGCCCTTGCCGGATGCGGACCGCGAGTTTCTGCGACACTACTTCGACTGGCTGGCCCGGCAAGTGGATCGAATTCTCGACGAGCGGCAACGAGTCCGGCTGCACGCGCTGATCGATCCGTCGTCGCCGGCTTACCTGCCGGATTCCAACGAGTTCGAGATGACCAGCCTCGACGTGGTGATGTTGGGGCGGGCTTGATGGCGCGAAACCGGAGGCGTCCGGCCGACTGGGCTGGGGGATTCCCGTAGCGAACACAGGGGGCCGCGCGGAGCACGAGGCGGACGAAAGCCGGATGGAGATTTCCGTCGGTCCGCCGAATAATCAAAGCAGCACCCATACGAACGCGGGGAACGCGAACCGACGCCGCACGCGGGCGAATCGAGTTCGATTCCGGCGCTTCGTCGGGGGAAAGGAATCAGTCATGCGCTTGAACGACATCATGACGCGCGGGGTCGAGACGATCTCCGCCGATCAAACCATTCAGGAAGCCGCTTCGAAGATGCGGGACGCCGACGTGGGGTTCCTCCCCGTCATCCAGGAGGAGACGGCGGTGGGCATCCTCACCGATCGCGACATCGTGGTCCGGGGGGTGGCGGACGGCTTCGAGGCGGTCGCCTACGTCGGCGAAATCATGTCGCGCGGGGCGGCGAAGGAGGCGGGGGAAGTCGATCCCGAACGGACCGGCTCGGTCGTGAGCCTGCATCTCGACGAAGACGTGGCGACGGCCCTGGAATTGATGCGTCGCAAAAAGATGCGTCGGCTGCTCGTCCACGACGACGATTATCGACTGGTGGGCGTCGTCTCGCTGGCCGACGTCGCTCGAGCGGCGCCCGCGGCCGCGGCCGCGACTTGATCGCTTCCCCGCTTCCGCGGCACGCGCGGAGTCGAGAGGTGTGGAGGATGTCGGAATCCATTCATTCACCCGCGGCGGCCGGAGCACGAACATGGAGACCATCAACCGTGAAGAAGCCCGCCGGCTGGTGACGAACGGCCGGGAGGTGACGGTCGTGGAAGTCCTCGACAGCGACCGATTCGGCGAGTTCCACTTGCCGGGAGCGATCAACGTTCCCTTCGACGAGAACTTCGACGAGCACATGCGCGAAGCGGTGCCGGACAAGAGCCGGGCGGTGCTCGTGTACTGCCACGATGCGGAATGCTCCGCGTCCGCGGAGGCGGCCGCCCGACTCGACGAACTCGATTACGCGGAAGTCTACGACTACGAGCCGGGCAAGATCGACTGGAACGAGGCCGGGCTTCCCGTCGAGACCTAGCCCTGGCTTCGCCCCTTCGACATAGCCCTTGGAAACGACCATGACCCGACAATCTCCATCCCACCCCGGCCGATCCGAACCTCAGCGCCCGGTGCGCGCGGGCGTCTTCGCCGAAGTGGCGCACGCCGAGGTCGCCGTGCGGAACCTGCTTCAGGCGGGGTTCACGCGCGACGAGATCACGGTCGTCAGTTCGGATGAAACCAAGGAGCGCCACTTCCGCGAGTTCGAGCATCAGGAGCCCGCGGGGACGTTCACTCCCGCGACCGCCGCCGTCGGCGGCGGCATCGGCGCTTTGCTGGGCGGAGTGACGGCGGTGATCGGGCTGTCCACGGGGGTCGGCGCGCCATTGGTGGCGGCGGGCGCGTTCTTCGCCGCCGCGGGAGGAGGCGTGGCCGGCACGCTGATCGGCGCCTTGATGTCGCGCGGGGTCGAGAAGGAGGTCGCCGACTATTACGACCAAGCCGTCACGCAAGGCAACCTGCTCGTCGCGGTCGAACACCACGACCCGGAAAAGCTGGCGACCGCCGAACGCATCCTGGCGGAGGCCGGCTCGCATCCCCTTCAACTGATGGAAGGGTAGGCGGCGTGCCGTCCTCCACTCCCGAATCGCATGCAGGGACACCGAAGGCCGGGAAGTGCGACCCACGAGGGCGTCGTGGGACGGAATTGCATTCCGTCCGCCAGCACGACTTCAAGTCGAATTGCGGACCGTGTCTGGATCGGTGGCGCTGTCGGCGCGAGTCTTCTCGACGGCGGGCACGACGGATTACAAATCCGTCCTACCCGCCCGTCACGCGATGCTCGGCAGACGGATTGGCAATCCGTCCTACTATCTCATCCAGATTGAACTTGTGGGTTGCCCGTAGGATGGATTGGCAATCCGGCGGTGAGGTCTCCAGCGCCGCCGAAGGTCGATCGTTCTGCCAGTTCGCTTGCCGTTGGAAGGATTGCCAATCCGTCTTGCAGGCCGCCAACCACCAAATTCAATCTGAACGACGCACTACGGTCGCCCTAGCGCCCGGCTGGTGCGGCACTACCGCCAGTCGTCCGCGAACGGCTCTTCCGGCCGTTCTTCCGAGGCGGCGAGCAGCGCTTCCTGCTTTTTCGACAGCCGCCAGAACGCGAACCCGAAACCCGTGACCAGCGTCGCCGGCATCGCGAGCATGAACAGAATGCTTGCCATGTAGGCCCGCGGCAAGCGGTCGTCGGTTTCGTTCGCCGCTTTGCACATCGGGCACGCTTCGGCCGATGGCATTGCCGGTCCGGCGATTCCCAGGGCGAACAGACACGCGGCGGCGAACAGAATACGGCGGAACATGATTCGCTCTCCCTCGTCCGGGGAGGTCCCTTGAAAGAACCGCCGCGCGGCCGGTCAGTTCCAGTGATACAGCATGACGTAGATGATAACGCCCGTGACGGAGACGTAAAGCCAAATCGGGAACGTGACCTTCGCGATCCGCCGGTGCCGCTCCCAATCCCCCTTCAATCCCCGGTAGATCGTGATCGACGCCAGCACCGGCACGATCGCCGCGAGGATGACGTGCGTGATCAAAATCGTGAAATACACGGGCCGCACGAAACCTTGCCCGTCGAACCGCCGCGAGCCGCTCCCCGTGTAACTCTGCAAGGCGAAGTGATAAGTGAGGTAGCACGCCAGGAACAGCACCGACACGCCGAACGCCGAGAGCATGGTCCGCTTGTGCGACGCGATTCGCCCCGTGCGGATGAAGGCGTAACCGGCGATGAGCATCACCGTCGCGAGTCCGTTGAGGCCCGCGTTCACCGCCGGCAGCGTGCGAACCCACGCCGGCGCGTCCTGAAAATCCACGAAAACGCTCCTGATTCGAATCGAAATACAAGCTGCGCAGCGGCCGGCACGAAGATTCCCGGCACTCGCGTTCGTCGCGCGGGCTTCGTAGGGCGAACTTCAGTTCGCCGTGCGAAGCGGACCGGGAGCCTGGCAACCCTCGCTGATCTTCGCGGATGGTGTTTTCGACGTCGCGGCTGTTCCTCTGGCGTGCGGGCACGACGAACTGAAGTTCGTCCTACCCGCCCATCGTCGCTCCACCAAACATGCTCGAACCGTGGCGTTCAAAACGGCGCGATCGGTTCGTGCTTCTTCTCCTTTTCCTTCTCTCCTTTCTCGTCCATCTCGCGGAACAGTTTCTCGTTGATCGCCCGCACCGCTTCGCCGCGATCGGCGATTGGAACCTTGCCGGTCAGCTTCACCGTGGCGGGAGGTCGGCAGATGCCTTCGTTGCACGCCTGATAGCGGATCGTGAGCTCGAACTCCTCGGTCTTTCCCGCCGCCTCCGCCGGGGCGGTGAGCACGCCGTATACCGCGACCCGGCCTTCGTACACGAAAACCGGATCGTCGAACCCGGCGATTCGCAACTCGTCCCCCTTGGGATAGCGCACGGCCGACAGCTTCGTCCCTTCCGCTGCCTTGATCGTGAACTGCGTGGGGATGAAGTTCGCCGGCTTGGCCGGGTTCTGGTTGATGTGCCAGCCCTCGGCGACGTCGAGCAGCACGACGATCCGGCACTCCTCCCCCGCGGGCAGCCGATCGACCGCGAGATAGGCCCGCGCCTTCACCAACGGATCTTCGTCGTCCTCGTTCGAGGCCCGTCGCTCTTCGCCAGCGATCGGGACGATCGGCGTTTCCGCCGGTGCGTTCGGATCGTCCGCTCCCGTTTCCGCGACCAGTCGCGCCGGCCGCGCGACGCCGTTCGCGGGGACGCGGCGGGGCGCCTCGCGCGCGGCTCGAAAGTCCGGCTCGTCCAGAAACTCGCCCCCCGCGAGCGCCAGCGTGGACATCCCGCCGGGGTGCTTCCGCGCGAGCGGCACGAATGCCGCGAGCGTCCGCTCCGCCAACTCGCGATACTGCGGTGCGTCGAAGTGCGACGCGATGCGAAGCAGGTTCCGCACCGTGACCGAGTTCGCGGCGGGCAAGGCGTCGTCATAGGCGTTTTTCGTGCGGGCGATCAACTCCTCGTGATCGTTCGCGGTGAAGTAGAAGCCTCCATCCTGTTCGTCGAGGAACAGGCGGATCTGATCGTCGGTCAAGCGGCGAGCCGCGTTCAGCCACTTCGCTTCGTCCGTGGCGCGATGCACCGCCAGCAGACCCTGCACGACGTAGGCGTAATCGTCGAGATAGCCTTCCACCTCGCCCCGCTCGTTCCGCCAGCTGCGCATCAGCCGGCCATCGTCGTCGCGCAATTCGGCGAGCAGGAACAGCGCGGCGCGTTCGGCCGCGGCGACGTACTCGGGCCGGTCCAGTTCGTGCCCCGCTTCGGCGAGCGCCCGAATCATCAGCCCGTTCCAGCCGGCGAGCACCTTGTCGTCCTGAAGAGGAGGCTGCCGTTCCTGCCGCGCCGCGAGCAACTTGCGGCGCATCTCCGCCAGTTTCCGCTCGAGCGCCGAGGGGGCGGTCGACAAGTCGCGCGCGACCAGTTCGAGCGGACGCGGCAGGTGCAGCACGTGCCCGTGCTCGAGTCCCTTCGGTTCGTCCAGGCCGTACACGCGGCCGAATAGTTCGGCGTCGCGGGGACCGAGCGCGTCTTCGACTTGCCGGGGCGTCCACGTGTAATACGCCCCTTCGACGGCGTCGGTCTCGGCGTCGATGGCGGAATGGAAGCCCCCCCGCGGGCCGGTCATTTCGCGCAGGACGAAGTCGAGCGTTTGCTCGGCGACGGCGCGGTAGGCGCGGTTCCCAGTGGCGCGGAAGGCGGCCGTGTAGACCGTCGCGAGTTGCGCCTGGTCGTACAGCATCTTCTCGAAGTGCGGCACGTGCCAGCGGCGATCGACGCTGTAGCGATGGAAGCCGCCCCCCAGGTGATCGCGAATGCCTCCCGCCGCCATCGCGTCGAGCGTGCGGGCGACGGCCTCGGCCGCCTCCTTGTCTCCCTGCCGATCGGCTTGATATTGCAACAGCGCCAGTCGCGGGGCGACGGGAAACTTCGGCGCGTCGGGCGCGTCGGCGTTGAAGTCGACGCCGCCGTGCACTGGATCGATCGCTTCCTTGATGGTCGCCGCCGTCGTCGCGAGCAGTTCGCGATCGATCTTCGCCGGTTCGAGCGCGAATTGCGGCTGCATCACGCGGCGGACCTGCTCGGTGATCGTGTCGGCGTGCTGCTCGACCGTGTCGCGGTCGTTCTTCCAGGCGTCGGCGACTTCGTCGAGAATGCGGGTGAACGCGGGCCGCACGACCTGGCCGGCCTCGTCGCGCATGTCTTCCGGAGGGAAGTACGTGCCGCCGCGGAACGGTTTGCCGTCGGGGGTGAGGAACATCGACAGCGGCCACCCGCCCGGTTGCGGCGTGCGGGTGAGCGCGAAGTAAATTTGCAGTGAGGTCATGTAGACCTCGTCGACGTCGGGCCGCTCTTCGCGATCGACTTTCACGTTGATGAATCGATCGTTCATCTTGCGGGCGATCGCCTCGTTGGAGAACACGAGCCGCTCCATCACGTGGCACCAGTAGCAACTGCTGTAGCCCACGGAGAGGAAGATCGGCTTGTTCTCGCGGCGGGCGAGTTCGAGCGCCTCCGGTCCCCAGGGATGCCAATCGACCGGGTTGTGCGCGTGCGCGAGCAGGTAGGGACTGTTCGAGCGGCCGAGCCGATTGGGTTTCTCCCGGCGCGGCGCATCGCCCCGCGGCGCGTCGGCTCGACGGTCGTCGGCGGGAACGTCGGCGTCGGCCGTGAACGCGGCGAAGACGTGCGTGTCGTCCCGGTCGTCCGCGGGAAACAGGCTTTCCGCCGGACCGCCGGTGGAGACCGGATCGTCCAGTCGCGCGGGCGCCGCGAACGAGCGACTCCCTACATCGTCGACGAGCGACGGCGGGTCGTCCGCGCGTCCCGCTTCGCTCCGGATGTGGTCGCAAGCCGCGAGCAAGAGAATCGCCGCCGCGGGCAGCGCCAATCGTTGGGTCCGCATCGAAATTGCCTCCTGCGAGCTTGTCCCGTGTCGCGGCCAGAACTCCACGCGGTGCATTCTACATGGGAAGATCGCAGGCGTCACGCCGCGCGCTTCATCGGCACGTGCCGCGGCGGCGCCTCGGGGACTTCTTCGCCGCGGGCCAGCCGGTCGGCGATCGCTTCCAGCCGTTCCATTTCCGCCTGCAATCGCGCGCGATGTTCCTCGAGCTCGTCGCGTTCGGCGTCGGCGGGAATCGCCAGCGGTTCGCCCATCACCAGGTGAATTCGCGTGAACGGTTTCGGGACGAGCATGTCGGTCCACTTGGCGCGCAACCGCCAGCCGCGCGCGCACGAGTAGACCGCGGGCACCACCTTCCGTCCCGAGCGCGAGGCGAGGTACACGATGCCGCCCTTCAATCGCCGCCGCGGGCCGAGCGGGCCGTCCGGCGTGATCGCGATGTGATGCTCGCGGGCCGTCTCCAGAAGCTGCCGCACCGCTTGCGCGCCGCCGCGGTTCGTCGACCCGCGGACCGGCAGGATGCCGAGCACTTCCATCGTGTCGGCGACGAAGGACCCGTCCTGATGCCGGCTCACGAGGCCCGCCATTTTCCGCGGCCGCGCCGAAAACAGCGTCATCACGATGTGATCGTGCCAGATGCAGAACAAGAACCGCGGCCCGACCGGAGGCAGGTACGCGTTCGTCGCCGGATCGACCGCATGCACCCGCAACCGGCAGGTGGCGAACAACAATCGGAAACCGCTCGCCAATACCCACGCGAGCAGGCGGATCAAGCGACGGTTGCGGATCTTCACGACGACTTCCCGAATCAGTCCGTTGATGATGTCCCAGTAGCACACCTTCAAGCTTGATCTTGTGGGTTTCCCGTAGGATGGATTGGCAATCCGGCGGTGAGGCCTCAACGTCGCCGGCAGTCGATCGTTCTGCCGGTTCGCTTGCCGTTGGAAGGATTGCCAATCCGTCTTACATGCCGCCAACATCCAAATTCAATCTGGAAGAAGTAGTAGTGCCGACTTCCAGGATTTCGTTCGGAAGGATCGTCATTCCCGCGGAGGCGGGAATTCAGTCCCACGCCGCGGCGGCAACGCTGCATGGTGCGACTCCCGCATCCGCTGGATGCCCGCCTTCGCGGGCATGACGCGCGGTGCGGCCTCGCCGAACTGCCAACATGGAACTTGGAACTACTACCGCTTCAGGCTTGAACTTGGCGGTTGAAGCCGTGGTAAGACGGATTGGCGGCACCCATGCGATCAAGCCTCACTGGCGTGTCGGCCTCCGCGAACCTGGCGACCTCACCGTGTCATGGCCAATCCATCCTACGGTCGGCCCACAAGATCAAGGTTGAAGCCGTACTACTGTGTCCCGATCATTTCGAGCCGCGACCGTGAGGGAGCGGAGTTTCCCAAGACCTTGAAATCAACCGAACGCTCCCAGACGGTCGCGGCTCGATCCCGAGACCGAGGCTCCGCGGCCGAACCGGGCGGCATTATAATGATGTCGCCCGGTTCGCCAATCCCGATTCGCCCCCATGATAGGCGCGGTACCACTCCACGAACCGCGCGATCCCCTCTTCGATCGTCGTCCGCGGCGCGAAGCCCACGTCGAGGACAAGATCGTCCACGTCGGCGTAGGTTTCGGGAACATCTCCCGGTTGGATCGGCAGCAGGTTTCGCCTGGCCTTCTTCCCCAGGCACTCTTCGAGCACCTCGATCATCCGCAACAGTTCGACCGGCTGATTGTTTCCGATGTTGTATAAGCGATACGGCGCGTTGCTCGTGCCGGGGTCGGGATCGGCCCCCGTCCACGCGGCGTCGGGCGCGGCGATGCGGTCCGTCACCCGCACGATTCCCTCGACGATGTCGTCGATATAGGTGAAATCCCGCCGCATGTTCCCGTGGTTGTAAACGTCGATCGGCTCGTCTTCGAGGATCGCCCGCGCGAACTTGAACAACGCCATGTCCGGCCGGCCCCACGGACCGTACACCGTGAAGAACCGCAGCCCCGTCGTCGGCAGACGATAGAGATGGCTGTAGGTGTGGGCCATCAGTTCATTCGCCTTCTTCGTCGCCGCGTACAAGCTCACGGGATGATCGACCGTCTGATGGATCGAGGACGGCATCGCCGTGTTCGCCCCGTAGACGGAACTCGACGACGCATACACGAGGTGCCGGACGTCATTGTGCCGGCAGCCCTCGAGCACGTTCAGGAACGCGACGAGATTGCTGTCGATGTAGGCGTGCGGGTTCTCGATCGAATACCGCACGCCCGCCTGAGCGGCGAGGTGGACCACCTTCTCGAACCGGCCCCTCTCGAACAGTTCCGCCGTTTCGTGGCGATCGGCGAGGTCGAGACGGCGGAAGTCGAAGCCGGCTTCCGACTCGAGCAGCGCGAGGCGGGCCTGTTTCAGCCGCACGTCGTAGTAGTCGTTGAGGTCGTCGACGCCGACCACGGTCTCGCCCCGCGCGAGCAGCCGCCGCGCGAGGTGAAAGCCGATGAACCCGGCGGCGCCGGTGACGAGGATCCCGCTCATGTCGCTCTCCGATAGGCCGACCACGAGCCATCATGCGGATCGCGAGCGGATTGTCCACCGCGAGGCGCCATGAAACGAACGACGGCGACGTGCGGGGCGGCGGGTGGCGGGGGCGCTTCGCGCAGCGAAAGCCCCCGTCGCG
>JBBDNT010000153.1:14890-18686 GCA_040877445.1 Planctomycetaceae bacterium
GGGCTTCCGCGTTGCGGAGCGCCCCCGCCACCCAACGCCACAGAGACCTGGCGTCGCCAAAAGCTCTTGCCACACCCTCCACGTCGCCGCGCCAGGTTGATCCTTGATCGGCCGCCCCGCGCGACCGTATGGTACGGGTCGCCGATTCACTTCACCCCCGCCGCCGCTTCGCCGCCCTTCGAATCGGCTTCGAAGACCGCTCGCCATCCACGGAGATTCGATCATGCCGTCGTTCGCGCTGCGCTGGTTGCCGGTCGTGTGCGTGTTGCTCGTCTCGGTTTCCGGCCGGCTCGCCGCCGCGCCGCCGGAGCATCCGGTCAACGAGTGGGTCAAGCGGTCGCCGCTGCCCGACGCGCCGGTGTCCCCCCGGCTCGGCTACGAGCCTTCGATGGCATACGACACCGCGGCCAAGCGCGTCATCCGCTGGGGAGGGCATTCGCAGGGCGGCTTGAAGGGTTCCGGCGATCAGATTCACGACGTCTGGACGCTGGACCCCGCCACGATGAAATGGGAATTGCAAGAGCCGAACCGCTCGCCCGTCCCCTCCTGCTGCTGCCATCAGAACGTGTTCGACCCCGTGGCGAAACGCTTCCTGCGGATTCGCGCGGGGGGCATCAGCCACGGCTGGCACTGGTACAGGCACGTGCATCTCAACCACAACACGTGCTGGAACTACGACCTGGCGACGAACACCTGGCGCGACGCGAAGCCGCTTCCCGAGCCGGGAATCGGCGCGCTGCACAGCACGAGTTGGGACGGCGATCATCAGGTCGTGGTCGTCCAGGGCGGGCAGGGGACGCAGCCCGGCACGCACATCTACGATCCCTGGACCAACACCTGGACCACGCGCCGCAGCGCGGTCGAACCCGACCCGCGAAGCGCGGGCCACATGGCGTACGATTCCGCCCGCAAGCTGCATATCCTCTTCGGCTCGCAATTCACCGACGATCCGCACACCTGGGCCTACGACTACGCGAAGAACGAATGGCGCGACATGAAGCCCAAGGTTCAGCCGCCCACCGACCGCAACGACGCCGTCCTCGCCTACGACAACGCCAACCAGGTGGTCGTGGCGGTCGTCGGCGTTTCCGGAGACGGCGAAGGGCAACCTGGGCATCTCGAAACGTGGGCCTACGACGCCGGCAAGAACGAGTGGATGGCGATGAAGCCGCCCCGCGAGCCGCAAAGCCCCGGCAGCCGCACCCGCTCGATCGTCTACGCGCCGGACCTGAACCTGTTCGTGTTCGAGGCGACCATCACGCCGTATCATCGCGTGCCGGGCGTCGATCGCGAGCAACAAATCTGGACCTATCGCTACGCCGCGGCCGAGCCGGTCGTCGAACCGAAGCCGAAGCGAATTCGCGAAGAGCCGCGGATCGTCGAGGATTTCGTCGTCTCCGTGATCTCGGCGAAGGAAATCGTCGTGAATTGGCCCGCTTCGGCCGACGAGGATGTGACAGGTTATCACGTCGAGCGGGCGCCGGTGGAAGTTTTCAGCGAGGACGAGGTCGTCCGCCTGAAGACCGACACGCCCCCGCTCGATTCGCCCAGCGTGGGGGCGATCAAGGCGATCGGCGAGTTCCAGCGACTGACCGACGAGCCGATCGCCGCGACGCGGTTCAGCGACACGGGCATCGACCTGACGAAGCCGCGGCCGATCGAAGGCGAACTGCTGCTGCGCTCGCGGATCCGCGGCGAGCAACTCGACGACGAAGGTAAGCCGTACCGTTTCGCGGTGTTCGCATACCGCGTGCGGGCGGTGAACAAGCAGGGGAAGGAGAGCGGGCCGTCACCGTACATCCTCACGATTCCCTCCGCGCCGCAGCACGTGTTTTCCCGCGAGGACGGGGAGACGTGCCACATCAAATGGGCGGCGAACCCGGAGCAGAAGATCGCCGGCTATCGCCTCTACTGGATGAAAGGTCCGCGCCCGGAAGGGCCGGGGCAGAAGGCGCTCCGCCTCACCCCGGCGCCGGTCGCCGCGACCACCTTCACCGACGAGAACGCCGGCGCCGAGGCCCGCCGCTATTGGGTCGTCGCGGTCGACGCGCTGGGACAGGAGGGAATCCCCTCGTCCGGCACGTGGCACTACCGCACCTGCCGGGAGTTCTACGCACCGTTCGTCGGGGAATGGCATCAGTGACCGGGCTGCGTTGCCCCGCGCTCCACGTCCCGCCCGGCAGTCTTGTACGTCCATTCTGCCGGAATGGACGTGGTGAGCGGGCTGTGGGCATCCGGAATGCGAATCTCTGTCGTGAGCGCACGGCCTCCGAATTCGCGACCGCGCGCCACGGTTCGACCGATCGCTGGCGGTGAAGTTTTCTGCGCGCTCCACGTCCCGCCCGGCAGGCGGGACGTACTTTGTACGTCCATTCTGCCGGAATGGACGTCGTGAGCGGGAGAAATGCGCTTTACCGATCAACCTTGTTGTGATACGATCGACGCAACAAGACCGATCGGTAAGGACGCACCATGGCCGAACCCTGGACGCTGACCCGCGAGATGTTCCTCGACGAGCGCGAAACCGCCGCGCTCCTCCGCGCCCTCGACGAACGCGTCGCGCACGCCGGGGAAGACGCCCGCGCCGCCGCGATCACCGACCGATTGATCGTTCAGGCGCTCCTCTTCTCCGGACTTCGGAACTCCGAATTCTGCCGCCTCCGCCTGCGGGACACGATCGTCGGGACGAAGAAGTCGGCCTTCGAGGTGCGCGGCACGCCCCGGCAGGATCGCACGGTGTTCGTGCCCGACTCCGTCAGCCGGCTGGTCCGAGAATATTGCGATGAAGTTCGCCGCGACGCGCTGCCGGAAGGCGTCGCGCCGAAGGATCTCGACCAGCCGCTGGTGCTCAACGAGCGCGGCAACCCCTACGAGCGGACGGCTCTCTATCGCCGCGTCGTGCGGATTCTCACCGACGCCGGCTTCGGCTCGAAGGCCAGCGTGCAATTGCTGCGGCACACCTACGGCTTTCTCGGCTACAAGCGGACCGGCGGGAACCTGCTGTTCCTGCAACGGCAACTGGGCCACGCGCACCCGATGGTGACGATCATCTACGCCGAATTCGTCGACGAATCGTACCCCGAATTGGCGAACCGCATCGGCGACGGCGCGGCGACGGCGGGCGCACCGTCGAAGCGTCGGTCGGCGAGCCGCGCGAATCGATCCGGGGCATCCTCTTCCAATCAACGCTCCTCCAATCAATGAAAGGAAATCCGACGATGAACGCCCCTGATCCGCTGCGCGAAGAACTTCGCGAATCGATCGCCGAGCTGCTTGAAGTGGAACTCGAGGAGGTCGTCCCCGAGGCCCGCTTCTTCCACGACCTGGGAGGCGAATCGCTCGACGTGCTCGACATGACCTTCCGCTTCGAGCGGAAATACGGCGTCCCGGTGCGGTTCCAGCAACTGCTCGACCCGCGGGACGGGACGGCATCGGCCGACGCGACCGGCACGAGCGAAAACTTCCGCCGCCTCCGCGAGCGATTCCCGTTCCTGGAGAATGTCGACCTCGAATCGGCCGCCACGCCCGACGACCTGAAATCGCTGTTCACGGTCGACCTGATCGTCGCGACGGTCCGGCACGCGCTCGCGGCGAACATCGCCGATCCATCCGCGGCGCCCAGCGCCCCGGACGCTTCGTTGCGCGGCAGCTCGAACCCGTAGAACGGATCGCCGATCCGTCCGCCGTCGACGGGTGGTATCGAACGACGAATTTTTCGCTTCGTGCCCGGCCGGATCGTGATATCGGATCGCGAATTCTTCGCTTTGCGCGCCGCCAAGCAGGTGGTATCGGATCG
>JBBDNT010000153.1:18786-23607 GCA_040877445.1 Planctomycetaceae bacterium
TATCGGATCGCGAATTCTTCGCTTTGCGCGCCGCCAAGCAGGTGGTATCGGATCGTGGATTCTTCGGTTTGCGCGCGCGCCGGCCACGGTCATGGTATCGGATCGCGAATTCTTCGGTTTGCGCGCCGCGCGGAGTGCGCTACGAGGCGGCCGGCACGCGCAAGGCGGATTGCGTCGCGCGCTTCCGCCACTCCAGGATGCGGTGAGTGGCGGGGTCGGTGCGGACTTCCCAATAGGTCGTCACCGTGACGTCACCTTCCACAGCCGGCCCCCAATTCGATCGCACGACCCGCTTCACATCTTCATGAATGCCGAATCTCCATTCCACCCGCTGGGGAGGCAACGGTTCGCGGTGATTACGAATCCCCGCGAGCCGACGCGCGTTCTGCGGTTGCCGTGGTGGATCGCCATCCACGGAGCCGATCCTCTCGAAGGGTCGATTCTTCCACGGCAACTGGTGCAGATCGCAAAATGCCTCCCAGATCAGCCGCGCGTCCGCCTGGTCGCGCAAAGGTGTGCCGCGATTCGCGAGCGCCATGAAGAAGACGTGCTGATCGTCCGCGTCGGTGAACGCGCCGGGAACGGTGCGAGTCTGCCGATTGACCGCGGCCGTCAGCCTCAGCCCCGGATACACGCTCGCGAGCCAGTGCGTCGTCTCGCTGTCGGACGCCGAATCGGCCTCCCAGGTGATCGCGGCGAAGTGGTACCCGGGGAACAACTCCCGCACGGCGTCGGTTTCGATGTGGACCCACTCGCCGAACACCGGCCGGGGCTCGCGACGGGAAGTGTAGTCCTTCGCGACCGCCTCCTGAAACTCGGCCAGCGCGTCCTCGTAGCGATCGGGCGCCGCTTCGACGCGGATGCGATCGGCGCCGCCGGCTTGCGCGACCGCCGCCGTCGCGGTCCCGGAGACGATTCCGGCGATCATCAGAAGTATCGCACCGCGATGCCGCATGTTCGTGCTCCTTCACGACGACAAATCGGGACCCACCATGCCGCTCGACCGTTCGCGGTTCGCGTGCCGAGTCGCCTGCCGCAACGCGGTCGCTCCTGAATGTGTCCATAAATATACGTACCCTTTCCCGGGCGGGTCAAGAGGAATCGGAAGTTTTTCTTCCGAGCGCCGGGTGGGTGGCAGTCTCCATCGTGGACCGGCCGCGGGGGAGAACTTGCACTTCGATCGCAATTCTCTTCAGCTGCCCTCGATGCGGACCGGACCGAACAACTCCGACGACGGGCCGCGGGATCGATCCCACCGAGCCGGGAGTTGTCCTCGAATGTGGTCTCGATCCGCAGTGCATCATGCAGGAGTCGCGGGCATCATCATCAAGCACGATTCGTGATGGAGGGTGCAAGGACCGACCACAAAGCGCTGGCAAGCCAGGAGCACCCGGCGGATATCATCAAGGCGATGAAACTGCCCGACCGCCGACCGAAAAACGAATTCGAGCGATTCGTGGCGGAGTTGCGCACGCGATTCAAGCGTTGGAAAGCGGAACCGCAGTCGTGATGTCCTTCGGTCCGACTGCCGGGCGGAATCCATCAGCGACCCCGGACGCTTCAAGCGTCCGGGTCGCTTTTTTGCTCACGGTGAAGGCGTCCGGCCCTTACACCTTCGGCAGCCCGAACCCCTTGCGGTATTCGCGGCCGAGGAGGGCGGTGGCGGCGGGGTTGTTGGGGATGGTCTCCGTCGATGCGTCGAACGCGAGCGTCGAGCGGGTGCGGTAGGCGATGTGGAAAGCTCCGTTTCAACCTGAGACCTTGGAACGCCTGTCATTCCAATTCGACCCGAAACAGCAAGACCGCGACGGCCGTCACGTCCTGCGAGTCGTCGACGATCGGCGAGCGGGCAAGCGCTTCGGCATGCCCGATCAACTTCGCGAGCGGCAGCCTCATCTGCAACGCGCGCGAGTCCGCCCGCATGTCGCGAACCTTCGCGAACAGCGCCGCCGCGCGTTCCGCGTGGTGCGACACGCCGGCGGCGTTTCCCTGCCGGGCCTTCACGCCGGCGGCGGCGAGCGCGATCAACCCCTTGAGAAGATCGGCGGCCAGCCCCCGGCGCTCTTCGACATGCCAAAGCTCCTCCCAAGCCTCGTGCGCTTCCCAGTAGTAGCCGTGATTGAACAAATCGAGACCGCGGAGCAGAAGACGCGGCGGATCGTTCGAAACGAGTTCGCCCCCGCGCGCATCATGGTCATCGACATCGAGGGGACGCGCGGTCTTCCCCGGCACGTAGGGAACGGCGGGGAGCGGTTCATCGGGCAGGTAACGAATCATGCGAGACATCGTAGGGGAGTGGCCGCGACAGATCCCGGCCGCAACTCACGCTTGCGGTTTCGCGCCGCCTCTTCCGCTGGAATTCCCGATCATCACAGGCACCGCATGGCCGCCAGCCGCGCGCGGATCGCCGGTTCGTTCAACAGGTCGCGGAAAGCCCACACCGCCGGACGGTCGATTCGACTCTTCGGAACGACGAAATCGTAACACTCCTCGCGCACGGGGATGAAATCCAGTCCATACGCGATCGCCACCGACTCGATCGCCAACCCCCAATCGGCCCGGCCCTGCGCGATCGTCGCGGCGACCGCATTGTGCGATTTCGTCTGCACGGCGTAGCCGGGCGGCGTGCGATTTCCCGGCGAGTGCTCGGTCAACAGGCGATCGAACAGGATCCGCGTGCCGCTGCCCGGATTGCGGTTCACCACGGCGCAGTCGGGATCGGCGAGGGCATGTTGAATCGCCTCGTCGACGGAACGGTCCGCGAATCGCGAATCGCCCCGGCGATGCACGATCCCCTGCATCCGCCGATAACCGGGAATCAACGCGAGATCGTCGCTCAGAAACGGCCGATTGTATTCCCCGCTGTCCGGATCGAGCAGATGAACCCCCGCGATGTCGCATTCTCCTCGACGGGCGGCGGCGAGTCCTCCCGTGCTGCCGATGGACAGCGACTTCGTCGAATGGCCGCGGCGTTGCAGTTCCCCCAGCAGAAAACCCAACCCGACGCAATGGCTGCCGATCGCCACGAGATCGGCCGCCCGCACCGTGCTTCCCAACAACCGCACGCCGACGACGCTTCCCGCTTCGAGAATTTCCGTCTGCTGGGGAATCGTGATGAACCCGTCGGCCCGGCTGAAGGCGGTGACCGATCCCGAACCTTTCCCCATCGGATAGGCCGCCGGTCCGTCGGCGCCGCGCATCAGTCCCACGAGCAGATACTCGGTGCGGCCGCGTTCGGAGTTCACGCGCACCGGCAACGTCGCTTCGATGGCATCCCGCTCCTCGGGCCGCCTTCCCGCGAACGCGCGGATCACCGGCGCGACGAATTCGTGAAATGTGAAGATCGCCGAGGTCGGGAATCCCGGCAGGATCACGACCGGTTTCTTTCCGATCACGGCAAGGCAGATCGGCTTCCCCGGCTTGACGGCGACGCCATGCGCGACGATGCCGGGATCGCCCAGTTCATGCACCACGCGATACGACAAGTCCCCCGCCCCCTTCGACGTCCCCCCCGAAAGCACGATGACGTCGCAACCCGCTTGCGGTTTCGCGCCGGAGTTCCCGACGATCGAATCGGGCGGCGGATGAATTCCAATCGCTCGCTCCAGCACCAATTTGAGTTCGACTTCGTCATCCGGAACGATCCCCAGCCGCACCGGCTCGCCGCCCAGTTCTTCGATCGCCGCGGCGAGGATCGCCTGGTTCGAGTCGAACACCTGTCCCTGCGCGAGCGGATCGCCGGGCGAGATGATTTCGTCGCCGGTGGAGAGGATCGCGACGCGCGGGCGGCGGAAGACGGAGACTTCGGCTCGCCCGATCGCCGCGAGCACGCCGATCTCGCGCGACGACAGCGATTCTCCCGCGCGAAGCACCGTTTCGCCGAGCGCGATGTCGGTCCCCGCGAACGACACGTGCTGCCCGGGCGCGGCGGCGCGGGAGACCTCGATCATGGCGGGATCATCGAGGAACTCGGTGTGCTCCACCATCACGACCGCGTCGGCGCCGCGGGGGACGATGCCGCCGGTGGCGATCGTCGTCGCGGTTCCCGCCCGCACCGCGTGGCGCGGAACGACGCCGGGGGCGAGCACCTCGGAATCGAGCGCGAGCCGGCGGGGCGCTGCTTCCGACGCCTCGAACGTGTCCGCCGCCCGCACCGCGAAGCCGTCCACGTTCGAGCGATCGAAGGCGGGCACGTCGACGGTGGAAGCCACGTCTTCCGCGAGCACGCGGCCGCGGGACTCGAACAGCGGGACCGTCTCGACGCCGAGCGGCTCGAGCTTCAGATGCGCATGAAACCGCCGCTCCGCCTCGTCGCGGTCGATCACGTCGAGAAACTGTTCCTGCCTCGCGGAGCGGCGGAGGTCTTCGGTGGTCATGAGCGGCATCGATGGCGTTCGGTGCGGATCGGCATTCCGCCTCCGATGATAGCGTGTCGTTCTTTCGACTGTCGATCAGGCAGGAGGCCGTGGAATGTGCGACGGGATCGCGGAGGAGTTGCGGGGAGTTCGGCAGGGGGACGAGCGGCTCGACAAGCGGAGCGTGAAATTGATCGTGGATCCGGCGGCGAACGCCGAGGCGAGCATCAATGCGGCCACCACCGGCTGGGCCGACACACGGGCGGCCTATCGCTTCTTCGACAACGAGTTAAGCCCGTCCTACGAACGCCATGCCCAAGCGAGGAGCGACCCTGCCGACGCCGCCCGGGCTCCAGGGACTGCGGGACGACCTGCCGCTTACGATCTACCCCAGCGCGGCGAAGCCGCAATCAAATGAAAACGAGGATTCTCACCACGGATGGGCACGGATCATCACGGATATTCA
>JBBDNT010000154.1:0-4186 GCA_040877445.1 Planctomycetaceae bacterium
AACCGCTTCCGCAAGCCGGTCTATCTGCCGGATCACAACGTCGTGCTGCTGGAAAACTTCCACCGCTCGACGGCCTCGCGGACCGGCCGCTGGGAGCAGCAGATCTGGACCTATCGTTATGCGAAGCCCGAGGCCGATCCGCGTCCGCGACCGCCGCGCGATCTCACCGTCGTCACCGAAGAGAATGGGGCGACGCTCTCGTGGAAGCCGGCCGAAGGGTCGAACGTCGCCGGGTGGGAAGTGCATCGCGGCGTCGGCGACGAGAAGACCCCCGCATGGAAGATCGAATACGCTTCTGCGGCGAAGCTTCCCGCGAACGCGACTACGTGGACAGACGATTCGCTGCGCACAGGACAGGTCGCGTTCTTCTTCATTCGGGCTGTCGATGAGAACGGCAGCACGAGCGGCGACAGCGTGAAAGTCCGCGCGCAGCCGCGACTCGTCGAGGACATCGTCGTCTCGGCGATTTCGCCGAAGCGGATCCACGTGAGTTGGAAGCCCCCCGCCGACGCGAAGGACGTCGTGGGCTACATCGTCGAGCGGGCGCCGGTGCAGGTCTACAGCGAAGACCAGATCAAACGATTGAAGTCCGACACGCCGCCGCCGGAACAGCCCGCGGTCGGCATGGTCCGCGCCATCGGCGAATTCGTGCGACTGACCGACAAGCCTGTCGCCGCGACCGAGTTCATCGACGAGGGGGTCGATCTGTCGAAGCCGCACGAGTCGATCGAGAACGCGGTCCACACCAACGAATTGCCGGACCGTTCGCGCGACGATTCCGGCAAACCGTACCGTTACGGCGTCTTCGCGTATCGCGTGCTGGCCGTGAACCGGCTGGGCGTGGCGGGGGGCGATTCACCCTACGCGCTCACGATTCCCTCCGCCCCCCAGCGCGTCTTCTCCCGCGAGGAGGGGGACAAGTGCCGCGTCCGCTGGGAGGCGAACCCCGAGAAGAACATCGCCGGCTACCGCGTCTACCGGATGGACGACCCGCGGATCAACGGCGCGGGGCAGAAGACGCTCCGCCGCTTCGACGAGCCTGTCGCCGCGACCGCCTGGACCGACGAGGAAGCCGGCAGCGGCAGCAAGCGATACTGGATCGTCGCGGTGGACGGACTGGGTCAGGAAGGCATCCCGTCATCGCCGACGTGGCACAATCGAGAATGGCGCGAGTTCTACGTCGACTTCCACGGCGACTGGCACCAGTAGTGAACGGCACGATGAAGCCGCCGGCGCGAACTCGCATCCGCGATTCCAGTTCGCGCCGCGGCGCGATGCGGCTGGGCGTCGCCCTCGTCGTGATCGCCGGCGTGTGGCTGGTCGCTCTGCCCCGGTTCGGCGCGCGGCCGGCGTTGCGCGCGCGGATCGAGCGCGAGCGATCCGCGGGGATCGATCCCGGCGCGATGTTCTACACCGAACTTCCCGCGATGGGACGCCTGCGCGACCGGCTCACGCGCCTGGAAGACGAACGGCCGGGCCTATGGTGGAATCCGCGAACCGGCGGCGACGACTCCGGCGATTGAGCATCGGCGGCGAGGAGATCGAGCTATGAAAGTCATCCCGCTGGAAGAGTCCGAGCTGAGCCTCGCCGAATTGGTCGAGCTCGCCCGCGACGAGGCCCTGGTCCTCACCCGCGCCGGCGAACCGGTCGTCACCATCCGCGACGCCTCCGGAAGCGACTGGGAATCCGCAGTGCTTGCGACCGATCGGCGGTTCCAGGCGATCATCGAACGGTCGCGCGATTCCTATCGCGAACGGGGAGGCATCTCGCTCGGCGAGTTGCGCCGCGAACTCGATCTGCCGCGGCCCGGAAACGCAGGACACCAGCCGGCCGATCGCTGAACCTATCTCGTTCGCGAGCGGTGCTTGCGAACGAGGTGAAGACGAGTGAAGTCGTCTCACAGGTTCTGAATCAGCTCGAGCGATTCCTTGACGCGAACATCTTCGTTACGAGCTGCCCGCCGTGCCAGAGCGTAGAGTTCGGTCGCCGCTTCGCTCGGCGTGCCGGAGGTTTCGAACAGGAGCCTTCCGTCCTCGCCGCGTACAGTAAGGACCGGCAGACGAGTCAACTCGCCCGTCAACGGATCACGAACCTTTCTGTGGGCGATTTCGAAAGTCTGCCGTCCTCCGACGGCGGCAAGGAACGCGAACTCGTCTGCGGTTTCCTCCCACGAGAGCTTCCCTGCCTTCGTCTTCTCGATCAGGGCGTTCAGCAGATGCGAATAGTTCGGATCCCTGTTGAATTCATCCATCTGTCTTGCTCCGGTCATGCATCGGATCGGCGTTTTCCGAATACTTCGTTGAGAGCTTCGAGTGCCTTGGATCGCCCGAGATGGAGTTGTGTTTCGCGGACAGCTCTCGGAATCGACTCGTCGATGGCGGTGCTTCCGACGATCTCGAAATGTCCCCGGGCTCGATCGAGATTTCGGAGTTCAACGTCATCGAGTTCATTTTACGCTTCTCTCTTGAATCGGAGAATACGACTCCTCAGGCGAATGCATTTCGATTCGACGCCGCGCCAATGACGCCGCGCGATCATCCCTTCGAGTTCGTTGGCGTCATCGACCAAATCCGCGAGTTGAAGGACGCGTCCGAGACGAATCGCCGCATTCTTGGCTTCTGTCGCCTGCTATTTCGCGCCCGTTGCGGCGAACGCAGCCCACAGCGCCAACGCCGATCCGATCACAGTGGCAAGCAGTCCGATCCATTCGAACGGAACCGGGATTTCTGCAAGAGGCCAACGCATCCAGTCCCCCTCCGCGATCGCTTCGCGTTCAGACTCGGTCCATCCTCACCCGATCCCCGGCACCGGGTACTCCTGCGCGAACTCGCGAATCTCCGCGCGGGTGCGTTCGAGCGCCGCGGCATCGTCGGGAGCGCGCAACACGTGGAGGATCCATTCCCCCACCTTCCGCATCGCGTCTTCGTCCATGCCGCGGGTGGTCAGCGCGGGGGTGCCGAGGCGGATGCCGCTGGGGTCGAGCGGCTTCCGTCGATCGTAGGGGATCATGTTCTTGTTGACGGTGATGCCGGCCTGGTCGAGGGCCTTTTCGGCGATCTTGCCGGTGAGGCCCAGCGGCGTCACGTCGGCGAGCAGCAGGTGATTGTCGGTCCCGCCGCTGGCGAGCTTCACGCCGCCCGAAACGAGCGTCTCGGCGAGAGCCCGTGCATTGGCGACGATCTGCTTCGCGTATTCCTTGAAAGCGGGCTGCTGCGCTTCGAGAAAGCAGACCGCCTTGGCGGCGACGACATGCATCAGCGGCCCCCCCTGCATGCCGGGGAAGACGGTGCGGTCGAGGTCCTTCGCGTTCGCCTCTTTGGTGAGGACGAAGCCGGAGCGCGGGCCGCGGAGCGTCTTGTGCGAGGTCGACGTCACGTAATCGGCGTGCGGGACCGGGTTGTTGTGAATTCCCGCCGCGACGAGGCCTGCATAATGCGCCATGTCGACCATGAACAGCGCCCCGACTTCGCGGGCGATCTCGGCGAATTTTCCATGATCGATCTCGCGGGGATAGGCGCTCGCCCCGGCGACGATCAGCTTCGGCCGGTGCTCGCGGGCGAGCTTCGCCACCTGGTCGAAGTCGATGCGGTGATCGCTCTCGCGGACGCCGTAATGCACCGGCTTGTAAAGCTGTCCCGAGAAGTTGAGGTGCATGCCGTGCGTGAGATGCCCGCCGTGCGCGAGGTCCATCGCCAGGAACGTGTCGCCCGGCTTCAGTACCGTGAGATACACCGCCATGTTCGCCTGCGACCCGGCGTGCGGCTGGACGTTCGCGTGCTCGGCCCCGAACAGCGCGCAGGCCCGTTCGCGGGCGAGGTTTTCGACGACATCGACGTGCTCGCAACCGCCGTAGTACCGGCGGCCGGGATAGCCCTCCGCGTACTTGTTCGTGAGAACGGTGCCGGCCGCTTCGAGACAGGCGGCGCTCGTGTAGTTTTCGGAGGCGATCAGCTCGAGGCCGTCTTTCTGGCGGACGCGCTCGTGGCGAATGGCCTCGGCGATTTGCGGGTCGGTGATTTTCAGCGCGGACATCGTGCGAGTGCTTTCGAAGGTCGCGGAGTCGTGGTGGAAGCGGGGCAGACGTCCTCGTCTGCCATCCCCGGGCATGAAAGTTCCGGCCGAGTTGGTCCCGATTCGGGCAGACAGGAATGTCTGCCCCACTCTTCGATTCGGGCAGACAGGAAT
>JBBDNT010000154.1:4286-23557 GCA_040877445.1 Planctomycetaceae bacterium
CGATTCGGGCAGACAGGAATGTCTGCCCCACTCTTCGATTCGGGCAGACAGGAATGTCTGCCCCACTGGAGTGGGACGACGGTTTCTTATAGTCCCCGCGCCCCGCGAATGCTACCGAATGCCGGCGCAGGCCGTTATTCTGGAAGGATGCGCCGCGGCTGCGGAATGTGCCCGCCGCCCACGTTCGAGATTGCCGCACCGAGAACGTCCTCATCGCCATGCCCCCGCCCTTCCCACCGTTGTTCGCCGCGGACGCCGGAGCATTGGCCGTCCTGCAGTTGGTGGCGAGCCTGTGCTTCGGGGGCGCGGCGTTCGTGCTGGCGCGGACGATTCGCAACACGCTGCACTCCGACGACCCGGAGCAGGACGACGAATGGCGGTACGACATCAGCCGCATCGCCGGGCTGCGGCGGGTCAGCCTGTTCTATCGCGTGTTCCAACCGGTGATTCAGGGGCTGGCGGCGGTCAATCGCCGCGCCTTCCGCGAGCGGCTTCCCGAGCTGGACCGCGAGATTCAGGTGTCGGGCCTGCCGCGGTTCTGGACCGCGGCGGAATATCTCGGCCGCATTCAGTTGATCGGCCTGCTGGCGTTTCCGCTGCTGGCGTGGATGTGCGTGCGGGGCATGGGACCGGCGGGAATCGTGTTCGCGCTCGTCGCCAGCGGCGTGCTGATGTGGTTTCTGCGCCGGCGGTTGTCGCACCGGGCGGAGACGCGGCTGATGCTCATCAAGCGGCGGATGCCGTTCCTGCTCGATTTGCTCACGCTGTTGATGGAGGCCGGCTCGACGTTCCAGCGGGCGCTGTCCGAAGCGGTGACGGAATTTCGCGAGCATCCCGTGGGGATGGAGTTCGGCCGCGTGCTGGCCGAGATGAACATGGGCAAGAGCCGCTCCGCCGCGCTCGAATCGATGCGGACCCGGCTGCGGGACGACGAAGTGACGAGCATCATCGGGTCGATCATTCAGGGGGAGAACCTGGGAACCCCGCTGGCCCGCGTGTTTCGCACCCAGGCGGACGTGCTCCGCATCAAGCGGACTCAACGGGCGGAGACGGTCGCCGGAGAGGCGGGAGTGAAGATGCTGCTGCCCGCCATCCTGGTGATGGCGGCGACCGTGCTGATCATCCTCGGGCCGTTCGTGCTGAGTTTCATTCACGCACCATTTTTCTGAAACATCCCGACTGATTGCCCCTCGCCGAACGTTCCTGTTAGAATGCACGCATGGCGACCATGAGCGGCACGGCCACGATCACGATCATCAGCGGACCCGATCGGGGCAAGGTGTTCGAGGTCCGCGACGAACTCGTGCGGATCGGCGCCGGCGCGGAAAACGATCTTCCCCTCTCCGATCCGGAGTTGGCCGATCGCAACGTCCGCATCGTCCGCCGCAACGGGCGCTTCGCGATCAGCACCGTCGTGGCCGACGTCGTCGAGGTCGACGGGAACCTCCTCCCGGCGGAACGGTGGGTCTGGCTGCCGGAGTCGGCCCGCGTGCGACTGGGAGGCCGCACCAGTTTCCAGTTCGCGATCCAATCATCGGAAGACGCCGCCGAGAGCACGGACGGCGAAGCGGCGACGGCGTCCGCGTCGTTGGGAGACACCGATCCGCAATCGGAGTCGGCCACTCCCGCGCCCAGGCGCCGCGCCAAGGGGAGCGAGAGGCAACGCAAACCGGGCAAGTCCGCCAAGGGGGGTGAGGCGGGCGGCCGCCAGGTCGGCCGCTTCATCACCAGTCAGAAGGGGGACGCGCTGGTCACGCTGGGAGAAGACGGCCAGCTTCCCGAACTCTCCCTGCAAGAGACATCCGGCGGGCGGAAGCGAACTCGCGAGAAGAAGAAGCCGGGCGACTCGTCCTGGATGGTCTACGTGGCCGTCGGCGTGAGCGTGTCGCTGTCGCTGTTGCTGCTGTTGTTCCCCGCCGGCCCCGGCGGGACGTCCAACCGGGTCCGCAACGACGCGCGGGAGCAGATCAAGCAGTTTCACGGCGACCACACCCGCGGACCGCTCAAGGAATACGAGATTCTGCTGCGGCAGGCGGCGCTCGAGCACTCGCGCGGCAACCGCGCCGGAGAAATGGCCGCCTATGAGAAAGTTCGAGACCGCGTGTACGCCGGCGATCTGCCGGATTCGGGACTGACGGGCCATCCCGAGCGGGACGACGAGTTGAAGCGGCTCCTCGGCATCTTGAAGAGCCGCTGATTTCACCGAGGCCACAGGGAGAGGACAGCGTTGAATCCCGAGTCGCGCTACGAACTGCTGGAGAAGATCGGATCGGGCAGTTTCGCAACGGTCTACCGCGCGCGCGACCTCGAACTGGGGCGCGAGGTGGCGGTCAAGCAGATCCACCAGGAATACCTGGCCGATCCCGCCACCCTCGAACGCTACTGGCAGGAGGCCCAGCTCCTCGCCTCGCTCGCGCACCCCAACATCGTCACCGTCTACGACGTGCATCGCGAGCAGGGCTGGCTCATCATGGAATTGATGCAGACCAACCTCGCCGACCGCATGCGCGGCCGGCAGATGGACGTCCGCGCTCTCAAAACCACCGTCGCCCATTCCCTGCGCGCGCTCAAGTACCTGCATTCCCGCGGCATCGTGCACGGCGACCTCAAGCCCGCCAACCTGATGATCGACGCCCGCAAGCGGGTCAAGCTCGGCGACTTCGGCCTCGCCCGCCGAGTCAGCGACGAGGAAGGCAGCCTCCTCAAGGGAACCACCAAGTACATGGCCCCCGAAGTCGTCTCCGACGAATTCGGCGAAGTCGGCCCGGCGAGCGACCTGTACTCCCTGGGATTCGCCGCCTACGACCTGCTGTGCGGCCCCAACTTCGAAGACCTGTTCCCCGGCCTGAGCGCCTTCGGCCGCAACAAGCAGGTCGCGTGGATGATGTGGCACGCCGCCCCCGATCGCCGCCTGCCCGAGATCGCCCGCGTGATGGAAGGGGTCCCCGAGGACTTGGCCCACGTCATTCAGAAACTGTGCGAGAAGGACCAGACGAAACGCTACAAGTCCGCCGACGAGGCCCTCGCCGATCTGAACGTCGACCAGAAGGTCGTCCGCGTCGGCGAGACCCCCGCCGAACAACCGGCCGAGACCGATCCCGGCGAAGCCGCCCGCAAGAAAAGGCTGCTGCTCATCGGCGGCGCGTTCGCCTTCTCGGTGCTCCTCTCGCTCGCCATGCTGTTCATGTCCGGCGGCGGAGACACCGACGGCGGCGGCGGAGAAGGCGTCCGGTCCGAGTACGCGTTCGTCCGCTCGGTCGATCCGGAGAACTCCCTGATCCACGTCGAAGACGTCGACGACCGCGCCGCCGACGTGATCCGCCTCGTGGCGCGCCCCTCCATCTACCTCATGAACGACAAGCGGACCGTCCGCCTCGACACACTTCAGCGGGGCGATCGCCTCAAGATCGAAGAGTACGAAACGGTCGACGGCAAGGTGCTGGTGAAACGGCTGATCGTCACCCGGCCGGTGACGAACTTCGGCCGCATCGAGCGGGTCGATCTCGAAGGATCGACGATCGCGGTGCGCCTCACCGAGGGCGGGGCCGACACGCTCGAAGTCCGCATCCCCCCGCTGACGGCGATCACCATCAACGAAGTAGCCGACAACCCCGCGGGCCGCGCGTTCTCGATTTCCGACCTCCGCGTGGGGGACTCCGTCGAACTGAGGCACCTCGACGAGTTGGAAGGCCGCACCGGCCGCGTCGCCGACCGCATCGCCGTCGACCGGGCCAGCGCGGCGACCGGCTTCGTCGAAGGGTACGACCCGGTCGATGCGGTGCTGCGGGTTCGCCCGTTCGCCGCCGGTCCGCGTCCGGAGGCGCTGGCGCTCGCGGTCGATTCGGAGGCGGTGGTCACGCTCCGCGAAGAAGGCGCCGAGGAACGCATCGTCCGCCCGCACGATCTCCGCCCCAATGATCGCGTCCGCGTCGTCTTCGACACCCGCTACCGCGAAGTCGCCGCCACCCGCACGCCGCAAGTCCTGCATGGCGCGGTCGTCCGCGAAGTGCGCGAGGAGGACGACGGCACGCGGGTCGTCGTGCAGCAGTCCGATGGCGCGCAGTCCCCCGTCTCGCTGGCCGCGGCCGCCGACGTCACGCTGGGCGCCGAGCCGGCCGCCCTCGTCGACCTGCGGCCCTACGACAAGGCCTGGATCGGCTATGCCGAACCGGCGACCGCCGCGACCCCTCCCCCGTATCTACTCGCGCGCACCTTCGACGCGGCCCGGCCCGAGAATCCCAATCGCTGGGCGGTCCTCATCGGCATCGGCAGTCAGCGCGACCAATCGGTCTCCTCGCTCCCGTGGGCCATGCCCGGCGCCGAACGTCTTCGCGACGCGCTCGTCCGCCGCTATGCCGTTCCGGAGAACCGCCTCCGCCTGCTGCTCGACGAGCCGCGGCGGGACATCGAGCGACAACTGGAAGACACGCTCGCTTCCGTCCGCCCGCAGGCGCAGTTGATCGTGTACGTCGCCTGCCGGGCGCTCGTCGCCGACGACGGACAGGTCTACCTGGCCGGCGTCGATTTCGACTCGAATCGTCACGCCGACACGGGGATTCCGCTGTCGCGGCTGATCGAGCGGATCGACCAGTCCTCGTCGCCGGACAAGCTGCTGCTGCTCGACCTGCGTCCGGCATCGTCGCGAGGCGACTCCGCCGCGACGTCGCTCGCGGAGAAGATCGCCGCCCTCGAGCCGCCGCGTTCGACCGCGATCATCGCGGCCGCGTCCCCCGGGGAAACCGCACTCGATCTGCCGCAAGAGCGCGCCACGCTGTTCGCGCACGCGTTGGCGGAAGGCTTCCGCGGCCCCGCCGACGCCGACCGCGACCTGCACATCACCCCCGCCGAGTTGATCGCCTTCCTCCGCGCGCGGATGCGCGAGACGGCCCCCGCCGGCGCGACGCAAACCCCCGCCCTCATCGAGCCGCGCGAATAGCCAGCCGCGAAAGCGAGCCTCCCGCGTCAGCGGGGGGAGTGCACGGCGAACTCCACGGTTCGATGCATTCACGGCGAGCGATCGAACACGGCGTCGTCGCGAAAGCGTCATCCCGTCATGAACCGCGCGCACCTTCATTCCGAACGGTCGACAGCGAGCGCTCGCGAACGCCTCGCCGACCTCATTCGCCGCGCCTGCGTCCTCGAAGCGACCGCGCGGAAGCCGGGGAACGTGCATCCCGCTGCCGCTTTCGACGATCTGCGATACGACGACTTCGTGCGGGCCGCGCAAGTCGCCGCGCCGGAGTTGGCCCGCGCCAATGAACTCGGCGTGGGGCGGGCGGTGTTCCACGCGATCACCCGCACCCGCGACGAAGCCGGGAACAACGTCAATCTCGGGATCGCGCTGTCGATCGCGCCGCTCGCCGCCGTCCCCGCGGGCACGCCGCTGGTCGACGGGATCGACGCGGTGCTCGATTCCCTCACGCGGGACGACGCGAGTTTCGTCTACCGCGCGATCCGTCTCGCACGACCGGGCGGACTCGGCGCCGCCGACGAAGAAGACGGCGCCGCCGAGCCGACGCGACCGCTGCGCGAGGTCATGGCCCTCGCCGCCGAGCGCGACGCGATCGCGGCCGAATACGCGGCGGGCTTCCCGCTGGTGCTGCGCCTCGGCCTGCCGTTCCTCATGGAAAGCCGCCACGTCTTCGTAGCGGAACTCGCAAGAGTTCCGACCGATTCGCCCGCCCGCGCGGCGGAATTCTTGCGAATCCCGCTACCCGGCGAGGACATCGCGCCGTGGGAGGAACCAATCATCGCCCTTCACCTGCGGTTGATGGCGACCCGGCCGGACACGCTGATCGCCCGCAAGTGCGGCGTCGAGATCGCGCGGGAGAGCGCGACCCGCGCCGCCCGCGTTCTCGAAGCCGGCTGGCCCCACGCGGCGGAAGGACGGGAAGAACTCGCGCGGCTCGACGACTGGCTGCGCGCCGACGGCCACCGCCGCAACCCCGGCACGACCGCCGACCTCGTCGCGGCGTCGCTGTTCGCGGCGTTGCGCGAGGGAATATCGCCGCTCGCGTTGGAGGACCGGGAAATGTGAGGCGTTTTCGGATATGATGTCGTCGGGAGGCTCCAATGATCGCGCTCGTCGAAGACAATCAAGAAAACCTGTCGGCGTTGTGCCGGAAGTACGCGGTCCGGCGACTCGACCTGTTCGGCTCGGCGACGAGCGAAGCGGAGTTCGACTTCGATCGTAGCGACCTCGACTTCCTCGTCGAGTTCGACCGGACGGATCGGATCGGTCCGGCGGACCAGTATTTCGGCCTGCTGGACGAACTTCGAAAGCTCTTCGACCGCGAAATTCACCTCGTCTCCATTCGCTCGCTGCGAAATCCCTATTTCATCGACGCGGTCGCCCGCACACGGCAGTCCGTATATGCATCCTAATTCGCCGAAACTTCTCGAGGACATTCGCGACGCGGCGATGTTCGTGCGTCAGTCGGTCGCCGGTCTCTCGCAGGAGCAGTAGATGCTTCCTGATGTCGTGGTTTTCAATCCTGAAAGGATTGCACACCACAGCCCAGGGTCGCGAGCGGAACGCGAGCGCACCCTGGGTTGGGCGAACAATCATCGCGGTTCGACCCTGTAAGGGTCGCACAGCCGCGCGCCGCACGCGCTTGGCGAGTGTGGAACCCTTTCAGGGTACTCACGACATGCGGCCGCCTGACCCAGGGTGCGCTCGCTCCGCGACCGACCCTGGGCTGTGGTGTGCAACGCCTTCGGCGTAGATTTCGGCCGTGCCGGCCATGATCGACGTCGCGCGCCGTCCATATGCAGATCGTCGCGATCGATTGCATCGTCAATGCCGAGCGAAGATCAACCGGGACCACCTCCCGACAAGCACGTGGCGCCGCCCGGGTGACTGACCGGGTCGCTTACCGATCGAACATCGCCACAGTCCAGAGCAGGCCGAGGGGGTGAATCCCTCGGCCTGCTGTTTCTTCCGGCATGGTCCGGCGTCCTGGCGCTTCCTCCTATTCCGTCGCTTCCACGCGGCGGACCGGCGGGAGGAGCGCGAAGTCTTCGAGGCGGTCGAGGCCGATCGTGCCGACCACGAACGAGCCGCCCTTCGCCGTCCCTTCGCGGCGGAAGCCGGCGCGTTGCAGCGTGGCGAGCGTCGCGGGGGCGAGATCCTCGAGCAGCACCGTCACCCGCACCCGCTCTCGTAGGACGGAATTGAATTCCGTCCGTGTCTGACGTTCCGGGTCCAGGCGGCCGTCACGCGAATCGTCCCCCGGGCGGACGGAATGCAATTCCGTCCGACCCTCGCCCTGCTCGATCGCGGCGAGTCGTTCGAGCAGCGCCCCGTCGAGCCGGCGCCGCAACTCCGCGGCGCGGCGGGCGGCGGCGAGCATTCCGCGCAAGGCCGTCAGTTCGCGGTCGAGCGTCGCGAGCAACTCGTCGAGCGTCTTCGATCGGGCGTCGTCGGCGAGATCGGCGGCGGCGAGCTTCTCGGCGAAGGGCATAGCCAACTCGGCGACCACCGGCGGCACGAGCAGCCACAGGTCGTCGGAACCCTTCACCGGCAGCACGCGCCCGAGGTTAGTGGGGCGGACATCCGTGTCTGCCGTGGGGCGGACATCCGTGTCTGCCCTGCTCGACGACTCGGCAGGCTGGAAAGCCTGCCCCACGTCGCCGTGCAACACCTTCCGCAACCGCTCGCGCACGTCGCCGCGATCCGCCTTGGGCAGCACGACCGCGACGAGCGGCGTGCCGTCGGCGAGGTTGGCGATGTGGAAGGCGAGTGGCGGCGGGACGGGCGACTGCGCCGGGGAGTCCTGATTGCCGTCGGCGGTGGGGGGAGTATTGGTTCGTTCGCCCTCACCGGCATTTCCGCGCGCCCGTTCCGCCTCGATCAACGCCTGCTCCGCCCGATACTCCTCGTAGGCGCGAACCTGATTCGTCAGCTTGAATTCCGGCCCCGCCGGGAAGTACTGAACGTCGTCCTGGAGATAGTAGGCCGACGGCAGCGTCTGACCGCCGACAGCGCCTTGAGCGGACTCCGAAACGTCGCCGGCATCGCCGTTCATGCGGCCTTGCGAAAAGCGGCTCAGTCCCTGTGACACGGGAACGCGATCGTACGATTCCGCCCTATACGCATCCGGCAAGCCCCAAGTGGGGGTGCCGTCGATGATCCCGTTGAATGGGACATTCCCTGAGTTGGGGATATGCACCGCCCCATCCACGGCGAGGAACTTGCGCCCTGGCACATGGTAGCTCGAGTATCGCGACTGGCCCTGGTATTGCCATCCGCCATCGGCGCCCGGAATCGGCCAGTCGCTCCGAAGTGGTCGCTCAAAGATCGCCAACGCCCTGCTCTTCGTCTCAGCACTCCATTGGAGTCCGCGAGAGGGGATGGCGCTGATGGCGACGTTCACCGGGGCCGCGTCGTCGACGGGGACCGCCAAAGCCGCGAGCGTGTCGTGCGTTTGTCGCCAGAACGAGTCTTCCATACGTTCCTGCAGCCGCTCAGCTTGGTAGTCGCGATTCTGAATGCGCCCCTTCCAAAACATGTTCATCGCGACGGGGTTGTTGGGCGCCAACGCGCGGGCCTTCTCGGCCACGATGTTCGCCTCGGCGTACCGTTGCTCGCTGCTGAGTGTATTGAAACGATCGACGAGATTCGCCAACTCCTTTTCGGCGAGGACGTCATTCTCATCACCCGGGGAAACGTCCACGGCGCCTCTGGCGACGGACTCTGCCTGTTCATAGGCGTTACGAGAATCGCCGTTCGCTTTGACCTGACGCGGGAACCTGGTGACGTCTTCGCCAAGCTCGATGCCGAATTCGTCGACATCGCCGATTCCATTCAGATCCATGTCCAACCCCAACCGCTCCGCCAGTCGTTCGTCATCCGGCTCTTCGCCGAACACGCCTTTCCAGGACATTCCCTTGGGGAATTCGATCGGCACGCGGACGAGGGTGGGTTTGCCGCCGACCGTCACGCGTTGCTTTTCGACTGCCACGAAGCTGGTGTGCTGCGTGAGGATCTGGAAGCTCTCGCCAAGTTTGATGATCTCCGGCACGCTGGCCGCGCCTTGCCCTTCGCGGGTCAACTCGCCGACCTTTTCGCGGGCCCAAAGTGTGGCGATCGTGTCGTGCCGCGGCTCGACCTTCGGGAACTTCAGGTCGATCGCCCGTTCGTATTTGCCCGAACCGGTCCGGCCGCGGATGACGAGCGTCCCTTGCCCCGGCTTGGTGTAGCGGCCGTGGATCACGAGCGGCTGCACGTCGAACAGGTCGGGCATGTGCTCCTTCGAGGGGAGCATGTCGACCACTTGGACGCCCCCCTCGAATTGCAATTCGATGTCGGACAATACCGGCGTGGCGATCCGGTCGGCGAACCGCTGCACGATCGGCGCGACTTCTTCTTCGGGGAGAACGTAATCGACCGCCCCGCGGCCGACGCGGGCCATCTCGTCGAGCAGATGCCGATTCGGCGAATGCCCCATCCCGACGCTGAACACGCGAGTGCGGTCGGCATGCTCGCGGATGGCGTCGATGATCGCCTGGTCGTTGCCGACCTGGCCGTCGGTGACGAACAGCACGATCCGCAAGGGATCGGCTGGCTTCTCGCCGTCATCCTGGCGCGGATCGTCGGCGCGGCGTTCGGGCCGCGGGGCGCGTTCCAGCGCCCGAAGGATGGCGCCGCGCATCTCGGTGCCGCCGCCTCCCTGGCGTTGGTCGACGTAGCCCTGCGCCTTGCGGCGGTTGTCGGCGGTGTTCGGCTGCGGGCTGCTCCACAGCGATTCGTTCCCGCCGCTGAAACTGATGACGTTGAATCGGTCCTGGGCCCGCATCGTGTCGATCGACTGGTTGATGACCCGCTTGGCGCACTCGATCGGGAAGCCGGACATCGAACCGGACTGGTCGAGCACGAAGATCAACTCACGCGGCCGCACCGCGTCGTCGGCGATGCGGGCCGGCGGCTCGAGGATCAGCGTGAAGAACCCGCCGTCGTACTCGCCGTACTTCCCGGCGTGCGTGAGGACCGCCTCTTCGAGCTTCTCGCCGGCGAGCTTCCACGACAGACGGAAGTCGCGGTTGGGAATGTCTTTCCCGGTCTTGAGCGAGACGGCCGACTTGTGCGGCCGCTCGTCGGCGCGGGTCGAACGGGCGTCCTTGCGGACGATGTCGTGGCTGGCCGAAGCGATCTCGGCGATCCCCGGCCCGCCGGTGTCGATCGTCACCTTGACCGAAATATCGTGCCCCGCGCGCTCGTCCGGCTTGACCGGCATCGGCGTGATGCGGCTGGCGTCGGGAACCTGATCGGTGTTCTTCGCGAACGGTTCGCCCGCGGGAGGCAACCGCCGCGGCGCCACGAATATCCAGCGATCGCCGACGACGCCCACGCCGTCGGCGAAGATCACCCCCGCCTCGGCGGCGCCGTCGTCGTACTTCGCGGTGAACGTGACGCGGGGTTGCTCGCCCTGCCGGCGCGGGAGGTCGAGGAGCGCGGCGGTCGGCTCGATGGTTGCCGCGTGGCGGCGCAGCCATGCGTCGGTGAGACCCTCGGCCCCTTCGATTTGCGCGGGGGCGGGAAGCACGACACCGGGCCGCAGGACGAGTTCCTTCGGGCGGTCGTCATCGGGAATCGACGACGTGCCGGGGATGTACCGCGGGGCGACGACCATCGGGAAGTCGAAGCGGTATTCGCCGTCGATCGACTGGGCCACTTCGACGTAGCTGATCTCGACGAGCACCTCGGCCCCCGCCTCGATGTTCGCGACCGACTGCGTGAAGATGTTGGGCCGTTCCTGTTCGAGCAGCGCCGCGACGTGTCCCTGGCTGCGGGCCGCTTCGTAGATTTGCCGGGCCTGCATCCGCTCCTTCACCTCTCCCTGCACGACGCGGTCGCCGACGGTCATCGTCATGCGGTCGACCGCGGCCCGATGGCTGAGCGGGAACGTGTAGACCGCCTCGATCTTGTGCTTGTAGGGGTTGCGATAACGCTGGGCGACCTTCACGCGGGTGAAGTGGCCGCTGATCGCCACGTCGACGTCGGTGTGCTTGAGCGGGCACGGTCCGACGAGCCGGCCTTGGGCGTCGAGCGCGTCGAGCCGGCCTCCTTCGGGGACGAGGACGAACTCCTGAGATGCGAACGCACGGGTCGCCGCGCCGGGACCGACGAGCGCGGCCGTCATCCAGACGACGACGGCGGCGGCGGCGAGCGCGACGGCGGCCAGTGGAGCGAGCGGGCGGCGGCGAACTGGTGGCACTGCTTGACGGCCGCGATGATCGACCTTCGACGTGGATGGAGCGCCTTCGCGGCCGTCAAGCAGTGGCACGCCCATCTTCGAGCGGAGCGCGTCGAGATGCGCCCTCATGCGGGCTTCGGCTTCGGCGGGAACTTCGGTCTTCATCGTCGCCTCCAGGAGTCGCACGACGGGTTGGGATGGATGGTGGCCGGTCATTTCGAATTTCTCCGCGACGAATCGCGTGGGTGGGACTTGGCGAGCCTCCCGCGTCAGCGGGGGGAGGATACCGCCATTCGACGATTGAACTCCCCCCGCTCACGCGGGAGGCTCGCTGTTGGTCATTGGTTGCGAGGATTGCGGTTCAGGTCCGTTCGGTACACATCGTCGGGTTCAGGTGCGCCAGCAGGGTGCCGAGGCGTTGCAGGCCGCGAGCGACGTGCACGCGGGCGGTCGCCTCGGCGCAGTCGAGGGCCGCGGCGATTTCGTCGTAGGGGCGGTCGAGCAGATGCCGCATGGTGACGGCGGCCGCCTGTTGTTCGGGAAGCCGGGCGATCGCCCGGGCGACTTCGACCCGCTGCTCGTGTTCGCAGATTGGGGCCGATACGTCGTCGTCGTCCCCCGCGAGCGCGGCGGCCAGTCCGACCGATTCCTCGCGGCGCGAGACGCGGGCCTTCCTGCGGAGCACGTCGCAGGCGGAGTCGATGCAGATTTTCAACACGAGGGCTTCGGGATTGCGATGGGTTCGCACGCGGTCGATCCGCCGCCAGATCGTGGCGAGAGCGTCTTGAAAGGCGTCTTCCGCGTCGGCGGTGTTCTGCACGACGCGCCACACCGAGCGAATCATTCGCTCTTCCAGCGGACGGATCAGGGCGTCATAGTCCCCGTATGGCGAATCCATTGCGTTCTCCGTCGGCCGCGGGAGGAACCGCTCCCGTCGGACCGGTCTCCACAGCATAACCGCTCGCGGAGGGAGAAGCGTTTACAGGAATCGAAAACGATCCGGAACACCTGACCGGAGTGGCGTGGTATGATGACCGCATTGGTTCCGTGACGGGAGGGTCTGCCATGCTCGCGCAACTGATGCTCTGGTCGGCGATCGTGTCCACCCTCTTCCTGCTCGCGGTCTGGGCGGTCTCCCGCGGCCGGTTCGGTGCGGCGGGAGTCTGCGGGCTGACAGGCGGCGCGTTCTTCGTATCGTTGCTCGAGCCGGTGATAATGGTCTTGTCGCCGGCGTTCACGCTCTACACGCTGGGCAGCTTCGTGGCGGCGCTGATCGTGAAGTTCGGCCGCTTCCGGCCGCGGGCCGCCTTCGTCGCGGCTTGCGTGATCGTTCCCGCGACACTCGGGTCGCTGTATTGGATGTCGGTCCGCGAGGCGCGTCGCATCGCGGAGTTTCGCGAGGTCTACCCGGTCGTCTCGCTGGATGAACGGCTGGCTTACGAGCCATCGCTGGACGGGGAGCGAAGCACAGCGATCGAGGCTGCGTCCCATCCCCAGATCACCGCCGAAGTCGAGCAGCGGCTTGCGGAACTGGAGCAGCGCACGTCCTGGTCGTACCGGCGGTTCCATCTGGAGGCGCTGCACGATCGGACTTACGATCAGTTCATCCGGGCGAGCGGCTTCGGCAATGCCAGAATGATGCGTTTCCGTCACGAGGAAGTCGAACGGCACGAACGCTGGGATGGCGATCCTGCTCCGTTGCCTCTGCCGCCGGAGGAGACGCCCTACGGCCCCGGCACTCCGCTTCCCGAACTGCTCGCGGGAGCGAAGAACGCGGCCCCCGCTCCCGAAGCATCGGCCCTGCTCGACATGCACGCCCACGGACTGCACGACTTCCTCGACCCCGACCGCATCGGCTGGGTCCGCGAGGCGCGGCAAGCCGCCGGGTTCCTGCCGCACGCGTTTCAGCGAGTCCCATCGTTGCCGCGCCGAGAGGAGTCGGGCAACGACTGGCGGATCACGCGTCTCGAACTCGTCAGCCTGCTCAAGCACGACACGCCGGTCGCGTACGTCTCGCGGGATTTGCCGCGAATGGACGAACTCCGCGACGCGCCGACGCGGCCGCTCGACGAATTCGAAAGCGCGGCCCTTCCCCGGCTGCGACGCGAAGAGGATCTCGTCGTCGAGGAAGGCGTGAACCGCATCCGCATGTTGGGTTCGGTCCGCGCGGGGAACGACTGCCTGCAATGCCACTCGGTCCGACGCGGCGAATTGCTCGGTGCGTTTTCGTATGACCTGCACCGCATGCGGCCGATCCCCGTGCCGCGCGAACCCGACCCCCTCCCGGCGGTGTCGTGGAGAGCGGGGACGGCGAGCGTCCCGTAGGACGGATCGCTGATCCGTCCTACTGCGTCGTCGACTTCGAAATCGTCGGTCGATCGAAAGGGGCGGGTAGGACGGAATTTCATTCCGTCGTGCCCGCCTTCCGGCGACGCGAGCGCGCGACTCTCGGATGAAATCGAGACTCGAAAGAGAGGTTGCTTTGGCGGACGGAATTCAATTCCGTCCTACGAAGCCCGCCGCGTTGCGATGCGCGCGTCGGAAGCCTTGCGACTTCCGCCACGAATTCGACGACGGTCCCTCACTTCCGCGCCGCGTGCGGGTGGGCTTGCTCGTAGGTTTCGCGGAGGCGGCGGGTGCTGACGTGGGTGTAGATTTGCGTCGTCGTCAGGCTCTTGTGGCCCAGCAGTTCCTGCACGCTCCGCAGGTCGGCCCCGCCGTCGAGCAGGTGCGTCGCGAAGCTGTGCCGCAGCGTGTGCGGCGAGGTGAGCTGGTCCAGCCCGGTCGCGGCGAGATGCTTTTCGAGCATCCGGCCGATGCTCCGCGTGGTGAGCCGGCGGCCGAATCGGTTGAGAAACAGCGCCCGCTCCGAAAAGGGGACAGGTCCATTTTCCCGCGGCCCGGCAGCGCCGCTGTTGGACTTCGACGGGAAAATGGACCTGTCCCCTTTTTGAGTTCCCGGCTCGCGCACTTCAAGCCAGCGGTCGAGCGCGCGGACGGCGTAGCTGCCGATCGGGGCGATCCGCTCCTTGCGTCCCTTGCCGCGCACGCGCAGCACGTTCGCGTCGCGGTCCCAGTCGTCGAGGTCGAGCCCCACGAGTTCCGCGACGCGCAAGCCGGCGGAGTACATGGTTTCGAGAATCGCGCGGTCGCGAAGACCCATCGGCTCGTTCGCCGGCGGCGCTTCGAGCAACTGCGCCACCTGCTCGGTCGAAAGGAAGTGCGGCAGCTTGCGCCCCAGCCGCGGAGTGCGCAGGGCTTGCGCGGGGTTGGCGTCGGCGAGTCCGTCGCGGCAGCAGTAGCGGAAGAAGCTTCGCAAAGAAGCGAGCCGCCGGGCGATGGTGGTCCGCGCGTAGCCTCCGTCGTGCAGATGCGCGACGTACGCGCGCAGGATTCCGATCGCGACGTCGCGCGGGTCGGGAACGGCGCCGAGCGCCTCGTCGCAATATTCCGCGAAGCGGGCGAGGTCTTCGGCGTAGGACTTGAGGGTCAGCTCCGACGCATTGCGTTCGATGCGGAGATACCGCAGGAAACCCTCGATGGCGGCGTGCATGATTCGACACGATCCCGATGGGCGGGTAGGACGGATTTGTAATCCGTCGTGCCCGCCGGCCCGGAAAATCTCACAATTTGCGGGCAACGCTCTGTCGCGATCACGGGCCACAACCCGACACCGGACGGATACCGGCGGACGGAATACAATTCCGTCCTACGAAGCCTCCCGCGTCGTAATCGAATACGCTCGATGCGTCATGCCGCGCGGTCCCGCCACGGCGGGTCGCGGTCGCGTTCCTCCTCCATGCGGCGGACGCGCTGGCTGAGGAGCGCGGCGTCGTACCAGGTGAAGCTGAGTTCCTCGTCGGCGGCGAAGCGGCCCAACGTCTGCAACAGCGCCTCGGGGCTTTCCTCGTCATACAGAAAGACGTAGCGTTCCGAGTTCTTCACGAGAGCCAGCACGTTGACGGTCCGGCTCATGGGCGGCGCCTTGCTGAGAAATCATCGAGGTGGGACGTCGCCGAACATCGCGGCGAACCGAATGCGCAAGCCGAACGCCGCGGTCGGCGACGACTCTCTAGGACATATCGGCCGCGGGCGCGCGGGAATTCGCGTCTTTTTCGGGTGTTCGCCGGAATCGGGGCTTCTCCGGCGGGGCAGGTAACGGCGGGGTGGCTGGGGTCGGAGCGGAGCGAAGCCCCCAACGATTCGGTGCCGCGGCCTCCCATCGCTGGGGGCGATCCGCCGAGCGACTTCGCCTGACGTGGACGGCATCGCGCGGCGGATCGACCCCAGCCACCCCGCCGCGCAAATCGCGCCGGCTACGCCCGGCGCGAATCAGCCGGAGCGGCCGCGCACGCTTCGGTCGGCGGGCGAACTTTGGCCGATGCCGGGAGCACTTCCAGATCGACCACCAGCGGCAAATGGTCGGATGCGATCCGCGACAGGCGGGTCCGCGGCACTTCGATCCGCCTGACCCGCAGCCGGTCGCCGATGAACACGTGGTCGATTCGCGTCAGCGGAAACGGGCCGAACCACGTGCGAAGCGGCGAGTGCCGATCGACCACCGTCTGCACGTCGCGGAGCCGCGCGGCGATCCGCCGGTAACCCCGCGAGCGGGGAAGCATGTTGAAGTCGCCGCACAACACCACCGGCTGTTCCGGCTCGATGCGTCCCAGCCACTCCGGCCCGAGCAGCTCGTCGATCTGCAATTCGCGCTCCGCGGCGGACAGCCCCAGGTGCGTGTTGACGATCTGCACCGGCTCGCCGTCCACTTCCACTTCGATCCAGAGAGCCCCCCGCGGTTCCCGCCAGGCGCGCCCGCACGGAAGGATGCCGGTCCGCACGAGTTCGATCGGCAGGCGACTGAGGATCGCGGTGCCGAACTGCTCCTCTTCGATTCGGAACGACGGATGGAAATGGAACTCCATTTCCAAGGCGCGGGTGATTTGCTCGGCCTGGTCGATGAACCCGCTCCGCCCGCGCCCCACGTCCAGTTCCTGCAAGGCGATCACGTCGGGGGCGGCGGCGGCGAGCACGCGGGCGATCCGCCGCGGCGACAGCCGGCCGTCCAGACCGATGCAGCTGTGAACGTTGTAGGTGGCGATGCGGAGCATGCGCTCGGAGTGCGGCGGATATCGCTCGAATCGGCCCAGGGTTCCCTCGTGCAGCACGTCGAGGGCCATCTTCCGCAGCGTGAGCGGGCGGAACACGCCGCCGTCGAACTCGGGAAGCGGCGCGTCGGCCGGCAGCAGCACGAAGCCGCTCGTCTCCTTCGGGCCCGGCCCCGCATGCGAACCGTGCTCGGGCAGAAATGTGAGCGGCATTCCCTCGTTTCGCCAGCCGCAAATGACGAATTCCCCGGCGTCGGGATGGTCGCACAATTTCGCGAGATCGCGGAGGGTGACTTCGGCGTGCGGATGATCGGGAGGTAGAATCGCCCCCCCTTCGTCCGGCATGTGGAACTTGCCCGCCGCGGTCCAGGCGAAACCGTCGTCGCCGATCTTCGCGAGCAGCAGCGGAATCCGCGCCTCGGCGACGAGTCGCCGGGCGAGCGGCTCGATGTCCGCGTCGTCGAGCGGCTCCGGCCAGTAAATGTAGCCCAAGGGCCCGATCGCGATCGTCGTCGGTCCGCCTTCGACTTGCAAACTTCCGAGCATGGATTCGATCGCACGGACGATGGCCGACGAGGCGGCGTGCGTCGTCGGGCGTTTTCGTCGGCTGCGGCGATTCACGGCCTCCTCGGGGACTTGCTCCGATGCATCGTTGTGGATGTGTTGCGAAGCAGCCGCGCCCTTCGCGGACTCGGGGCGTGCCACCCGAGTCGCGTTCTGGATTTTCATCGTCGCGGCCCATTCGCGATGCACGCGGGCGACCGCCTCGCCGATTTCTTCGCCGAACTCCTGCGGATACGGAACCGTGTGCTCCTGCCCGTGGTCCGCCATGATCCACACGTGGTAATCGCGGCGGCGCGAGGCGTGGGCGGCGTTCCAGATCCGCTGGATCGCCCGGTCGATTCCCCGCAGCGCGTAATGGGCGAACAGCGCGTCCGGCCCGCGGCGATGGGCGTTCTCGTCGTATCCCAGGAAGTTCGCGTGGATCGCCCGCATGCCGCGCGTGGCATCGGCCTCGACGCTGATCGCCACGAACTCGCGGAGCACGGTGTTGACGATCACCCGCCGCGGGACATAGGCGAGTTCGTGCCAGACTTCGATGCCGGTGGATGCGATGCCGCGGATGCAATCGTAAATCGCGACACCCAGTTCGACGACCGACAAGAACGCGATCCGCACCAGGCTCATCACGTTCAACAAGAACAAGGCGGCCTGCCGCCACAAGGCGACGTCCTCGAAATTCCGCCAGCCGAGCGTCGCCGGGCAGAAGCTCGATTCCCTGGCTCCGCCGGAGTAGATGTCGCAATACGCCGTTCCTCCTTCGAGCAGCCCTTCTCCCTGCCGGGACAATTCCTCCTGCACGCCGGCGGCGGTTTCCGGATAGAACATCTGCACGAGCTTTCCCGTGCGATGATCGCGAAAGCCGAACGCGGGGACCGCCCGCGGCACTCCGTAGAACAACTCTCCCAGCACCGCGGGCGTCGTCGCCGGCTGCCCCGAGTACATCGTCCGCAGCGAGTAGCCCTCGCGGTCGATGAGCTTCTTCAGAAACGGCAGCCGTCCCCGGGCCAGCGCCCGCTCGAGTTCCTGGCGCGACAGCCCGTCGATCTGCAACAGGATCAGTCCCGGCTTCTCCGCCGTCCCTTCCGAAACCGGCAGATCGAGCAGCTTGACGCTCCAATCGCGGCGGCTGAACCAGCGGCGAAACCGCCGCCACCAGCGGAACGCCGCGCCCAGCACGGGATAGCGCGACGGGTGTTCCAGTTCGAATGCCGCCCCCGCCGCGTGCGCGCGGCTGGACCACAGCTTCCATTCCGCCTCGATCCGCCGCCGCGCCGCCTCCCACGCGCCGTGCTCGGCGTCTTTCGGCCGCGGCGCCTGGGCGATCAGGTTCGCGTAGATCTCGAGCGCCTGCGCCGCGCACGAATCGATCGCGAACGGCGCGTCGTCGTCGCGGGCATCGACGTGCTCCGCGTCTCTCGTCGGCCGGTCGGTCTCGGCTTCCGCGGACTCCGCTCCGGTGGGGATGATCTCGATCGGCGTCGTCACGCCGCGCGTCTGCAATTGCGCCGCGACGCGGCCGTCGGGGGCGATCACCGTGTCGGCCAGTTCGCAATACCCGACCGTCGAATCGACCGCGAACCGCCACAACGCCGGAAAGTCGAGGCGGCTGTGCGCGTCGGAAAGCGCGTGACACGTGAAAACCAGCGGCACGTCGTGCTTCGCGGCGATCCGCACCGCGGCCGAACCGAGCCGGTGCGGATGGTGCGAATGGACGACGTCCGGATGGAACTCGGCGATTCGGCGAAAATGGCCGGGCGACAGAGGAATCCCGACCGCGAACTCCCCCTCGTCCAGATCTCCCAACACGGGGACGCGAATGACGTCCGGCTCCTCCGGCGCGCGGTCCTCGTGGTCGCTCGTGCGGAGAGCGACGACGAGCACGCGATGCCCCTTCCGCCGGTATTCGGCGGCGAAGGCGGCGACACTGCGCGCCACGCTTTCCCGCTGCGCCGCGTGCCGCGCCGCCGCGCCTGAGCGATCGCCCATCCTTCTCGATCGCCGCTTCTCACGGCGCGCGGGGGGCTCCGGTTCGCTCGTCGCGAGGGGCGGGTAATCGTTGGTGACCAGCAGGATGTTCATGAGTAAAGTGACTTGCGGCGCGCTGATGTCCGTTCGGAACCTGATTGGGAATGAACTGCACTGCAATGTTCTCGCAATCATTCAAGCATTTTCGTTCCTGCATCGCCCCCCTCGTCTTTGCAGTGCAATCGTTTCACTTTCGTTCGTTTTGCGCGAAATTTCCGCCGCGACGGACTCGACGCAGAATCACGCGGGACGGCGAAATGGGAAACGAGTCCCGATCTTCTCGGGAGGAAGGAAGATTCGAAAGCATGCCACGACCCCCAAGGGCGAAGGTCTCGCCGGCAACTCTTGATTGCATCTTCGCGGCCTTCGCGTGCTTCTG
>JBBDNT010000155.1:0-23419 GCA_040877445.1 Planctomycetaceae bacterium
GATCGAAGCCGCCATCGCCGACCGCGGCTTCGAGGAAGGCTGGATCGCGCCGCACCCCCCCGACCGACGCACGGGGAAGAAGGTCGCGGTCGTCGGCAGTGGTCCCGCCGGTCTCGCCGCCGCCGCCCAGCTCAACTCGCGCGGACACTCGGTCACGGTCTACGAGCGGGCCGACCGCATCGGCGGCCTGTTGATGTACGGCATCCCCAACATGAAGCTCGACAAGTCGCTCGTGCAGCGGCGCGTCGATCTGCTCGCGGCCGAGGGAGTCGAATTCGTCACCGGCGTCGAGATCGGCAAGAACGTGCCGGTCGAGCGGTTGAAGCAGGACTTCGACGCGATCGTCCTCTGCACCGGGGCGACGCGGCCGCGCGATCTCGCCATCCCCGGCCGCGACCTCGCGGGCGTGCATTTCGCGATGGACTTCCTGCACGCGAACACGAAGCGGCTGCTCGACGCGGACGCAGCGACCCGGACGCTCCAAGCGTCCGGGTCGCTTGAACCGCCCGTCGCCTTCATCTCTGCGAAGGACAAGGACGTGATCGTCATCGGCGGCGGCGACACGGGGACCGACTGCCTCGGCACTTCGCTGCGACACGGATGCCGCAGTCTCGTCAACTTCGAGATCGTCCCCCGCCCGCCGGACCATCGCGCGCCGGACAATCCCTGGCCGCAATGGCCGCGCGTCTTCCGCGTCGATTACGGCCATGCCGAGGCGGAGGCGAAATTCGGCGCCGACCCGCGCGAGTTCCGCATCGAGACGCTCGAGTTCGTCGACGACGGGAGCGGTCGCGTGTGCGGCGTGAAGACCTGCGAGGTCGACTGGAACCGCGTCACCGAAGGAGGCCCGCCGTTCACCCGCGTGTCGGGGACCGAGCGGATCTGGCAGGCCGACCTCGTGCTGCTCGCGCTCGGGTTTCTCGGTCCGGAGCCGGAAGTCGCCCGGCAGCTTGGCCTCGAGTTCGACCTGCGGAGCAACTACGCCGCGGAGTACGGCCGCTACGCGACGAACGTGCCGGGCGTGTTCGCCGCGGGAGACTGCCGCCGCGGGCAAAGCCTCGTGGTCTGGGCGATTCACGAAGGCCGTGAGGCGGCCCGTGAATGCGACCGATACTTGTCGCCCTCCCAGAGGCTGGACCATCGAAGCGCTCTCTGATCTAATCAGCGGATGCGATGGCTCGGGCTTCGCCCCTCGGCGGCAAGTCCTGTCGAAGTAAATCGACGCAATGGAACGACCGGCATGGCGGCACGATCACAACGCAAGCAGGAATTACGGAAACGGCAGCAGCAGCAGAAGAAGGCCCAGAAGCGAAAGAGCCGCGAGCAGATCCAGCGGGCGGCCGCTCCGGCGGTCGCCGGGAACTCGCGCCATCGCCAGCGGGTCGCGCGGCAAGTTCCCCAGGCTTGGGATGGCGAACGACCCGAAGACGTCGCGGTCTTCGACCACGCGGTTCTCGCAGCGCTGCCGGCCGAATCGGCCGGCCAGGCGGTCGCCGTTCGCGACGCGCTCCGGAGCGCGAGCGAGTCCCGCGGCGACGACGCGTTGAATCGCATCGCGGCGATCCCGCGCAGCAGTCCGCTCAGCGAATGGCGGCTGTTCATCCGCGGGCTGATCGCGTGGCTCGCGGGCGATCGCGAAGGGACGGACGATGCCTGGAAACGATTGGATCCCCAGCGGCGGCCCGGACGAATCGCGGCCGCGATGATGACCGCCCTGCGCGGCGATCTGGAGCGGGTCTCCGCGGGAAACGGGACTCCCGAAACGAGCGACGAGGCGGCGGACGAGCTGACGACGAGGTGGCTCGGCCGGCTGGACGATCAATTGCTGTATCACGCGAAGGTTCTCCGCCGCGTGCGCTTCGATCGAGCCGCCATTCGAGTCGCGGAGGCGGGGGCCCGCCTTCCCGACGAGTCGCGGAAGCTTCTATTGGGACCGCAGAAGATCGATTGGCTGCGAAACTTCGCGGCCGAGTACCGCGCGACCGAACCCGAACTGGTCGCGGCATTGGAGCGCGTCGCACTCGAACGGGCGTTCGTACAGAGCTACAGCGACCTGTTCGACTCCGCCGCCAGGACGTTCGTCGGCCCGCCGCATGATCGCCGGAATCTGCTGCTCACCTTCTTCTATTACATGAAATTCGCGAACGATCCGTCGGCCCAAAAACGAGCCGATCGGAGCCTCGAGGAGTACCTGACGAAGGATCTTCCCCGGAACGAGAATCTCTCCGAGCCGCTCCGCCAGGCGATCGCCAGTCAATGCCATCTGAACGAGGCGATGGAGCTGATCCAGCCGGCCGGCGGAGGCGCGTTCGGCATGATGTTCGGATTCGCGGAGGATCCGAACGCGATCGAGAAGCACCTGCGGGAGGCCGTCCGGCATTATCCCGCCAATCGCCGGGCATACAAGGCGCACGTCGATTGGCTCGAATCGAAGCTGGACGACGAATGGCTGACGAAGCCGCAGCGCGCGCCGTTCGTCGAGAAGATGGCCGACGTCATGCGGATCTGGTCGCGGGGACTCCCCGACGACATCGAACCGCGGTTGTGGCTCGTCGATCATCTGCTGGAAGACGAGCAAACGGAAGAGGTCCGGCCTCACGTGGACTGGCTGGCGGCGTCCCGGCACGACGATCCCCACGTCCGCGCCGCGCCGTGGAAGTGGCAGTTGCTCGAGGCGATGCGGCTGTGCCGCCGCAAGGCGTGGCTCGGCCAGGTTCCCGACCGGCTGGACGAGGCCGATGCGGTCTGGCCGTCGTGGCTCTCCAAACAATGGCTTCCCTACTTGAAAGCCGCCTGGACGTTGCGTTGCGGGCGAACCGAAGAATTCGACGAGCGGCGGGGGCAGATCGCCGCCGCGAGCGGCATCGCCCGCGACTCGCTGGCCGATGCCTGCATGATGCTGGGCGCGGCTCAACGCATGCGCGTGCCCGCTGCCGATCTCAAGCCGCTGCGAGAACCCGTCGAAGCGGCGTTGAAGCGCCTCCGCGAACTGCCCCTCGAAGAGCTCCTCGACGCGAGCGGCTTCTTCTGGGACTTGCATCGCACGCGTTTGCTGTACCCGGCCTACCGCATGCATGGCGGGAAATTCGCCAAGGAGACCTTCGACCGGCTCGCTTCTCGCGGCAAACTCGTGCTGGACCGGATCGACGACCCGCGGATTCACGCCGCGGTCCTGTGGAACTCGGAGCATCGCTTCTGGGGTGACGGCTACGGTTTCGAACTCCCCAAGTGGTATTCCGAACCCGCGATCGAGCGACATCCGATGTTCGCCGCGGCGAGGTTGAACGCGTTCGTCAAGCTCCGTCGCCACTGGACCGCCGATCGCCACGCGCATCTCGGCCCGCTGCTGCGCGAAGCGGCGCCCTCGCAGCGCGATCCGTTCTACCGGCATTGGTTCGCATCGCTGCCCGACGAGTTGGACGAGACCCTGGCGAAGAACGCATCGCGGTTCGCGGGATCGATGTTCGGGACTTTCAGCCGAATGTTCGGCGACGACGACGATGATGACGACGACGACGACTCGGTCGACCTCGGCTTCGATCCGAATTGCAATTGTCCCGAATGCCGGGCGGCGAAGCGCAAGTACGAGGCTTCGCGGTAGCCCGGCCCGTTCGACTTCACTCCGAAACGAGGCTTCCACCGATGAGCACCTCGGCCTCGGCCGATCCCTACGCGATTCTCGGCGTCTCCCAGGGGGCGGGCGAAGCGGAAATTCGCGCCCGGTATCTGGAACTCGTGAAGCAGTTTCCTCCCGAGCGGGATCCCGATGAGTTCCGCAAAGTGCGGGCGGCGTTCGAAGCGGCCAAAGACCCCCTGGTGCTCGCTCGCCGGCTGATCGAGCCTCCCGGGGAAAAACCGCCGCCTTGGACCGACGCGATCGAAAAGCACAAGCAGTTTCCTCCCGCGCTGACGCCCGGCTTCCTCCTGAGCCTCGGCAACCGGGATCCCGAATACCGGGCGGCGATCGATGCACCGCGGCCGGGCGACGCCGCCCGCGATTCGGACACCGACCGCACCGCCGCCGACCGATGAATCACGGAAGGTCCCCGCAGCCCCCCATGAATGACTCCGCATGCGATGTCGGCACACCCGAGGACACGTCGCTTGGTGAAGACGCGCCGCCGGAATTCGGTCTCGTCGACGTCATCGAGGCGTTCACCGCGATGCGCCACGAGTGGCGTGGTCAAACCCGGGAGAGCCGCGCGGCAGCCGAATCGGTCCAGGCCGCGGCGAGTGCGATCCAGGGGCTGGAGGCGCGGCTTCTCGCCCACGCCGCCGAGAGCAGCACCGACGAATCCCGCAAACTCGCCGAACTGATCGTCGACGTCGATCATCAACTCACGCGCTCGATCGAAGCCGCCGTGCGCTCGGAAGCGATTCGCAAACGTGGCGCGGACGCCGAAACGACCGCGATCCGGCGGTACTTCGAGAGCTTGAGCGCGGTGGCCCGGTGGTTCGCCCGCCCGCTGCTGACGTTCGTGGCCGAACGCCTCGAAGCGCGCGATCGGACGGCGGGCGATCCCGCGATCGAAGGCTTGAACCTCGTTCTCGCGCGGCTCCGCCGATCGATGAAGGAACTTCACATCGAGCGATTCGAGGCTCTCGGACGACCATTCGACGCGAATACGATGAACGCGATCGGAACCGTCGAATCGCCGCGATTCCCGCCCGGCCATGTCGCGGAGCAACTGTCGCCATGCTATCGCTGGCATGGCCGACTGCTGCGATTCGCGGATGTCCGCGTGGCGGCCCCGCGGTCGCCGGGGGATGATTCGCCGGGAAACATCGAGTAAGCTACGGCCGCGTTCAGAACGATTCGGACCCATCCCGCCAACCAACCATTCGAAGCAAGAGGGAGATCATGGCCAACTCGGAAGGCCCCATCGTCGGCATCGACCTGGGAACCACCAACAGCGTGGTCGCCGCGATCATCGACGGCCAGCCCCGCGTGCTCGACGAAGACGGCGAGAAGCTGCTTCCCTCCGTCGTCGGCCTCAATCCGGCGGGGCAATTGGTGACGGGGGTCGTGGCCCGCAATCAATTGGCCGCGTTTCCCGACCGGACGGTGGCGTCGATCAAGCGACGGATGGGGACGATGAACCCCGTCTCGCTCGGCGATCAAACCTTCACGCCGCCGGAAATCAGCGCGATGATTCTCCGTCGGCTGCGGGACCGGGCCAGCCGCGCGCTGGGGCAGCCCGTGAGCCGGGCGGTCGTCACGGTCCCCGCGTTCTTCGACGAGAACCAGCGGCAGGCGACGCGCGAGGCGGGCGAACTGGCCGGCTTGACGGTCGAGCGGATCATCAACGAGCCGACCGCGGCCACGCTCGTCTATCACGCCGGTTCGCACGACCGCAAGCAGATTCTGGTCTACGACTTCGGCGGCGGGACGTTCGACGTCTCGATCGTCCGCATGGAGGCCGGCGTCGTCGAAGTGCTCAGCAGCAAGGGGGACACGCAACTGGGCGGCGACGATCTCGACCTGGCCTTGCTGAATCACGTCGCCGATTCGTTCCAGGAGGAGCATCAGGTCGACTTGCGCGAGAACGCCTCGACGCGGTATCGCCTGTTGCAGGCGTGCGAAGGAGCGAAGCGGCGACTCTCCGTCGAAGAGACCGTGCGAATCGCCGAAGAGTTCATCGCGGAGAAAGAGGGCCGGCCGCTGAACCTGAACGTGATGCTCACGCGCGGCGAATTCGAGGAACTCATCGAGCCGTTCGTCGAGCGCACGATCGCCTGCGTCGACGAGGCGCTGCGCGACGCGGCGTTGACCATCCATCACCTCGACGATCTGGTGCTGGTGGGGGGTTCCACGCGCATCCCGCTGGTCGAGCGACGTCTCCGCGAGGAGTTCCTCCGCGAACCCAGCCGCGCGGTCGACCCCGACCTGGCGGTCGCCCTGGGAGCGGCCGTGCAAGCGGCGATGTTCGACGGCCGGTCGGTGGGACCGGTGCTCGTCGACGTGACGGGCCACACGTTGGGAATCGAGGCCATCGAAGACATGTCGTTCCGGGGGCCGAACCTGGTGTTCTCGCCGATCATTCATCGAAACAGCCCGCTTCCCGCCCGATACGAGCAAGCGTACTCGACGATGCACGACGAGCAGAAAATCGTGGAGATCCACGTCCTGCAAGGCGAGTACGCCGAGGTCCACCGCAACCGGTCGATCGGAAAATTCCGGCTCGACCTCGAATCCGGCGGCGGCGAACGCAGCAAAGTCGTCGTGCGGTTCGACCTCACCCTGGATGGCACCCTGATCGTCGCCGCGAGTCAACCCGCGACCGGCATCAGCAAGGAACTGACGATCGACAACGCCCTCAGCCAATTCCAGGCCGACGACCGCGACCGCGCCGAGGCCCGCCTGGGCGCCATGTTCGATGCCTCCGACGAGTTGCTGGAAGACGACGACCTCCCGTCCAGACGGCAGTGGGCCGAACAGAGCGATCACGAATCGTCGCGGCGAGACTCGTCGAACGGGAACGATGTCGCGGCCGGCGAGGCGGCCTTCCCGGAGGCCGCCAGGCTCCTCGACAAGGCGAAATCCTTGAAAGCGTCGGTCGCGGAGGAGGATGCCGAGGATCTCCGGTCGCTGACCGAGAACCTCGAGCAAGCGATGGCCGTCGGCGATCGCTCCGCGGTGGCCAGCCTGTGCGAGGAACTGGACGATATCCTGTTCTATGTCCGATGACCCGGCGGCCGATGCTCCCTCGTTCCGTTGTCCCGCGTGCCGGGCGCGGCAGACGTTGCGCGATCAATGCCGGCGCTGCGCGGCGGACCTCGCTCTCGTGGCACGCGCTCATCGCCGGGTGAAGTTCCTGATCGCGCAGCGGCGACATGCCCGTGCCCGCGGCGAGCAGGAGCGCGAGCACGCCCTCGCCGCGGAATTGCGACGTCTCGCCCCTGCGGCGGTCCGTCCTTCGCCGTGATCATCGTTTCCGTAGTACGCGTTCAAGTTCGAACTTGTGGGGCGAAGCCGCCGTAGGACGGACTGCCGGTCCGTCCGAGGCACGTCGGCCCACCACGGAAACTTCGACCGCAAATTCGGAAGCGGGCGGGCACGACGGAATGAAATTCCGTCCTACTACCGCTTCAGGCTTGAACTTGGCGGTTGAAGCCGTGGTAAGACGGATTGGCGGCACCCATGCGATCAAGACTCACTGGCGTGTCGGCCTCCGCGCACCGGGCGACCTCACCGTGTCATGGCCAATCCATCCTACGGTCGACCCACAAGATCAAGGTTGAAGGCTGATCAAGGTTGACGATGTAGTGGTAGCAATCGCTGCGCTGTCGCGCGAGCAACTGCGCTGCGCCAGCGGATTCGCGGCCGCCTGTTCCTCGCAAGCGCTGATCAGTCGAAGAACAGAACCCGGCCCCAATAGCCATCCAGCAATCTCCGGCAGTCGGCGTGGCGGCGCTCGTTCCAGGCGAGCTTGACGGCGGAGAGCGTCTTGGTGAGTTGACGCACGTCGTTGCCGTCGCGGGAGAACAGTTCGAGATCGGCGTCGTCGACCCAGAGCGTTCCGGGGCCGCGGAGTTCGATGCCGAACCGGACCGCGGACGACGCCAGCGGCGGGCGGTCTTCCACGCGGAGGCGGTAACGCCGCCACTCGGGACCGGCCTGGACTTCGGCATGGCGGACGATCGGCCGCCCCGCGTCGTTCGCGAGAAACGCCAGACGCACGGGGAGCGTCTCGCGATCCGCCCGCAGCCAGACTCCCCAAATCGCGACGCGACCGCTCGCCAGCGGCAGTTCGGCCGTGACGACGGCGGTCGCGGCCGCATCCGAAGTCAACCGCAGCGACGCCTCGCCGGAATGGCGGGTCGTTTCATCAAGCGAATGCGACCCTTCCCGCGCCGACGGGAACTCCCAACCGGGCAATCCCGGCGACTCGCCGCGAGGCGCCTCGAATCCGGGATTGGTCAAGGTCACGGCGACGGGTGAACCGCGCGAATTCGTTCCCGCCAGCCGTTCGTCGAACAGGCGGATTCGCTCTTCGAGCGCGGCCAGCGCCTGCGCGGGAACGGCCACGGACGCCTCGTCCACGCGGGCGGCCGGGTCGTCGATCGCGAACGCCTCGATGTCCCACGATCGCACCTGCACGCGGGCGGTCCCGAGTCGAGGATCTCCTTCGTTAGTTACCGGCAACGGCGCGTCGTCCTTCAACGAGCGGAACGTTTCGCCGGCCTGCGTCGACAGCTTGAGCGAGACTTCGATCGGCCAGGGCGAATCGTTCGCCACGTGGAAATACGTCTTCCCGCCGTGTCGCGCGAAGCGGATGACCGCCGGCTGCGTGCGACTTCCGGCGAGCTGGTGAAACGAAACCGGCGGCAAGCGACGCAGCGCGACGAGCGTGTCGCGCAGCGGCTCTTGCTGGCCGCGCGGGAGCATCCGGCCGCCGTCGAAACACGCCCGCGAGTCGTAGGCCGCCAGCGCATGGGTGAAGCGTCGCCGGTTCTCGGCGCCGGCGGGAAGGACGTGCGCGGCCAGTCGGGTGAATGCGGGTTGCCAGGGGGAGACGTCGTCGAACTCCGCGAGGCGTCGTTCGTGCGGGAGATGGAGAAACAAGCTGCCGGTGACGCAACCGGCGAACTCACGATCGAAATCGGGACTGTCGTTGATGGTGCGATCGAGCGCGTTTCGTCGCGGCGAGGCGGCGCCGTCCTGCACGACCGGGCGCAGGAGAATGAGGCGGTCGATGTCGCGATACAGGCTGAAATCGATCCCCTTGTGGGCGAGCAGATCCCGCAGCTTCGCGCCGGACACCAAGGCGTCGTGAAGCCGCTCGTCGGGATTCTCTCCGTGCAGGACTCGGCTCGCGGAGAGGATGTAGTGCCCGTGAGGCAGCGCGCTCATCACGCGGCTCGCGATCCGGCGGTGGAAGTCGGCGAGCTGCGCGCACCTCCAGCGAACCCATTCGGGACGCCCCTTGTCCGTGAGGAAGGCATGCCGCGCGGCGAAGCGATCATTTCCTTCAGCGGTGGGCACGCGAACTCCGGTTTGCTCCTCGAAGCGGGCGATGGTGCGGTCGTCGTATCCCCAATCGAGTCCGGGAAGTTGCATCCAGCCGCCGCTGCTCGACTCGATCGCCAATCCGCGGAAGGACGGATGATCGCGATAACGCTCGAGCAACTCGTCCACGACGTCGAGCGCCGCCCGCTGCACGGCGGGATCCAGCGGATTGTAGTACGGCGCCAGACCGCCGACGGCTCCGCGCGACTCGCGCCAGCTTCGACCGTCCTTGCCGATCAGTTCGATGCCCGCCGACTCCCCTCCGCGCGTCACGATCGCCCGCTCGAGCGCCGGCAGCGGGGTGGAGAACTGCAACTCCGGCACGAGCGCCAGTCCTTCCCGGTCGAACGTGCGGAACAACAGTTCGAGCACGTCCTTCCGTAGCGGATCCTGTCCGGTGGAGAAGTGGATCCCGCTGTCGTGGCGCGTCGTGGGGTGCAGCAATCGGCTGGGATGGACGGTCCCGCCCTCGGAAAGCACGCCGAGCAGCAGGGAGTTGTGACCCGCTTCGTGCAGTGATGCCGCCAGGCGCTCCGCGGCGGATTGGAAAGTGACCCAATCGTGAAGGCTGCGTCCGGTCGTTTCGTCGAGACTCTCCGTCGCTCCGAAGTTCGCGGCGAGAAACGGGGATCGCAGATACGCGCCGACCAGACGCTGATTCGCCACCGGCGCATCGAGTCGCTCGTCCGGCCGCCGCGCCAGCGACGCTTCGCGGACTTCGATGCGATCGACCAAGACCGGCGTCCGGCCGTCCAACTCGTACACCAGGACGATCGGCTCGCCGACGCGCGGCCAGAAGACGAACTCGTGCCGCACGAACGCCGCCTCTTTGGTTCCGTCGGAAGCTCCGACGTTCCCGTCGCCGGCGGACAGCGAATCCGCGGCGATCGACAACCCGGTGTCGAGGCTGACCGGCATGAGTCGCCCGGCCGCGTTCGGCTCCAGAATGCTCACTCCGATCCGCCGTGCCGCCTGGCGCGGAAAGGCGATCGCAAGCCGATGCGGTTCGCCCGGCCGTTCGACGCGCAAGCGATACGCCAGCCAGTCCGCCGGCTCGTCGGTGTCCGGGAACCGCACCGCATCGGAACGCGCCGCCTCGATCGATTTCCACCGCGGCGAGTGTTCCCGCGATTCGCCGATCAACCGCAGCGCGGCGCGCGGCGCCACCCGCCGCTCGAGGGCGACCGCGGGATCGAACGAATCGACGACCTGTTCCCGGCCCGGCCCGCGCGGAGCGACCGGCTCGCTCGGCTTCGACTTCTCGCGCGACGCGACGACGACCTGCACCGACCTGCGGGCCGCTGTCCCCGATCTCCCGACGACCTCGAACGTCACGTCATAGACGCCCTCTTGGCGCGGCAAGTCGATCGACAGGGGGGCCGTCAGCGCGCCCATCATCGGCGAAGCCGACGGTTCGCGCGGGCGAGCGACTTCGGAATGCGCCCTTTCGAGCTGGATCACTCCGCTCGCGAGTTCATCGCCGCCGCGGGCGACCGCCAGACGCCAGTGCAATCGTCCGGCCGGTTCTCGCGGATCGATGTCGCGCGCCGCGACGGACGCGACGGCGGTGAACGTCTCGCCGGGATCGAACACGAGGTGCTGCCGATCGATCGCCACGCGGATGCGATCTCCCGGCGCGCGGCGGACGATCAGCCGTCCGTTTTCGCCGTTCAGATTCACCGCGGCGTCATCGGCGAGGATCTCGGCGAGCCGGACCTCGTGCCGCACGTCGAATGGAATCGTTCCACCCCCCTTGAGCGTGATGCCGAGGGTCGCGTCGGCCGGGGAATGAACGTCGAAGTCGCAGCCGTCGGTCGTGCGCGGAGTGCGGCGATGGATCCAGACCGCTTCGCCGTCGGTCCAGACGCTGCCGGGGTCGTTTGCCTCGGCGCCCAACGAGACGGGTTCGTCGAGCTGTCCGCGGGTGATCTCGAACAGGCCGCTCGCCGCGATGGGGGCGTCGGTGGTCCACTCCACCCGCAGGCGAATCGGGGGCGCGGCGTCCCGGTGGTCGTCGGCGAGCGACGCGCGCGACAAGAGGCAGAGTGCGACGCAGGCCGCGAAGGTTCGCGTCCCGCGAGCCGTGCGAGGATGTCGGTTCATTCGTGATGGTGCTCGATGGGCGGCCGGTCGTCAGCGGGGGCGCGCCGCCGCCTCCTGTTCGGGGCGGCCGTCGCCGAGTCGGACCGGAACCTCGATCCGCTCCTCGTCTCGGATCACCGTCAGCACGACCTGATCGCCCGGCTGTTTGCTTTCGATGTATCCCAGAAAATCGTCGGCCGTCTTCACCGGCTCGCCGTCCACCCCCACGATCAGATCGGCGGCGCTGCGATCGACCCGATCGAACACGAACAGTCCGCGCTGCTGGCGAACGGTGCGCGGCCCGCGAAGCCCGGCTTCCGCGGCCGGGCCTTCGGGAGTGACCGTCGCCACCAGGAGGCCGCGTTCCGTCTCGTAGACCCGCTGGATTCCGATTTCCGGACGAATGACGCGGCCGTGCCGCACGAGTTGCGGAACCACGCGCCGCAACAGATTCGACGGAATTGCGAAGCCCACGCCGGCGCTTTGCCCGGTGCGGCTGGCAATGGCGGTGTTCAAACCGATGAGCGTGCCGTGCGCGTCGAGCAGCGGTCCCCCCGAGTTGCCGGGATTGACCGCCGCGTCGATCTGAATGATCTGCCGCACGGTGCGGTTGCCGCGCACTTTCAGCGATCGGTTGAGGCTGGAGACGATGCCGGTGGTCATCGTCCGTTCGAGTCCGAACGGATTGCCGATCGCGAACACGCGCATGCCGACTTTGAGGCGGCTGGAGTCTCCCAGTTGGATGGGATGCAGGGAGTCGGCGGGGGCGTCGATCCTGAGGACGGCGATGTCGTTGACGGGGTCCGCGCCGACGGGCGTCGCCTCGTGGGACTTGCCGTCGAACAGTGTGACCATCACCTGGTCGGCCCCCTCGACGACGTGCAGGTTGGTGACGACGTGCCCCGCCCGGTCGATGACGGCCCCCGAGCCGCTCCCTTCGGAGCTTTGCTCCAACAGGAAGAATCCCTCGACGCGGGTGCTGCGGGTGGTGATGTTGACCACGCCCTTGTTGGCCCGCTCGTAGACGGCGACGTTGATCGCTTCCTCGGGAGTCAGCCCCGTGCCGTCGAACAGATGGGCCGTCGGTCCCGGCGGCGGCGCGAACGCGGGGCCGGGAAGTCGCGGCGCGCTATTGGGGGAAGGGCCGATCCGCTCGATCCGCTCCGCGGCACTCGGCGCGAAGCCGCCTCGCTCCTGAGCGAAGGCGGCGTCCCACGAACGGCCGCTTCCGAGATACTGGCAGCACGTTGCGCCCAGCACGGCCGACAGGAAACATCCGGCGAAGAATTTCATGGGCGAAGGGGAAGGAGTGACGAGTGGCGAGTGACGAGTGGCGGGTAGTACGTCGTCCAGATCGAATTTCAGTAGTGCGTCGTCCAGATTGAATTTAGTGGTTGGCGGCCTGCAAGACGGATTGGCAATCCTTCCATCGGCAAGCGAACAGGCAGAACGATCGACCTTCGGCGGCGTTTGAGACCTCACCGCCGGATTGCCAATCCATCCTACGGGCAACCCACAAGTTCAATCTGGATGAGATAGTTCCAAAGTTCGGTTGCTACGGCCTCGGGGCGCAAGGCTCTTACGCCGAAGGCGTTGAACAACTTAGCCCAGCAGTCGCGTGTGCGACCGATTTGATTCTTCCCGCGCCGCTTCACCGCAGCGGCAGATCCCCCAGTTCGTCGTCGAGTTCCACGCTGGGAAGTTGGCCGACGCGCGTCGGCTCATCCGCCGCGGACGGGATTTCTATCGCCGGCAAATCGTCCGACCGCAGGTCGTGAAGTCGTGAATCGTCGTATCGTTCCCCGCCCCACAGCACGTCGTTCGCGGCGGCTCGCGCGTCGGTGGAAATCGGACGTTGATGAACCGGACCGGCGGCGATCCCCTCCTCGCGATCGCCGGCCGAACCGCGACGCGGCGACTCGGGACGCGAGGCGGCCAGCATCCGCTCGGCCAGATCCTGTCGCAGCCGGCCCTTCAATGCGATCGGCCGTCCTTCGGACAGCAACTCGATGTCGTCCACGACGGACAGCCCGCGCTCCTTGACGAGCATGACCCGCGCGCCGTGACGGTCGTCTCCCAGCACGACGAGCGTTTCCGTTTCGCTCTTCGGCTCGATCCGCGCCAGGGGCAGCATCAACGGCGCGACGGCGATCGCGGCGGCGTCCGGCACTTGCCGAATCTGTCCCCACACCAGCCGGTTGAAGTCGTCGGACGACCCGCGTTGCAATCGCTGGAGATCATTGGAGGACATCCCCGCCGCGTAGGCCCGGATGGGCAACAGGATCTCCATCGTCCGCTTCAGCGATTCCGGCCGGCCGACCGCGGGAACCAGCACGTCGTCCACGCACCATTCTCCCGCCACGTCTTGCAGGACGTAGCTCAGCGGCCGTCCTCCCTGCGTCACCGTGATCTCCGTCACCGCGCCGCGGTAGCTCGTGTTCAAGATCTGCGGCGGCGACGGATCGATCACGTCGAACGCCGAATCCTCGAGGGCCGCGGCGCCGATCCGGTCCCACAGTCGCTCGCGGAAGTCGAGCGTCGAGACCTTCCGCAGGAATTCGAGGTCGCGCTGGGCGAAGGCCTGCGCGAAGATCTCCATGATCGGCTCGGCCGTCAGCACCGCCGACAGCCGCCGCTCCTGGGAACCGTCGATCTGGTACAGCGTGACGGATTGCACACGATAGGGGCCGCGTTCGACGGCGACGTTGTCGTCGAGGCCCCCGCCATCGAGCAGCGGCCGCTCGAGTTGCACTTTGAGGATTTGCGTTTTGCCCGGCACCTCGAATTCCGCCTTGGGACCAATGACGCGGATTTCGTGCCGCGGCAGCGCTTCCCGCGAGTTCGGCAAGGGGAACCGGCCCATGTCCGCCAGTTTCAGGCAACTGGAGAGATGCGGCGCGCACGTCTGGTCGAGGGTGGTCTTGTCGGCGGCGGAATAGGCGTCGAGAAAGCGAACCGCCGCAAGCAGCGCCTCGGCTTGTCCGCGCGCCGAGGGAAGCCGTTCCGAAGAAGTCCGGCTGTCGACCGCGACGTCGGAGATCTTCCACTGCCCCCCCACCAGTCGGCAGGAGACGACGAGCTTGCCTCCCGCCCGCGGAATCGAGACTTCGGCCGAGTCGTGATCGACCGTCGCCTGCGGCTTCGATTTCCGCTCCGCCGCTTCGCCGATGATCCGCCGGGTGAACGACGCCAGATACGGCGGCGGCAACTCGCCCAGGGTCTGGCCGAATTCCTGCGTCGCGACGCCGAGCACGTCGTTCCGCGATCCGTCTCCCCAGGCCCGCAGGAAATCGCGGACCGTCAGCAGCAGGTCCATCTGCTCGGTGACGGAACGGGTGGCGGTCACGCCGTCATGCTTTTGGCGGACGTAGATGTCGTCGACGACCCACCGCCCGCCGTTCGCTTCGCGCACGAGCTTGTACAGCAGCTTGCGGCCCGACTCGCCCACTTCGACTTCGACCAGCTTCTCGGTGACGACCTTGTCTGCTTCGTCGGACGAGTCCTGCGAGTCCTTGACGCGGACCACGGTCGGCTTTTCAGTGGGCAGCTTGAGGATCCGCAGGTCTTCGATGGCGTCGGGATCGCGAAGCGCCTTCCGTTCGAAATCGGCCGACGTGGAGGATCTCAGCCCCTCCAGATCCCCGCGCCCCAGTTCCTCGGTGAACTGCGCGATCGACCGCGTTTCGAGTAGATGGGCGCAACCGGCCCCCAGCGACAGGAACCAGCCGCTCAACGCCCAGGCAATCGCCATGCGTAGCATCGTCACATCCCCGTTCGGACCGGTGGAGGCGTGCCGCGACGAAGAGACCGAATGGTCCGGACGCCGCTCGAAATGGAATGGGAGAGAAGAATCGAGAGAGAAGGGCGGCCTTCTCGCAGAATGACGGAAATCCGTCAAGAGGAAGGTGGACCGAATTCGTCGCCGCCCTCATCGCCGGGTCGCCGAGTCCTCGCGGTTTTGACTCCCGGGGGAGGGCGATGTTATCGTGGAGCGTCCGACCGGGGCCGTCGCATCGCATCGATCCGAAGGAGACGCCATGCTTGTCCGAGTCACCGTCGCCGCGACTGCCGCATTCGTGTTCGCCTCGCCGTGGGCCGGTTCTCTCGCGGCACAGGAAGCGAACCCCAAGCTCCCCCCGATCGAGCGGAACAAGGCCGCCCAGGACGATTCCGAGCCGATCGAGCCGACCGAGCGGATCGTCCTGTTCAACGGCAAGGACTTCACCGGCCTGACCGCGTGGCACTCCGAGCACGGCTACGATTCGCCGCCGGAACTGTACCGCGTCACCGACGGGACGATTCACATTCGCGGCGAGCAGGACGGCTACGTCCGCACCAATCAGCGGTTCAAGAACTACCACGTCGGCGTCGAATACAAGTGGGGCGAGCACCGCACGAATACCTCCGGCCTGGTGCGCAATTCCGGGCTGCTGCTCAACGGCAGCGGCATCGATGGCGGCGCCGGCGGGAAGTTCATGGCCTCCGTCGAGTGCCAGCTCGCGCAGGGGCGCGAGGCGGACGCCATCGGCGTCGGCGGCCGCGACAAGAACGGCGACCCCATCCGCACCACCTTCACCGGCATCATGAAGGTCGGCGACGACCGCTATCCGCGTTGGAACCCGGCCGAGGGAGAGCCGCTCAAGTATTCCGGCCGGCAGTTCTGGTGGTCGAAGCACGACCCCGAGTTCAAGAACCAGATCGACACGCAGGGCCGGTTCGACGTCGCCAGCCCCTACGGCGAATGGACCAAAGTCGAGGCGATCTGCTGGCAGGACACCGTCACCCTGAAAGTCAACGGCCACGCCGTCATGCAGTTGTACGACGTGCATCCGTCGTCGGGATACATCCTGCTGCAGAACGAAAAGTACGAGGTGTTCTTCCGCAACTTCGAGGTGAAACCGGTCGCCGAAGAAGACCGCTTCACGAAGCCGACGCGAAGTGACGAGTGACGAGTGACGAGTCCGCGCCATCGACTGCCGACTGCCGACTGCCGACTGCCGACTGCCATCCCCCGAAAGGAACCGAACCATGACCACGACCGGACACGACCGCACCGCGTCGAACGCCGCCGCCACGCGCCGCGAGTTCCTGAAGACTTCCGCGGGCACGGCTTTGACCGGGGGATTGCTCGCCGGCTCGCTGGCAAGCCTCGGCATCACCCGCTCCGTCTCCGCCGCCGCGTTCGCCGCCGGAGACGATACGATCAAGGTCGGCCTCGTCGGCTGCGGCGGCCGCGGGACCGGCGCGGCGCGGCAGGCGTTGCTCGCCGATCGCAACATCAAGCTGATCGCGATGGGAGACGCATTCGACGACCGGCTGGAACTGAGCCTCAAGTCGCTCGAGAACAGCGAGATCGCCAGCAAGCTCGACGTTCCCGCAGAGCGGCGGTTCGTCGGCTTCGACGCCTACAAGCAGGTGCTCGACACGGGACTCGACGTGGTGCTGCTCGCCACGCCGCCGCAGTTCCGCCCGCTGCACATGAAGGCCGCGGTCGATGCCGGCGTGCACGTCTTCGCCGAGAAGCCGGTCGCGGTGGATGCCCCCGGCGTCCGGCTGGCGCTGCAGGTCGGCGAGGAGGCGAAGAAGAAGAACCTCTCCGTCGTCTCCGGGCTGGCGCTGCGTTACGACGGGGGGATGCAGGACGCCGTCAAGCGGCTGCACGACGGCGCCGTGGGCGACATCCGCATGTTGCAGGCGAACGACTGGCGCACCGGACGCTGGGTCAAGCCCCGCCAGCCCGATTGGACCGACATGATCTACCACATGCGCAACTGGTACAACTTCACATGGCTCTCGGGGGACTTCAACGTCGAGCAGCACGTCCACTTCCTCGACCTCTGCTCGTGGGTCATGGGGGACAAGTACCCCGTCGTCGCCTACGGACTGGGCGGCCGGCAGGTGTATTCCGGCGCGGAGTACGGCAACATTTACGACCACTTCTCCGTCGTTCACGAGTACGAGGACGGCGCCCGGCTGATCGCCAACTGCCGGCAGATGCCCGGCTGCTTCAACGACATCTCGGCCGACGTCCTCGGCTCGAAGGGAATCGCCCGGCTGTCGCAGCGGCGGAACGGGAAGTGGATCGAAGCCGGCGGCGAGAAGTGGGTCGACGAAGGAAACCACAAGCAGGGCGGGCAGGTCGAGCACGACGTGCTGATGGCGAGCATCCGCGACGGCAAGGCGGTCAGCAACAGCGACTACCAGGCGAAGAGCACGCTGCTGGCGATCATGGGCCGCATGGCCTGCTACACCGGGCAGAAGATCACCTGGGAGCAGGCGTTGAACTCCAGCGAGGATCTCTCCCCGCCCGCCTACGACTGGAACGTCCCGCTGCCCGAAGCGAAGTACGGCGCGATGGCGAAGCCCGGCGTGACGCGGTTTTCGTGATCGCCGGTAGTCAGGGGAGAATCGTGCTCGGCGTTTGCGTGGTGGGAGGTTCTACTCCAGATGCGCGCATCGCCCGCTGAATTGCGACGATCGTTTCTGGTGAGGGCCGAAAGTTGCCGGGGCGGTGACCTTCGGCGATCAGCAGCGGCGTCCATCCGCGCTTGTTCCTGCGATTCCAGACGTCGACGTCCGCTCCCTTTTCGGCGAGAAAGGCCACCAGTTTGGCCCGGCTCTGGTAGGCCGCGCCGTGCATGGCCGAATTGCCGTCATCGTCGCCTGCATTGATGTCGGCTCCAAGTTCGAGCAGCAGACTGATGGCTTGGATGGCTTCCTCTTCAGTTCCCGCGGATTCGTCGCCGTTGCCAAGCACTCCCACGCCAGCGGCCGCCAGCAGCGGGGTGCTGCTGTCCGCGTTCGGCAGTTGCGGATCGGCGCCAAGCTCCAACAGCAGTCGCATGAGCGGCACGTCGCCGGCTTCGGCGGCCAGCACGAACGGAGTTGCATCCGTGCGATTCAGGTGGCTGCCTTCCGCGTATTTCCGGGTGTGGCGCGAATTCACGTCGGCGCCGTGCGCCACGAGCTTGCGGACGAACTCCAGACTGCTCAAGTTGCCCGACCCGATCGGCGAAGGGTCGCCGTCGCCGCGCATCGGTTTGCGGACCCAGGTGATCGCGTGCAGGGCGGTGAAGCCGCAGCCCTTGGCGTTCGGGTCGGCGCCGGGTTTCAGCAGCGCCGCCGCGAGTTCGAAGTGCCCGTTCTCGACGGCCAGGATCAAGGGGCTCGTGCCCGGCTTCGGACCGCTGCCGGAAGATTTTTCGGGCTGCACCGGATCGTTCACGTCGATTCCCGCCTCGAGCAGCCGGAGAGCGGCCTCGGTGCGGCCTTCGCGGACGGCGAAGAAAAACGGAGTGAATCCGGAGGCGAGCCGCGTGCGGAAGTCGGCTCCCGCCTCGAGCAGCGCATCGACGACGGCCGCATGCCCCTCGGCCGCCGCCCACATGAGCGCCGTCTGCCCCTTCCGTTCCCTGGCGTCGACATCGGCGCCGCGCGCCAGCAGAGCCTCGACCGGCCCGATGCGGCCTGTCCGGGACGCCGTCATCAAGGCCGTTTCGCCGCCGCGCAACGTGGCGTTGGGATCGGCGCCGGCGGCGAGCAACAACTCGACGATCTCGGCGTTGCCGTTCCGGCAAGCGATCGAAAGCGGCGTGACGTCGTGGCGCGTCTTCGCCCGCGCGTCCGCTCCGGCCACGATCAATCGTCTCGCCATCGCGGCATCGTCGTGGTAAGCGGCCCAGTGGAGCGGGGTCATGCCGTCGATCTGAGCCGTTTTCACGTCAACGCGTTGCTCGATCAGTCGCCGCGCGGCCGGAGTGTCGTTCCGCTGGAGCGCGTCGGCCAGCGGCGATTCGGCTTCCGCCACGGACGCGGCGGCGATCGCGAGGCAGGCGAGCACTGCGAACCGGATGAGCCACGAACTTCTCATGTTTTCGTCCCCGCGGCCGGACTTCGCCCGAACGACCCTTGCGCGCCGGATCGTCCTCTACATTTCGAGCGGTGCGAACAACTCGTCCACCTGACCCTGGCTGTCGGCGAACGATGCGCGCTCGACACCGACCTTGTTCAACAGCGTGAGGTGCAGATTGGCGAGCGGCGTCGGGCGCTCGAACCGGATATGCCGCCCGCCGCGCATATTGCCGGCGGCGCCGCCGGCGACCAGAATCGGCAGGTTCGTATGGTCGTGAACGTTGGGGTTCCCCATCCCGCTGCCGTACAGGTACAGCGCGTGATCCAGCAGCGAGCCGGCGCCTTCCGGCGTCGCCCGCAGCTTTTCGAGGAACTCGGCGAAGAGCGACACGTGGAACCGATTGATTTTCGCGACCTTGGCGATCTTCTCCGGATCGTTGCCGTGGTGCGTGAGCGGGTGATGCGGCTCGCTGACACCGACCTCCGGATAGCTGCGGTTGCTGGCTTCCCGCGCCAGTTGGAACGTGATCACTCGGGTGATGTCCCCCTGCAGCGCCAGCACCTGCAGGTCGAACATCAGCCGGGCGTGGTCCGCGTAGGCGGGTGGAACACCGGCGGGCCGGTCCAGATCCGGGAGCGGGATTTCCCGCATATCGGCTTCGGCCTTCTGAATGCGCCGCTCGACCTCGCGAACGCTGGCCAGATACCGGTTGACGATGTTGCGATCGTCCGGGCCGAGCGACCTCTCGAGCCGCTTGATTTCGTCGTTGAGCGAGTCGAGCAGGCTGGCCCGCTTCTTCAGCGCGGCGCTCCGCTCGGCCCGGTCGCCCCCTTCGCCGAACAGGGTCTCGAAGACGATTCGCGGATAGGCTTCCGCCGGAAGCGGGGTCGTGGGAGACGACCACGAAAGATTGTTCTGATAGACGCAGGCGTAACCGTTGTCGCACTGGCCGACGACCGACAGCAAATCCATCGACAGTTCCAGGGAGGGCAGCTGCGTCTCCCGGCCGATGTGCTGCGCGGCGATCTGATCGACGGTGGTCCCCAGGTGGTAGTCGGTGCTTTCGGTGCGCTTGGCCGTGGCGGCGCTGAGAAACGCCGAGTTGGAAGTCGCGTGCGTTCCGGGGTAGGCGTTCTGCAATTCGAGGTTCGAGATCGCCGTGACGTGCTGCCGGACCGATGCCAGCGGGCTGAGGCTGGGGGACAGCTCGTCCAGCGAATTCTCGCCGGGCGGAGTCCAGCGCGTGATGTCGCACCCCATCGGCATATACACGAAACCCAGGCGGCGCAACCGGGCCGGACTCGCCGCCGTGTCCGCGAGCGCCGTCATGGCGGGAACCATCGCGTCGAGCAGCGGCAGCGCGAGCGCCGCGCCCACGCCGCGCAGAAACGTCCGCCGCGGCAGCGATTTCTTGGTGACGATCATCGTGATGCTCTCATCTGGAACGGAGTGCTCTGGACGATGCCCAAGACGAGCGACGAAAAGCGAAAGTCGTTCTCCTGCGCGTCGCGCACGATCCGGCGGATCGCCGGAGCGTCGTACGGTTCAATGCCGCGGCCGATCGCGTAGGTCAGCAGTTTTTCGGCCATCGTGCCCACGAATAGTTCGGGACGATCGAGCAATCGCCGCTCGAGTCCGCCGGCTCCGGTGAACGGATCGCCGAACGGCAGACTTCCGGAGGCGTCCACCGGCTGGCCTTCTTCCAACTCCCGCCATCGTCCGACCGCGTCGAAGTTCTCCAGTGAAAACCCGACGGGATCGATCAGGTCGTGGCAGCTCGCGCAGGCGGGATTGGCGCGGTGCCGAGCCAGGCGTTCGCGCACCGACAGATTCGCCGCGACGGTGTTGTCTTCGAGCGCCGGCACGTTCTCCGGCGGAGGCGGAGGCGGCGTTCCCAGAATGTTCTCCAGGATCCACTTCCCGCGAATCACCGGCGATGTGCGGGTGGCGTACGAAGTCACGGACAAAATGCTGCCGTGGCGCAATAGGCCGCCGCGGCGGCTGTGCTCATCGAGCGCCACGCGCCGGAATCGGCTGCCATGGACGTGCGGTATGCCGTAGTGTTTGGCGAGGCGTTCGTTGAGGTAGGTGTAGTCGGCCTTCAGCAAGTCGAGCACGCTGCGGTCCTCGCGGAGGATGCTCCCGAAGAACAGTTCCGTTTCCTCGCGGAACGCCTGCCGGAGGTTGTCGTCGAAGTCGGGAAAGAGGCGCGCGTCGGGCGTCGTCGATTCGAGATTGCGGAGGTGCAGCCACTGTCCGGCGAAGTTGGTCGTCAGCGCCCGCGATCGATCGTCCGCCAGCATCCGCCGCGTTTGCCGTTCCAACACGTCGGGATCGCCGAGCCGACCGCGCTCGGCCAGATCGAGGAGCTCATCGTCCGGGATGCTGCTCCACAGGAAGAACGACAGGCGCGAGGCCAGTTCGAAGTCGCTGACGCGGTACGCGGCGCCGGGCGCGACTCCGGGAGGATCCCGCTCGATCCGAAACAGGAACTTCGGATTCAGCAGCACGGCGCCGAGCGCCATTTCGATGCCGCCTTCGAAATCCCCCTCCGCCCGCGCTTCCCGGTACAAGGCCATCGGCTTGGCCAGGTCTTTTTCGTCGATCGGCTGCCGGCAGGCACGGCGCAGCAGCGTGGAGAGGATCTGCCGCGCGCAGTCTTCTTCGTCTTCAGGAGCGGTTGGCTGGCGCAAGAAGATCCGTTTCCGGCTGGCCGTATCACCGGGGCCGCTTGCCTCGAACGGACCGGTGATCGAAACCTGATACACCGCCGGCCCGAGGCGCGGATGACGGTACATGTTGAAATGGACGTTCAACGGCTGCCGCGCGGTTTCCAGCAGCGACGACCCGTTCTTCAGAAATCCCACACCGACCTGGTGCGGACCGGCTGTGACGGCAATCCTCGCCCCGAGGTGCCGATCGACGTTGTCGTGAGTCGGTTTGCCGTACTCGTCGGACGCCGCCGCATTGCCGCGGGGCGGCCTGACGGTAAAGGATCGAACGCTTTCGGAATCCAACAACAGCTCCAGTTCGTGCGGCTCCGCCAGTCCCTCGACGTGCTCGTTGCGGTCCCTCGCCAGGCGAATCTGCACCTCGTACTCGCCATCCCGCGGGAAATGATACGGGATCACGATTCCGCCGCGCGTGCCGAGCGGAAGTCCGTCGATCCGCTCTTCCTGCGTGACGTCCGGACGGAGGCGGAACGTGTCGCCGCCGGGAGCGTTTTGCGGTCGGCCGATTGCGAGGCGACTGATCTTCTGCGCCGCGGAGATGTAGCGATTCACCAATGTCGGCGAGAGTTCGCCGACCGTGATATTGTCGAAGCCGTGACTGGCCTCGTCCGCCGGCAGCAGCGTCGTGACATCGACGTCCACCGCGAGCAAGTCGCGGATGGCGTTCTGGTATTCGGTGCGGGTCAGCCGCCGGAACGTGTCAGTGCGGCCCGGACGAGGATGATCGGCGGCAATTGCATCCAGCGCTCGCTCCAGTGAACTCACCACTTCGACGTAGGTCGACTCCTCCGGTCGCGGCATATCGGCGGGAGGCATCTGGCGGGCGCGCAGTTTCCGCACGACCTTCTCCCAGGTGTCGGTATTCCGCGCGACTGCGACCGCGGCCAACGGCTTCAGGTCGAGATCAGCCGAGGCGTCGCCGCCAGTGTGGCAATCCAGACAAGAGCTGCGCAACAACTCCTGGACGATCGGCGCCGGCAACTCCGGCATCGACGGACGCTCGTCGATCTCGGCGTCTCGGGCGGCAACACCCAGAGCGAGCACCAGCACACAGGCCAGTATGAGGATCACCCGTCGAGTCATGTCGACACTCTGTGGGGGGGCTGCTCGCAAGCACATCGATTGTAAGTGCTCCGCCCGAAACTGCAAACCTGGTGCCCTGCTTTGCTCGCCGGGCATCAGCCTGAAGACGACCTGCCGGAAACTGGGCGTGACCTTCCGGCGTCATCGTCGGGATCGCATACAAGATCGCCATGAAGTCCCTCCCTTGGGAGACCTGATCCGCCGCAAAGCCGCCGCAGCCTGACCCACCCCACACGCCTCCCGTCCCGCCCCCGATACGGCAACACGCTGCGCACTCGGAAATCACGGGGTTATTGAGAAGTCACGTCGCTCGCGACTCTCAACCCTCAACCCTACTCCATCACCAACCGCACCGCCTCCACCACGCTGGCCGTGTCCGGCAGGGCGGCGTGTTCGTAGGTGGGGTTGAAGCCGATGTGGATGTCCGGGCGGGAGACGAGTTGCGGGGCCGAGCGGGTGGGACCGCTGAGGGGGCCGGCCGTGCGCTGCGATGCGGTTGCTTCCCACTGGGCGAGACGTGACAATGGGAATCGTTCTATCGGTCGTGCGCTCGCCTTCCCGAAGGTACTCGATGAAAACGCTCGTTCTCAAGGGATCGAAACGGAAGATCGCCGAGGATCTGGCGCGGATCAGCGGCGAGGTGCGCGAGGCGATCGTGTT
>JBBDNT010000156.1:0-23386 GCA_040877445.1 Planctomycetaceae bacterium
CCACCCCCCCCCCTTGCAAACGAAGCGGCCCGGATGCTGCGAGCGTCTGGGTCGCGGGATGCCGCCATCCGCGGTCGGCCCCCATCCACGCAATAACTTGAAAGCCGGACGATCTCTTTGCGGGGGAGAGGGGGACTCCGCGCGCCACCGACAGAGAATGGCGAGTCTCACGACGCGCGGGTTCGTGCCGCGCGAACCGCGTCGCACGCGCCGACGCCGAGGGCGATCAAGTCCGGTCTTGCGTTCGACGCGGCGGGCGGAATACGATGGATCAAGGGTTTCCTCCGGCGGATTCGGCGGAGGGTTCCTTCCCGTCGCGCGGTTCGTCGATCGCGCGTTCCCGTCCCGGGTTCGTCACGAAGAGAGACTTCCCGTGAGCAAGCTGAGCCTGTGTCTGACGTCGTTGGTGGCGGCGATTCCCGGGGGCATTCTCGCCGCGCTGATGGTGATGACGATCGTCTCCGGATTCAACAAAATGCCCACGTCCGTCACGGTGCTCGCCGGGATCGTGCTGGCGATCAGCGCCTTCGTGACGGTGCTGCCTTTGGGCATCCTGTTGTTCGGCCCCCGCGCGCCGGGAGAGCCGGAGGAAAAGGGCGAGGAACTCGCCGCCGTGACGGCCGACGAAGCGGACGAATCCGCCGTCGCCGGGGCGGGCGATTTCGGCGACGAAGAGTTCGCCACCGCCGAGATCGAGACCGAGGAGGGGTTCGCAGAAGAGGAATTCGAGGAGTGGGAAGAGGAGAAGAAATGATTCTCGCTCCTCGTCGAGCGATTCCCGGTCGCGGCGTCAACTGCTCGCGCTGCGGTAATGTCGCAGCGACCAGTGGAAGATCCCCCGCGAGATGACGAGTCCGGCGAGCGACGACGCGACGAGCACCAGCGTCACCCAGTTCGGCTCGAGCGTCTTCTGCAACAGCACGCGCGACGGAACGGTCACCACGAGCAGGATCGGCAGGACGTACGAGAAGACGGAGTACAAAGCCTCCCCCGCCGTCGATCCCCGGTAAATGTCCCGCGGATACCGCGCGAACACGGTGACGTAGAACCAGAAATCGTACAGCCCCTGATTGCGGCCGAACCAGATGCTCGTGCTCGCCAGGGCGATCATCAGGCTGTAGAAGAACGCCACGCCGATCGCGAGCAGCAGCACGTACATCGCCACGTCGACCGGGCCGATCTCCGCGACCTGCGCGCTCATCGACGGCCGGGTCAGCGCATAGCCGAGCAAACCTCCCGCCAGCAGCACCTGATTGAGCATCGCTATTTCGACTTTTTCGAACGAGATTAGGAACTGCGTGTCGATCGGCTTCAAGAGGGCGAAGTCGAGATCCCCCTTGCGGATCAGTTCGCTGAAGTGCGCGCAGTTCGGCATGAAGAACGCCTGCACGACCGCGTTGATCAGCATCCCCGTCGCCATGAACGCGAAGTATTCCTCCCGCGACCAGTCGTTGATCGACCGCACGTTCGAGTAGATGATCTCGAACAGCACCACCTGCGCGGCGAACCAGAACGCCTGCGTGACCACGGTGATCAGGAAGTTGCCGCGAAACGCCATCTCCCGCACCAGCGAGTTGCGGAAGAAGGTGAGCCAGACGCGGAGGTAGTTCGGTCGCACGGCGGGAAGCAGTCGGCAGGAGGCAGTCGGCAGTCGGCAGTCGCGGATCGCAGCGAGCCTCCCGCGTGAGCGGGGGGAGCAGTCGGCGGTCAGAGGTCGGAATCTTCGTCGTACGGACTTCGGTCGCGCCTCGCGTCGCATCGGAGCTACGTTCTCTCCGTCCCCGGCAGCGATCGCGCCAGCGCGGCGATCGAGTCCGGCCCCATGTTTCCGCGGTAGCGGACCCGCGCGTACTCGCGGTACCACTGGGCCGCCGTCCGCAGCGACTCGGCGAGGCCGTCGTCCCCCGCGGCGGCGGCGGAGAGAATGCGCTCGGCGAAATGGTGCAGCGTCTCGTCCCGGCCGCGGACGAGGCCCGCGCGGCGCAGCCGGCGATCGACCCGCCGCCGCAGGCGGTGCATCGCCCGCACGATCGGGTCGCGGGGCGCGACCTTCCGGTTGCGGCGGCGGACGCGAATGGCCAGCCAGGCGCTGCCGATCAGCGCGCACGACAACAACAATCCCGGCATCGCGATCACCTTGCTCCACGAGCGCGCGAGCAGCGTTTGGAACCCGTCGCGGCCGAGCGTGCTCCAGACCATTCGCAGTCGTCCTCGAATCGATTCCCAAAACCGCGCGAAACGGCCCGCCGACTCGGCTTCGGAGGGAACCCCTTCGGCGGGAGTCGACTCCACGGTCACCCAGCCTCGCCCCGGAACCCAGGCCTCGACCCAGGCGTGCGCGTCGCGGTCCCGCGCCACCCAATAGCCGCCGAAGTCGTTCCACTCGTGGGCGACGAACCCGGTGACGTAGCGGCAATGCACGCCCCCCAGACGCAACAGCGTCGCCGTCGCGGCGGCGAAGAACTCGCAGTGGGCCGGCGGCCGGTCGATGATGAACCATTCCAACACGTCGCGGTCCGGGGGCGGATTGATCCCCAGACGATACTGGTAGTTGTCGAGGAAGTGGCGCTCGACCCGGCGGACCTTCTCGGCCGGGTCGTCGGTCCCCGCGAACAACTCCGCGGCGAACCGCGCGACGCGGTTCTCGGGCCGCTCGTACCGCCGCGGAACTGGGGCAAGGAACTCGGTGGAAGGAGCGTCGTCGGGATCGTTGGGCACCGGGCCTCGCGGTCCGATCACCACGTAGGAATCGGGCGCGGCTTCGCCGTCGATCTCGAAGATGCCGTGCCGGTTGACGACCACCTGCGTCACCGGCGCTTGAACGTGGGTCGTCCCCCACGGGGCGAAGATGGCCTCGGCGTCGCCCACGTCCGCCCAGATCGCCAGCGTCCGCCATTCCATCGCGCGGGCCGGCCGGCGCTGGAACATCGACATTCCCGGCGACAGGGGAGGCAGCCCCCCTTGCCGGGCGGCGGGCTGCGGTTTCAGCCGCTCGCTGGGCGAGAGGGTCCGCCATCGGCCGCGGGAAAACACGTCGAACGCGCGGCCGCGGAGATAGCCCGGCGCGTCCGGACTGACGATCCGCAAGGCGATCCGTTCCCCGCCGTGATGCTTCCGGTGGGCCACGCTCCCGAACTCCCCCGTGCCGGAATACCCCGTGAACTCCGGCGGCGCCGCCGCGAGCAGCACGTGATTGAGGAAGTTCTCGATGTCCCCTTCGAACCGGTTCAGCGCGTACGCCCCCAGCCAGGCCGCCGTTCCCACCAGCCCGGCCACCGTCCACAGCGCGACGGTTCGCGCGCGGCTGCCGCGTTCCCCCGCCGGCGGCGAACGCCGTCCCGCCATGAAGTACGCCCCCGACAACAGCACGTAACCGATCACCAGCCCCTGCAGCACATTCTGCCGCGGCACGCCGACGATGACGTTCGCCATCGCCATCAGCCCGACCGCGCCCAGCATGGGAAACATCGTCGGCAACCGGCGATCGCGATCGTCCAGGAAGAACAGCGCGGCCTGCCAGGCGAGAAAGAACTGCGCCATCGCGTGCGTCACCGTCGACCCGAAGAAGACCGTCCTTCGCGGGAACTCGTGGGGAAACATCGCCGCCTTGATCATGAAACAGAGCGCCATTCCCATCAACAGGTAGAACGCCGTTCGTCGTCCGAGTTGGAGCCGCGGCGACAGCAGCCAGCCCACCAGCGCGACGACGACGATCGCCAGCGGAAACGTCACCGACCAGGACAACAGCGCCATCGCCGCCGCCTCGATGCACAACAGCAGCCAGCCCATCAGCCGCTGAGCGGCGGCCGGCGATCCGAATTCCGTCGGATGGTCGTGCGCGAGTCGCATGTCGTGTCGGTCGCCTTCATTCACCGATCAAGTCCAGCCCGCCCGCGGCGACTTCCGCGGGTGTGAACCGCTGAATCGTCACCCCGTCGATGGGCGCGCACGGTTCGGTCGTCGGCCCGTCGCGGACGATGACCACCAGCAGGCTGCACCCCGCCTCGAGGATCGTCCGCACGAGATGCGCCCGCGCCGTGTCCCAGTCCAGAAAGATGCACACCGCCGCCGAAATGCTCCCCAACTCGTCCGCGACGGCGGGCGTCACCGCGGCGAACGGATCCTCCGGACAATGGCCGACGCCGGCGAGGATCTCCAGCACGTTCTCGAAGTGCGCCGTGTGCCGTCCCGAGCGGAACACGTACAGCTCCGGTCCCGCCGCGAACAAGTCGATGATGTACTCCCCGTTGCACAGCGCGTCGGCGACCGACGCCGCCAGGCTCACCGCCCCCTCCAACCGCTCCGACGCCTCCCGCGCCGCGCGCTTCCGCGGGCCCTTGCGGATCGCGTTCAGCCACGATGATCTTCGTCGGTTCGCCGCCGGGGAAGAGGGGGAGGACGCCGATTTCGACGTCCGGCTCCCGCTCTCTCGTGCGGCGGGGTTCGCGTCTCCCGTCCACGTGTCGAGGATCAGCGCGATCCGACAATAGTACTCTTCCTGGTACTCGCGGACCACCGGACGGCCGAGCCGCGCCCACGAGCGGAAGTCGAGCCGCCGCGCCGGTTCCCCCGGAACGTACTCCCGGTTCCCGATGTACTCCGGCGCCTCCCCGACGTTCGACGTGAGCACGATTCCCCCCGGCTGGTACCGCGCCCGGACCTGCAAGTCGATCCGGCCCAGCGGCTCGAACGCGGGCAGCACCAGCAGCCGTTCCAACTCGCTCCGATTCAATCCCACCCGAAACAGATTGAACGGGAACGTCGTGAAGGCCCGCAGCGGAGGCAACTCGTACATCCCCCGGTGATCCGCCCGCAACGTCACCGGCATCAACGCCGTCTCGCCCCGAGGCAGATGCCGCACCGTCACGTCGCTCTCGATTTCGTGCAGGCCGGCCGGCAGCCCGAAGAACCCCAGGCCCAGGTCGAACACGGGCCACCGCGAGGTCGGCGTCACCACGAACTGCGCCGTCACCGGCTCGCCCGCCAGGGTCTTTTCGGGAAAGCGGCCCCGGACGGAGACCCGCGGCCAGAACACGAACGCGGTGAACATCGCCACCACGAACAGCGCCCCCAGACCCACCCCGACCATGTACATCGGGATCCGCACGGAGATCATGCCCACCGACCCGACCAGCCCGGCGAACACCACCGTCTTCCCCGCCGGCGTGATCTCGTACCGCCAACTCCGCCACAAGGCGCTCCCCATCCGCCAGCGGTCGCGACGACGTTTTTTCATGGGATGGTTCCCGCTGTCGCGCGCTCCGCTTTCGCCCGGCACGCGTTCGGGTAGCCGTGGTAGTTATCGGGTCAAGCTCGAAATCATGGGTGGGACTTTTCCAGCGACGACGGATGCCGTAGGACGGAATTGTATTCCGTCCGCCAAAGTACGGGTGCGGGTCATCCTTCGATCGAAGAGTTCATCGGTGTCTCACCGGAAGAGCGAACCAGGCGCCAGCCAGCGGGCACGACGGATTACGAATCCGTCCTACTGCGTCGTCCAGATTGAATTTGGTGGTTGGCGGCTTGTAAGACGGATTGGCAATCCTTCCAACGGCAAGCGAACTGGCAGAACGATCGACCTTCGGCGGCGCTTGCGACCTCACCGCCGGATTGCCAATCCATCCTACGGGCAACCCACAAGTTCAATCTGGATGAGATACTACCCGCCCCTACGTCGCCTCGACTCTCGACCCTCGACCCTCGACTCTCAACCCAACCTACACCGGCACCGGCGTTCGCTTCAGGGTCTCCGCGATCACCTGCCCCTTCGTCTCGCTGCCGAACTTCGCCTTCGACGTGAGGATCACGCGATGCGGCAGCACGTACGGCGCGAGCTTCTGCACGTCGTCGGGGAGCACGAAGTCCCGCTCCGCGAGCAGCGCCGCCGCCTGCGCCGCGCGGAACAGCATCAGCGAACCCCGGGGGCTCACGCCCAGCTTCAGCCGCGGATCGGTCCGGGTCGCGCGGACCACGTCCACCAGATAGCGCGACACGCTCGGATCGACCGTCACGCCGCGCACGAGCCGCTGCAGCGCCGCGACCTCCTCGTGCGAGAGGACCGGCTCCAGCCCTTCGAGCGGATGCTCGGTGAGCTGCGCGTACAGAATGCCGACCTCGGTCTCGGCGTCGGGGTAGCCGATGTCGAGCTGCACCAGGAACCGGTCGAGCTGCGCCTCGGGCAGCGGATACGTGCCGTGGAACTCGACCGGGTTCTGCGTCGCCAGCACCAGAAACGGCGCGGGGAGTTCGTGCCGGACCCCTTCGACCGTCGCCTGCAGCTCGCTCATCGCCTCGAGCAGGGCGGACTGGGTTCGCGGCGAGGCCCGGTTGATTTCGTCCGCCAGCAGCACGTTGCAGAAGATCGGCCCGCGACGGAACCGGAACGTCCCGTCCTGCGGATTGTAGATCGACGACCCCAGAATGTCGGAAGGCAACAGGTCCGGCGTGAACTGCACCCGCTGGAAATCGACGTCGATCGATTGCGCCAGCGCCTTCGCGAGCGTCGTCTTCCCCACTCCCGGCACGTCCTCCATCAGCACCGATCCGCCGGCGAGCAGCGCGACGATCATCACGTCGACCGCTTCGGGCTTCCCGAGGATCGCGCGGGACAGGTTCGCGGCGAGCGCATCGAGCTTCGCCGGGATGTTCTCGACTTGCGATTCGAAGGCGACGCTCATGGATGGCGTGATTCCCGAGACCAACAGGCGAATTCCAAGGGGCGTCCGTCCATCCCAATCTAAACAGGTTCCCCCGCCCACGCCACCACGAAATCCGCGGAAATCGTCAGCCGAGGGGAGCGACGAAATTTTCGCGAACTCCTCTTGCGTCGCGGATGCCACTTGAGCCACAGTGCGCGTGCGTTCACAAAGCCGCGATCGTGCGAATCGCCGCCGCGACTCACACGACCAGAGCGCGACAGGTGTCCGCCGCTCGCCGGAAGCGCTCCTCGAACACCTTGTCGACCTTTCGGAACTCCCGTCGCCCCAATGGCTTCGGAACGAAATTTCGATTTCGCGCAACCTTCTCCCCCTCGGGTGAGGGGCGCGCTTCGACCTTCGAATCCAACCCACCTCGATATTCGCCGGAAAGGACTCCGTCAGTGACCGTCGTCGATCGACACCGCCAACGCGTCTTCCTCCCCCGCTCCGGACCCACCCAGTTCTGGGAACGCATCCGCGTGAATTTCGCGGGCGACGATCCCGTCCGTTGGAAGGCCCTCGTGATGTTCGCCCTCCGCGTCGAATGCGGATGGCCCCTCGAAATGGTCGGCCATGCGTTCGGCCACACCAAGGGGCACGTGCTGCGGACGCTCAGGCAACTCGGCGAAGACCTCCGCGAACGATTCCTCCCCTCGGGCGAGTGGCGCCACTTCACCGACGCCTCGCATGAAACGAACCGGCCGCCCCGCCGAACTTCCGAAAGCCCTTCCTCCTCGAAACCCCGGGACCGCGACATGATCGAACTCCGCCGCTTGCCGATCGACCGACTTCAGCCCGCCCCCTACAACCCCCGCATCGTGCTTCAGCCGGGAATGCCCGGCTATCGCCGCCTCGAACGCTCGCTCGCCGAGTTCGACCTCGTGCAGCCGATCGTCTGGAACGAGCGCACCGGCCACGTCGTCTCCGGGCATCAACGGCTCGAAATCCTCAAGCATCGCGGCGACGAAGAGGTCGACGTGTCGGTCGTGTCGCTGTCGCTCGAGCGCGAGAAGGCGCTCAACGTGGTGCTCAACAACCAGCAGGTCGGCGGCGATTGGGAAATGGACAAGCTCACCGACCTGGTCGCCGAACTCGATGAACTGGTCGACTTCGACGCCACGCTGACCGGCTTCGACGACGACGACGTCCGCGCCCTCCTCATGGAACCAGCCGACGATCCCGCGACCGACGACGCCGAACGGGAAGCGACGCACGTCCGCGTGACGCTGGAAGTCCCCCCGGAAAACTGGGAATCGGTCCGCCCCGCGCTCGACGCCCTCCTCACCGAACACGACCTCGCGATCCACGTGAAGCTGCCGGGATAGTCAGTTGTCAGTTGTCAGTTGTCAGTTGTCAGTTGTCAGTGGAACTGCCGTCTGCCTACTGCCTACTGCCTACTGCCTTCCAACCACCCCCCGCTTACGCGGGAGGCTCGCCCCCCATGCGCCTCACCGTCTCTCATCACTTCCTCCCCAAACGTCCCTCGGTCGCCGCGTCGATCGTGATGGATCATTTCGGCATCGGGTTCGAGACCGGCCGGCACGTGATCGCGGAGGATCTCGAACTGCCGATCCAGCCGGGCGACGTCGTGCTGTTCACCGGCGAATCCGGCTCCGGCAAGACCTCGCTGATGCGCGCCGCCGCGGCGGAACTGGAACGCACGGCGGGGTGGCTGGGGTCGAAGCGAAGCGAAGCCCCCAGCGATGCGCCAGCCGCCCCTTCATCGCTGGGGGCGATCCGCCGAGCGAACTTGCATGAGATGGCTCCACGCTCGCGGCGGATCGACCCCAGCCACCCCGTCGAGCCCTCCGCTGTGCTCGATATCGACACACTCGACCTCGGCCCGTCGATTCTCGTCGAGTCGCTCGGCCTCCCTCCCGGCGAGGCGATGGGGCTGCTGTCGCGATGCGGTCTCGGCGAAGCGCGGCTGATGCTCCGCACTCCGGCCGAACTCAGCGACGGGCAGCGTTACCGCTTCCGTCTCGCGCTCGCCCTGTCGCAGCGGCCGGAGTGGATCGTCGCCGACGAATTCACCGCCACGCTCGACCGCACGCTCGCGCGGATCATCGCGGCGAACATCCGCCGCGCCGCCGACCGCACCGGCATCGGCTTCCTGCTCGCGACCACGCACGCCGACATCCTCGACGACCTCGTCCCCGACCTGCACGTGCAATGCGCCCTCGACGGCGCGATCCGGTTAGCCGCGACCCGGAGCCGAGCGGCGCAGCCGCTCGCGCAGGGGAGCGCGCCGCACACCCACCCGGCCCCCATCGCGAGGACCTCACCCGAACCATGCCCCGCCTCCTCGACGAACTCCACCTCACCACCGGCGCCAAGTCGGACTGGCCGTACTTCGCTCGGTGGCATTACCGCAGCCATCGCCTCGGACTCGTGCGATTCGTGACGCTGTTGTGGCACGGCGAAACGCCGATCGGAATCTGCGTGTTCCAGTCCCCGCCGATCTCGCTGAGGCAGCGCAACCGCTACTTCGGCATGTCGGGCCGCTGGACGCGCACCGGGCTGCGCTCCCTGAACCGCAAGCTGGTGATGCTCTCCCGCGTGGTGCTGCATCCGAGCTGGCGCGGCGCGGGGATCGCGGCGAAGTTCGTCCGCGCGAGCTGCCGCGCCTGCCCGTTCGACTGGATCGAAGCCCTCGCCCAGATGGGGCGCATCAACCCGTTTTTCGAGAAAGCCGGCTTCGTGCGGGTCGGCGTCTCGCGAACCGCATCCCGCACGCTCGAATCCCACTCCGCCCTATGGGGCGGCCGCGGAAGGAATCATGGCACGAAACGACGACAAGCCCGCGTCTCGAAAGAAACGCACGAAAAAAGCCGCCACGCGCAGCCGGTCTACTACATCGTCGACAACCGGAAACAACGGAGTGACGAGTGACGAGTTGCGAGTGACGAGTTCCCACGCCCGCCCCCGGCGGGGGGCGGGATATTCGGATGAACCCGCGACTCGCCACGCCGATCCCGAAACCGATCCCGCCGTTCCCCGTCTCCATCCCGAGCTCCTCACCGCCGAACAGCGCCATGCGATCCTCGAACTGCTGCTCCGCGGGGCGTCGCGCACCGCCGCCTGTCGCAAGGTCGGCGTCTCGCTCTCGGCGGTCACCGAGACGGCCGAGGCCGATCCCGCCTTCCGGGCGATGCTCCGCGAGGTGCAGGACGCGCTCGCCCACAACGTCGTCGTCGCGCTCTACCGCGGCGCGCTCGAAGGGAGCGTGACGGCCCAGTCGGCGTATCTCAAGTTCCGCCTGCCTTCGTTGTTCCGCGACGACCTCGCCACCACCGATTCCGAGTCGCTCGACGATGTTTACGACAAGCTCGATCCTGAAGACTTCGATCAGTTGTGCCGCTCGATGGATGTCTCGCTGTCGCCTGAAGCTCAGCGAGCGCTTGATTCTGAACTCGATGAAGAACTGTCCGGCGGTGTTCCGATATGAGATCCGCCGCGAGCCGGACGGCGACGAGCGCTTCGGCCCGCGAATCGAACCGTGGCAGGAGCGCGACTTCGCCGCCCTCGATCCCGCCTGGCGCGCGCTCGCCCCGCGGCCCTCGTTCCGCCGCCGCCGCCCCGCGAAGATCCGCCGGGCATGGATCGAACGCCCGCGCGGGCACTCCAAGACCTTCGACATGGCCGTGCAGATCGCCTGGGTCTTGCTGATGGGCCGCAAGAACCTGTGCGGCCTCGTCGCCGCCGCCGACCGCGACCAGGCGAACCTCGTGTGGGAAGCGGTCCGCGGACTGCAACAGGCGAACCCCGGCGTGTGCCGCCAGCTCGAATTTCAGAAGCACGTCATCCGCAACGGCAAGCGGCGGACGCGGCTGGAGATCGTCTCGGCCGACGTCGCCAGTTCGTGGGGACTGCTCCCCGACTTCGTCATCTGCGACGAATTGAGCCACTGGGACCGGCCGGACCTGTTTTACTCGCTCTCGTCGTCCGCCGCCAAGAAGCCCGACTGCGTGCTGGCGGTCCTCACGAACGCGGGCATCGGCCGCGGCTGGCAATGGGATGTCCGCGAACACGCGCGGACGCACCCCGCCGAGTGGCACTTCTCTTCGCTGCAAGGCTGCGTCGCGCCGTGGATCGCCCCCGAGTCGCTCGTCGAGCAGCGGCGGACGTTGCCTCCGACCGTCTTCGCCCGGCTGTGGCTCAACGAATGGCAGCACTCCGACGGCGAGTTCGTCACCCTCGCCGAGGCCGAGGCCTGCCGCGACGTCCGCCTGTGCGAGCAGACCCGCGGCCGCGCCGGCACGCGGTACGTCGCCGCGATCGACTACGCCGAAAAGCGCGACTTCACCGCCGCGATCGTGGCGCATCGCGAGCCGGAGGGGCGGGTGGTGGTCGATCGGCTCGACGTGCGCGTTCCCGCGCCGGGCGAGCCGGTTCCCGTGGCGTGGGTCGAAGAGTGGATCGCCCGCACCGCCCGCGACTTTCCCGGCACGCGGTTCGTCGTCGATCCGCATCAGCTCGTCGGCGTGATTCAACGGCTGGACGGAGTCCACGACATCCACCGCTTCGAGTTCCAGGGAAGCAAGGGAAACCACGCGCTGGCGACGACGCTGCGGCGGTTGATCGTCGAACGGCAGGTGGCGTGGTTCCCCGGCTGCGGGACCGTGCATTCCGATCGCGGGCGCGACGACCTGGATACCGAACTGGCGTCGCTGCTGTTGAAGCACTCCGCGAACGGCCACTGCCGGATCGACCACCGCATCCATCTGCACGACGACCGCGCCTTCGTGCTGGGCGCGGCGTGCCTGCACCTGTTGCGGGAACCGGCCGCGCCCGACTGGCTGCACGTCGCGCCCCCTTCGCGCTTCGGCGGCTTCTCGATTTTCGGCGCCGGTTAGCGCGAATGTCGAAGTCCGAATGACGAATGAATGAGGAATGCTCGAAACTCGCAAGGTTCGGGATGCGAACTCGCACCGATACCACACCGTAGTACTCGTCCAAGTCGAAATCGTGAGTTGTCCGTAGGATGGATTGGCAATCCGGCGGTGAGGCCTCCAACGGCGCCGGAGGTCGATCGTTCTAACGATTCGATTGCCGTTGGAAGGATTGCCAATCCGTCTTACCACGCCTCCAACGTCCGGTTCCGCTCCACCGAACCGCAACTTTGATCTGGACGACGTAGTGGGATGGATTCGAAATCCGTCCGCCCGACGAACGCCTTTCGCGACTCGATTCACGACCGCGCCGCGCAAAACGAAGAAATGCGACTTCGATACCACCCTCCGCGGGCCCGCCAACCGAAGAAATCGAGATCCGATACCACCCGCCTTCCCCCCGTTTGGGACATTCGACATTCGCCCGTCCGCGCTCGCCTCGCCGGCTCGCGGCTAACCACCGCTCGCGCCGCGCTCGCCTCGCCGGCTCGCGGCTAACCACACTTGCTCGCGCCGCGCTCGCCTCGTCGGCTCGCGGCTGACCGATGCTTTGGAAAGGACTCCCTCATGCTTTCGTTTCTTCGCGACCGTTACCAAGCCGCCCGGCTGCGCGCCCGGTATCGCCGGCTCGTCGAAGAGCGGCTCGTGCAACTCGTCGAAACCGACGGGCCGCGGGCCGTCGCTCCCGATCCCGGCGACTGGCGGCTGCTCGGCGAGACGAAGGGGATCGACCCGCTCGCCCGGGGCGACATCCGCTCCCGCGCCCGCAAGCTCGTCGCCGAGAACCCGCACGCCCGCAACGTGCTGCGGCTGCTCGAGGCCTACGTCGTCGGCCCGGGACTGACGATCGACCCCGAACCGGCGGACGCCTCCCGCCCGAACGCCGAACTCCTCCGCCGCGCCGACCGCCTGTGGATCGAGTTCCTCTCGCGCAATCGACGGCACTTCTCCTTCCGCGAGTACGCCCGCCGCACATGGCGCGACGGCGAATGCTTTTTGCGCGCGTACCCTCTCTCCGTCAGCGGCGTGATGAGCGGCGAAGGGGAAGACGCGGAATGGCCCCCCACCGTGCGGTTCGTCGATCCCGAATCGATCGGACCGACCGCGGCCGATCCCGACTCGCAGGGCATTCTCACCGAACCACACGACGTCGAAACGCCGCACGCGTATCTCCGCGTCGACCCGGCGGCCGGAACGCTGCTGGAGGAAATCCCCGCCGCGGAGATGTTCCACACCCGCATCGGCGTCGACTCGAACCAGAAGCGCGGCGTGTCGCTGCTCGCGCCGGTGCTCGACACGCTTTCCTGCTTCGAAAGCTGGCGCGAAACGGAACTGACCGCGCGGAAGCTGCAAGCGTCGATCGTGCTGTGGCGGAAGGTGCAGGGCGGCCCGTCGCAAATCAGCGCGCTCGCCGACGCGCAGGCGGCCGCGATCGCCCCCAACGGCCGCCGGAGCGAACGCTACGGCGCGGGGACGATCCTCACCACGTCCCCCGGCACCGAGTTGAAGTTCCTTCACCCCGACACCAACTTCGGCGACGCGGTCCCGCTCGGCCGCTTGTTGCTGCTCTGCGTGGCGGCGGGAACCGGGTTGCCGGAATTCATGCTCACCTCCGACGCCTCGAACGCGAACTTCGCCTCGACGATGGTGGCGGAAGGCCCGGCCGTGAAGCTGTTCCACGGCGAACAGCGGTTCTTCGCCGACGAGTTCACGCCGATCTGGCGATGGGTGATGCAGCAGGGGATCGCCCGCGGCCTGCTGCCGGAGCGGTTCTTCGACGAAGTCGTTTCGCACTGGACGTTCCCGCAACTGGTGACGCGCGACCGCCCGCGGGAACGCCTCGCCGACGCCCGCCTGGCGGAAGCGAAAATCCTCAGCCGGGCCGAAGTCGCCCGCCGCGACAACACCGACCCGGCGGTGATGCGGAGCGAAATCGCGGAGGAGGGGGGTGATTGACGACCCTCCCCACCCGACGGGGGCCTGCCCGATGATCGACGGAGGAAGGAATCATTCAGGCGTTCGATCCTCGGCGAACATCGCGTCCCGCGGGTTCCCGCGCGACAGCAGGTAGGCGATCAGGTCCAGCAGTTCCCGCTCGTTGAGCGGCTTGAGGAGGTCGGCGGGCATCAGCGAGGTGGTGGAGGGAACGGTCTCCTCGACGTCCTCTTTCGCGATCTCGACCGTCTTGCTGATGTCCTCCGGGTCGGTGAGGACGGTCAGCCTGCCGTCCGCTTCGCTGAGAATGCGGCCGGTGTGCGCCTTGCCGCTCGTCGTGAGCACCGTGACCGCCTTGTACTGGTCGGAGACGACCTTCGCCGGCTCGATGATCGCGTCGGCCAGTTCGCGGACGCCGAACCGGCCGGCGAGATTGGTCAGGTCCGGCCCGGTCGCCCCCCCCTCCCCGTCGAAGCGATGACAGACGATGCACCGCGTGGCGGCGTAGGCCCGCTTGCCGTTTTCGAAGTCGCGGTCGTGAAGCCCGTTCGATGCCGCGGCGACGAACTCGTCGATCGTCCACTCGCGGCCGGGGCCGATCGGCTTGGGGAGTTCCTTCGGCGGCGGCGCGTGGGCGACGACGGTCGCTTCGACCGCCTTGCGTTCGGCTTCCGACATGTTCGCGAGCGCGTCCTTGCGGATGTTGCCGATGAATCCGCGATAGCTCGACCCGCCGCTGCGCTCGAGGGCCGTCTCGAACCACTGGAAGTACTCGCGGCGTTCTTCGAGCGTCCAGCCGTAGCGGACGTTGCGGAGGGCGAAGGCCAGATCGAACTTCTCGATTTCCGGCTGATTGGCGAGCACCTTCGCGATCGCGCCGCCGTAGTTCGCGTTGCGGGCGAGCAGGTCGCTTATCTCGGCGGGCGTCTGGACGTATTCCTGGCGCATCAGCGCGAGGGTCTTCGCGACGACGGTGGGGGAATCGAGATAGACGAGCAATTGCAGCAGTTCGCGGTTGATCGCATGAACCTCGGCCGGATACAGCGGATCGAGCCGGGCGACGAGTTCCGTGGCGGTCTTCGCTTCCGGCCGCCCCATGCGGATCAACACGAGTTGATACGCGCGCAGGAGGTCGAGCTTCCGCCGCGGGTCGAGCTTGGAAAGATCGAGTCGGGCGAGGGAGGCGAGAACCGCCGATCGCAGCGACTTGTCCCCCTGCCGCGCGAGTGCGACCATCGATTGGATCAGCGTGTCGGGATCGCCAGCCTTCAGCGCGCGATCCTTCCACTCCGCCGAATCGCGATGCTCGAGCGCCACGCGGGCGGCGTAGCGGATGAAGCGGTCCTCGTGATCGAGATACGGCCACAGAAAGTATACCGCGGCGGGATCGTCGCCCGTCGGCTGATGAAGCGCTTCGAGCTTGCGGCGCAGCGCGCGGAAATCGGCATTCCGCGTGTCGCGATATTCCACGCGATCCGTCGATTCGTCCCCGACGTACCGCACGCGATACAATTCCGACTGCACGCCGCGGCCTCCCACGGCGAAGCACAGCGCGCCGTCGGGTCCGATCGCGGCGTCGGTCAGCGGCAGCGGCGTGCGCGACAGGAACTCCTCCTTGGTCGCTTTGTAGCTCGCGCCGTCCGGTTCGAGGTGCAGCGCGTAGATCGTGCCGAAGGTCCAGTCGAGAATGTAGAGCGCCTTCTGATACTTCGCTGGGAACTTCGCGCCGTAGCCGAACTCGACCCCGACCGGCGAGCCGGGGCCGATGTCGAGCAGCGGCGGAAGGCTGTCGACGTAATACTCGGGCCACTTGCCGGTGCCGCTCCGCCAGCCGAACTCGCTGCCGCTCGTCGCGTGGACGACGCGCGTGGGCCGGTACCACGGCGACCCCATGTCCCACTCCATGTCGGAGTCGTAGGCGAACAGTTCGCCGTCGGCGTTGAAGGCCATGTCGTAGGCGTTGCGGTAACCGCTGCTCGTAATCTCCCACGTCTTTCCGTCGGGATCGGTCCTGGCGATCCACCCGCCGGGGGCGAGCCGGCCGGCGGCGTGACCGTTGGCGTCCCATTGCCGGGGAAGGAGCAGATCCTCGCCCCAGTTCGACGGCAGCCGCGAGGCGTCGAACTTCTCCGGGGGATCGGTGTGGTTCCCGCAGACGACGTACAGCGACTTGCCGTCGGGAGAAAGCCGCAGCGCGTGCGGCCCGTGTTCGCCGCCGCCTTTCAATCGCTTGAGCAGCGTGACTTCGTCGTACTGGTCGTCGCCGTCGGTGTCGCGGGCGCGATACAGGCCGCTTCCCGGGCCGCCGTTCACCGAGAGATACAGCGCCCCGAAGGCGTGCACGATTCCCTGCGCGGCGGTGATCTTCGCTGCGAGCGGCTCGACCTTCGTCGGTTCGCCGCTGGTGAAAGCGGGGGGCGTGACTCGGAACAGGCCTTTGTCGCCCTGATCGCTGGCGATGAGCCGCCCCTTGTCGTCGAAGGCGATCGCCACCCACGAACCTTGCGTCTCTTTGGGGACGGTGTAGAGCAGTTCGACCTCGAAGCCGGGCAGCGTCTGGAAGACCGACTGCCGGCCGCTCGCCGCCGGCCGGGCGAACGCGTTGGCGAAGACGTCGTTCCACGGGCCGACTCCCATCGCGCCGAGGGTGCGGACTTCGCTCCATGTTTCGGAGTCTTTCGACGTCGCCGCCCGCCAGCTCTTGTCGGTGACGATGGTCTTCCGCGCGCCGTCTTCGAGCGTGAGGACGAGCTTGAGCGCAAGTCCCGCTTGCCCGCTCTGATTGGCCGCCTCGACGAGGAGCAGGTTCTTCTCGTTTTTCAGGTGTTCCGTGACGTCGACGTAGGCGGGCCGCTGCCATTCCGAACTCGTCGCCACCCGTTCGCCGTTGAGGAAGACGGTCATGCGGTTGTCGCACGAGGCGAGCAGTTGGGCCGACTTCGCCGGACCTTCGAACTCGGTGCGCAGGAAGTAGTTCGTCCCGTCGTCGGCCCCCCAGATCCACTCCGCCGCCGGACCCCGCGAGAACGAACTTCGCAGTTCGCCGCGCGTGCGATCGGCGGCGGTCTCTGCCGGCGTCGTCTCGCCGGGCGCGGACGCCTCGCCCGCGCGTGTCTGCGACGGCACGACGCGCGGCTGCTGCGTGACGATCTGCGCCGACGTCGCCGTCACCACGACGGTGAGCAGCGCGACGGCGAGCGCGATTCGCCGAACCGAGAGTCGTCGGTCATGAACTCGCGAAGCGCGAACGCACGTGCGGCGGAAGCGAATCATGCGGAGATCCTTTCGATCAGTAGCGGATTCTCAAGCGGCGATGCGGTGTCGAAATGCCTTGAAAGGGAGACAGAAAGATTGAAGACAGAAATATTCGACGGAAGCGGCCCGCTTCACATGACGCTTCAAGGCGCGCTTCGACGAGTTCCTGATGTCCAAGGGAGCGAAAGCAAGAAGGGGCGCCGGCAGCGATCGACGATCCGCCTTCTCCTTGCATTTTTCTGCCTTCAATGTTTCTGTCACTGCATTGCCGAACACACGCAAGACGCCGCGGCGCGCGTCGTGTAGAATCCTAACCGGTCCCCGTTTCGCGCGAAAGGTCGCGGCGTGAGTCGTTCGCAGCAGAACCTGTTCGAAGCCGCGCAACTCCCCGAGAACCCCGAGCCGTGGGAACTCGCGGCCGAGGGGGACCGCGTGGCCGCGGCGGTCGTGTTCCCGCGGCCGCTGGAGACGATCTACCACTATCTCGTGCCGGATTCGTTGCGCGAATTGCTCGCGCCTGGGCAGCGCGTGAAAGCGCCCTTCGGCCGCGGCGATCGGGGGACGATCGGCTTCTGCGTCGGCGTCGGCCCCGTTCCCGACACGTCTCGGAAGCTGAAGGAGATCGCCGAAGTCCTCGACCGTGAGCCGTTGCTCGACGAGCGAATGCTCGAACTCACCCGCTGGATCGCCGAGCATTACCTGTGCGGCTGGGGGCAGGTGCTCGACAGCGTGATTCCCGCGGGCGTGAAGAAAGGGGCGGGAACCCGCGTCGTCAACTACTTCGAACTCGCGCCGGATGCGCGGGACCGGTTCGATGAACTCGATCTGCCGGCGAAGCAGCGGGCCGTGCTCGCGGCGCTCGTCGCCAGTCGCGCGCCGCTCGATGCCGAGGAACTCACCCGCGCCGCCGATTGCGGCACCGGCCCGATCGCCGCGCTCCGCAAGCGGGGATTGATCCGCGCCGTCCGCAAGCGGACCGTCGCCTTCACGCCGGATGAAGCGGCGATCGAGATCGTTCCCGATCTGCGACTCAACCCGGAGCAACGGCTGGCCCTCGACCGCATTCTCGAACTGATGCGCGGCCGCGAACATCGCACGGTGCTGTTGCACGGCGTGACGGGCAGCGGCAAGACGGAAATCTACATTCAGGCGATTCGCGAAGTGGTCGCCTACGGCCGGCAGGCGATCGTGCTGGTTCCCGAAATCAGCCTCACCCCGCAGACGATCCGCCGGTTCCGCGCGCGGTTCGATTCGGTCGCGGTGCTGCACAGTCACCTGACGGATGCCGAGCGGCATTGGCACTGGCAGCGGATCGCGCGCGGCGAAGTCTCGGTGATCGTCGGCGCGCGGAGCGCCGTGTTCGCTCCCGCGCCGCATCTCGGGTTGATCGTCATCGACGAAGAGCACGAGACCTCGTTCAAGCAGGACAACGTCCCCCGCTATCACGCCCGCGAAGTCGCGCGGAAACGGGCCGAGATGGAGCGCGTGCCGCTCGTCCTCGGCTCGGCGACGCCCACGCTGGAATCGTGGCTCCGCGTCGAAAGAAAGGAGGACGTGCTGGTCGAATTGCCGTATCGCGTCGAACGCCGGCCGCTGCCTCCGGTGATCGTCGTCGACACGCGGCACGATCCGTCGATCGCCCGGCGGGAGGCGTTGGGACGGGTGCTGACCTCGGCGATGCGCGCGGCGCTCGCGGACGACGGGCAGATCATCCTGTTCCTCAACCTGCGGGGCTACGCGCCGGTGCTGTGGTGCCGAACGTGCGAGTCGCCGGTGAAGTGCCCGCATTGCGACGTGTCGCTGGTGTGGCATCGCGACCGGCAGGCGGTGCTGTGCCATTCGTGCGAGTTCGAGGTGTCGCGGCCGCGAGAGTGCCTGAAGTGCGGCACGCCGGGACTCAAGTTCCTCGGCACCGGCACGCAGCGGCTCGAACAGGAGGTGCGGCTGAAATTTCCCGACGCGGCCTGCCTGCGGATGGACAGCGACTCGATGAAGCAGCGCGGCAGCCACGACAAGGCGCTCGAAGCGTTCCGTCGCGGCGAAGTGCGGATTCTGCTCGGCACGCAGATGATCGCCAAGGGGCTGGACTTTCCGAACGTCACGCTCGTCGGAGTGGTCGACGCCGACACGATTTTGCATCAGCCGGATTTGCGTGCGGCGGAGCGAACGTTCCAGTTGATCTCGCAGGTGGCGGGGCGCACCGGGCGCAGCGCGCGGGGGGGGCGGGTGTTCGTGCAGACGACCTCGCCGGGAGAGCCGTGCATTCAACTCGCGGCGAAGCACGACTTCCTGCGGTTCGCCGAGCGGGAACTGGCGCATCGCCTGGAAGGGGGCGCCCCGCCGTTCGTGCATCTGGCGCGGGTGATCTTGCGGCATCGGGAAGAGCCGCCGCTGAAGGAGGCGGCCCGCGCGATGGCCGAGACGCTTCGGGCCGTAGCGAAGGAACTGGAACTGCCGGTGAAGGTGCTCGGCCCCGCGCCGGCGCCGGTGGCGAAGCTCAAGGACCAGTACCGGTATCACTTGCAGCTTTCGGCGGTGGATCTGGCGGCGATCCAGCGATTGTGGCGGGAATCGGCGCGCCGCCTGCGGGAGATCACGGTCGAATACGTGGTCGATATCGACCCGGTCAACATGCGGTGATCCGGTCGCGGCGTACTGCAAACGTTCCAATTCCGTTCGTCTTGCGCGAATTTCGCGAGACGACGGATGTCGCGGACGCCGCCGATGGCGGCGGGCGATTCGGCGGAGTTCGTCGAACGCCGGCTCTCTCTCCGGTCTTCTCCGTGCCCTCGGCGCACTCGGCGGTTCGAAGCTTTCGCGGCAAATGAATCGAACCGCGGAGAACGCCGAGGGCGCGGAGAGTTGCATCGGCGGTGAAATCGATCTCGATTGCGGTGTCGCCGCGCGGAATCAGCGTCGATCAGCGAGAATCAGCGTTCCTTGCGTTCGCGTCGAGGACTCGTCCGCCGCGTGGTCGCCGGGGATCGGGAACACTGATCGTCGCTGATGTATGTTGCGGACACTTCGTCCCGCGCCGGAATCGCCTTCGCGGGAATGACGGCGCCGTGCCTTCGGGAGTCCGTACTCCCCCCGCTGACGCGGGAGGCTCGCGACCCGACGTGGTCTTTGCGTCTTGGCGTCGAATTTCTTCGGTTGCGGCTGTGCCGCGTTGAGGTCTTCCCGCCCGAGTCGCTCGCTTCGGTCGCGGGGCGCGGCGTTTCGCGGTATCGTGGAAAGCTCGCGGCGCGGACGTGCGCGCTTGGGGCGCGCGGCGGAACTCCCTCCTCGATCCGGATGCCCTCATGGCCGATCCATCGCCGTCGCTGCCCGAACCGCTGGAACAACAGCTCGCCGGCGCGATGCAACTGGTCGACGTCACGTGCGATCTGGCGCGCGAGCACGACCTCGACCGCATCCTGACCACCGTCACGCGGGGCGTCTGCCAGGCGCTCTCCTGCGAGCGGGCCACGCTGTACCTGTTCGACGCCGCCGCCCAGGAACTCGTCACCCGCGTGGCGACCGAACTCGAGATCGAGGAGATTCGCAGCCCGATCGAACAGGGCATCACCGGGTGGGTCGCCCGCAGGCAACTGATCGCCAACATTCCCGATCCCGTCGTCGATGCCCGCTGGAACTCCGCCATCGACCGCCGCACCGGCTTTCAGACCCGCAACATCCTCGCCGCGCCGGTCGTGTCGCGGCAGGAAGAGCGGCTGCTGGGCGTGCTGCAGGCGCTCAACAAAAAGGACGGGGACGGGTTCGACGACTTCGACGAACGGCTGATCGAAGCCTTCGCCTCGCACGTCGCGACCGCGCTCGAACGGGCCGAACTGGTCGAAAGCGCCCGCCGCGCCCACGAACTGCGGATCTCCGTCGAGATGGGGCGAAGCATCCAGGCGGCCTTCCTTCCCGACCGTCTCCCCGACATTCCCGGCTACGAAGTCGCCGCGTGGTGGAAGCCGGCCGAGGCGGTCGGCGGCGACTATTACGACCTGCTCGAACTTCCGGACGGCCGGCTGGGGCTGGTGGTGGCGGACGTCAGCGGGCACGGCGTGGGGGCCAGCCTGATCATGGCGTCGGTCCGGGCGATGCTGCACGTGATGGCCCGCGCCAGTTCCGACCCCGCGGAGACGGTGTCGCTGCTGTCGCGGTCGATCGCCGCCGACTTGCACGAGGGACGGTTCATCACTTTCCTGATGGTGGCGCTCGACCCTGTGAATCATCGGCTCGAGTACGCCAACGCCGGTCACGGGCCGGCCCTGCACTTCTGCCGCGAAACCCGCCGCTTCCGCTCGCTGGCAAGCACCGCCATGCCGATCGGGTTCGCCGACGACCCGCACGTTCCCGCCGGGACGCCGCTCGAGATGCGGCCCGGCGACCTGTTGCTGCTGGCGACCGATGGGGCGATCGAACTCCGCGACGTGAACGAGAAGATGTTCGGCCGCGAGCGGCTCGAGCGGCTGATCGCCGACAACTGCACGCTCCCCGCGGCGAAACTGATGGACGTCCTCCGCGAGACGATCATGCGATTCGACCCGCACGACGACCCCCCGGACGACGTGACGCTGTTGCTGGTGGAACGCAAATTCGGGCGGTGATCGCACCATGCCCGGCGAAGAGGATCGTGTACAGTAGTTCCAAGTTCCGAGTTCCAGGTTCCGAAATCGCGGTGAAATCTCCGGCAGGTTCGTGGCGGAATGGAACTCGGAACTTCGGAACTTGGAACTACTGATGTACGAATGATTGCATCGCGACTGTTCGGCCGCTACAATCGCCGCCAGTTCCGATGGCCGACCGCTTCGAGCAATGGAGGGAACCGTGCCGGCGCCCGCCGAGATCGTGCAGCTCGTCGAACGCTTCGAGTTGCATCGCGACAGTTATCAGTCCGCCGCCTACAACGAGACGCAACTCCGCCGCGAGTTCGTCGATCCGTTCTTCAAGGCGCTCGGCTGGGACATCGACAACGAGCAAGGGTACGCCGAAGCCTACAAGGACGTCGTTCACGAGGACGGCCTCAAGATCGGCGGGACGACGAAAGCGCCCGACTATTCCTTCCGCATCGGCGGCACGCGAAAGTTCTTCGTCGAGACCAAGAAGCCCTCGGTCAACGTCCGGGACGATGTCAGCCCGGCGTTTCAGCTTCGCCGCTACGCCTGGACGGCCAAGCTCCCGCTCAGCATCCTCACCGACTTCGAGGAGTTCGCGGTCTACGACTGCCTGACGCACAAGCCGGACAAGAACGACAAGGCTTCCACCGGCCGCATCCTCTATCTGCGTCACACGGATTACGTCGAACGCTGGGACGAGCTTTGCGAAATCTTCTCGCCCGAGGCGATCCGCAAAGGCTCGTTCGACAAGTACGCCGCGGCGCACCGCAAGAAGCGCGGGACGGCGGAGGTCGACGACGAGTTCCTGAAGGAAATCGAATCATGGCGGGTGACGCTGGCCCGCAATCTCGCGCTCCGGAATTCCGCCTTGGAACAGCGGGAACTGAATTTCGCCGTCCAGCGGATCATCGACCGCATCGTTTTCCTGCGGATCTGCGAGGATCGCGGCATCGAGCCGGCCGCCCAACTGCAGGCGCTCGTCAATGGCCCGCGGATCTATTCCCGGCTATGCCAGATTTTCGAACGGGCGGATGAACGGTACAACTCCGGCCTGTTCCATTTTCATCACGAGCCGGGCCGGTCCGAGGCGCCCGATGAATTCACGCTGTCGCTGGCGATCGACGACAAGCCGCTGCAGGAGATCATCCGCGGCCTGTACTATCCCGACAGCCCCTACGAATTCTCCGTCTTTCCGGCGGACATTCTGGGCCAGGTCTACGAGCAATTCCTCGGCAGCGTGATCCGCCTCACGAAGGGGCACCAGGCGAAGGTCGAGCAGAAGCCGGAGGTGCGCAAGGCGGGGGGCGTGTACTACACGCCGACCTACATCGTCGAGTACATCGTCGAGCAGACGGTCGGCAAGCTGCTGGAGGGGAAGGATCCGCGCGAGATCGGCGGCCTCACGAAGGAGTGGAAGCCCTCGAAGGCGAAGGGCGCGCGCCCGCTGGCGGTGCTCGATCCAGCCTGCGGCTCCGGCTCGTTTCTCATCGGAGCGTATCAGAAACTTCTCGACTGGCACCGCGACTGGTACGTCGCCGACGGCCCGCCGAAGCACGCAACCCGAATCCACAAGACGCAGCGTGGCAACTGGCGGCTGACGAACGACGAGCGGAAGCGAATTCTTCTGTCGCACATCTACGGCGTCGATCTCGATCCGCAGGCGGTCGAGGTGACCAAGCTGTCGCTGTTGCTGAAAGTGCTGGAAGGCGAGAACGCGGAAACCGTGAATCGCCAACTCCGCTTCCGAACCCGCGCCCTCCCGGACCTGGGGCACAACATCAAATGCGGCAACTCGCTGATCGGCCCCGATTTCTTCAACGGCCAGCAACAGAGCCTGTTCGACGAGGATGACCTACTCCGCATCAACGCCTTCGACTGGCAGGCTGAATTCCAGCAAATCATGCGCACCGGCGGCTTCGACGCGGTGATCGGGAACCCGCCGTACCTTTCATTCTCGGGACGGCAGGCCGTTCCTCTCGAACCGCCGATTCGGAATTAC
>JBBDNT010000157.1:0-23304 GCA_040877445.1 Planctomycetaceae bacterium
ACTTCAAGAACGGCAAGCTCACCGACGACGGCCTGCTGATGGCCGACTGCGAATCGAATCGCAAGTTCGGCGATCACACGCTGCACGTCGAGTTCCGCACGCCGTTCGTCCCCAAAGCCCGCGGGCAGGCCCGCGGGAACAGCGGCGTCTACGTGCAGAACCGTTACGAGATCCAGGTGCTCGATTCGTTCGGCCTCGAAGGGAAGAACAACGAATGCGGCGGCGTCTACGGCGGCACCGAGCCGATCGTCAATATGTGCTATCCGCCCCTCACTTGGCAGACCTACGACATCGACTTCACCGCCGCCCGCTACGACGACGCCGGCAAGAAGACGAAGAACGCCCGCATGACCGTCAAGCACAACGGCGTCGTGATCCACGACGACATCGAACTGCCGAAGCACACTCCCGGAAAAAACGCCGAAGCCCCCGGTCCCGACGGCTTGTACCTGCAGGGGCACGGGAACCCGGTGGTCTACAAGAATATTTGGGTCGTCGAGAGGAAGTAGTTTTCCCGGCAGGGTCTGCGCATGTCCGGCTCGATCCCCGCGCTGCTCGCGCTGGCTGCGCTGCTCCAGCAGGGGGCGGAGGCGTCCCGGCCGAATAGCGCGCACCTGACTCCCGCCGAGTCGCTGGCCCGACTCGACTCCGCCGCGGACCTGCGGGTCGAATTGGTGCTTTCAGAGCCGGAGGTTCGCCAGCCGATCTCGATCTCCTTCGACGAGCGCGGGCGGCTGTGGGTCGTCGAGTACGCGCAATACCCCAACCCCGCGGGGCTGAAGGCCCTCAGCCGCGACGAATACCTGCGGACCGTGTACGACCAGGTTCCGCCCCCTCCGCCGCACCATTTTCAGGGGGCGGATCGCATCTCGATCCACGCCGACACCGACGGCGACGGCCGGTTCGACAGCCACAAGACGTTCGTCGAGGGGCTGTCGATCGTGACCTCGTGCGCGCGGGGAAGCGGCGGCGTGTGGGTGCTGAACCCGCCCTACCTGCTGTTCTACCCCGACCGCGACGACGACGACGTGCCCGACGGCGACCCCGAGGTGCGGCTCGCCGGGTTCGGCCTCGAAGACACGCATTCGGTGGTCAACAGCCTGAAATTCGGCCCCGACGGATGGCTGTACGCGGCGCAGGGAAGCACCGTGAGCGCCCACGTCACAGTCCCCGGGGTGAAGGCCGAGCCGGTCCATTCCGCCGGGCAGCTGATGTGGCGCTATCATCCCGAAAGCCGCCGCTACGAGGTCTTCGCGGAGGGGGGAGGCAACGCGTTCTGCGTCGAGTTCGACGCGCAGGGGCGATTGTTCTCGGGCCACAACGGGCAGGACGCCCGCGGTTTCCACTACGCGCAGGGGGGATATTTCCAGAAGACCTTCCAGAAACACGGGCCGCTGTCGAACCCGTACGCCTTCGGCTGGCTGCCCCCCATGCCGCACCAGAAGTCGCCGCGCTTCACGCACGCGTTCTCGATTTACGAAGGGGACACCTTTCCCGCGAAGTATCGCGGGCAACTGTTCGCCATCGAGACGTTGTTCGGCCGGATCGTGCGGGCCGAGCGCCTCGCCGACGGCTCGACGTTTCGCACGCGGGATCTCGATCACCCGCTCGAATCGCGCGACGATTGGTTTCGCCCGGTCGACATCCAGCTAGGTCCCGACGGCGCCTTGTACATCGCCGATTTCCACGAGGCCCGCATCGACCATCTCGCGCACCATCGCGGCGAACTCGCCCGCGACACCGGCCGCGTTTACCGCCTGCAGGCGAAGGATGCGCCGCCGCTCGCGACGTTCGACCTTCGCCGAAAGTCGTCGGATGAGCTGGCGGAGCTGCTCGTCACGCACCCCAATCGCTGGTTCCGGCAATCGGCGCTGCGGCTGCTCGGCGAGCGCCGGGATGGCGCCGCGCTCCCCCGCCTGATCGCCGCGCTGCGCGACCGGCGGGGGCAGCCGGCGCTCGAGGCCCTGTGGGCGATCCACCAGATCGCCGGGCTGGACGAGTCGCTCACGCTGGCGGCCCTCGATCATCGCGACCCGCACGTTCGCCGCTGGGCAACGCGCCTGGCCGGAGACGAACGCCGCGTCTCCTCCGCCGTCGCGAAGAAACTCGCCGAGATCGCCGCCACCGATCCGGATGCCGAGCTCCGCAGCCAATTGGCGAGCACGGCCCGGCGGCTTCCCCCCGGCGACGGCCTGCCGATCATCCGGGCTCTGCTCTCCCGCACCGCCGACGCGGACGACCCGCGTTTGCCGCTCCTGCTGTGGTGGGGGATCGAGGCGCACGCCACGGCCGCGCGCGAGCAGGCGCTCGAACTCTTCGCAGATCGCTCGGTCTGGAGCGAGCCGCTGGTGCGCAGGCACGTTCTCGAACGGATCATGCGTCGCTTCGCGCGCGGCGGGAGTCGCGCCGAACTCCTGGCGTGCGCTCGGCTGTTCGATCTCTCCCCGGATGCCGAGGCCCGAAAGCTTCTTCTCGCCGGCTTCGAGCGGGCGTTCGAGGGGCGGGAGATGCCCGCGCTTCCCGACGAACTCGTGCAGGCTCTCGGCGACGCGGGAGGATCCCTGGTGCTTGGCGTGCGCCGGGGAGACGCCGACGCCGTCGCGAAGGCCCTGGCGACCATCGCCGATGCCGATGCGCCGCTCGCCGAGCGGCTGCGGCTGGTGCGGACCTTCGGCGAGGTCGACCGGCCCTCGAGCGTCGCGACATTGTCGAATCTCATCGGCGGGGGAGAAACGCAACTGGCACAGGCGGCCCTGTCGAGTCTGGGGCGTTACGGCGACGAGCGCATTCCCGCGAGAGTCCTCGCGGAGTTTCCGCGGATGCCGGCGGTTGAACGTTCGGCCGCGATTTCGCTGCTCGCCAGCCGGGCCCCGTTCGCGCACGAGCTGCTCGCCGCCATCGATGCAGGGACCGTCACGGCCGACGCGGTCGATTCCGATGCCGTACTCCGCATGTCCCGGCACGCCGACCCGCGGTTGAAGAAGGCGGTTCTCCGCCACTGGCGCAGCGCCGGCGGCGCGTCGAGCGAAGAACTGGCGACGCAGGTGGCGCAGCAGCTCGCGCAGTTCGAAGAGGGAACGGGCGATCCCTACGCAGGCCGCCCGTTGTTCGAGGCCAGCTGCGCGAAGTGCCACCGGCTGTTCGACGAAGGGGGGACGATCGGTCCCGATCTCACCGGATATCGCCGCGACGACGTGCGGGGACTCGTCGCCAGCGTGATCGATCCCAGCGCCGAGATCCGCGAAGGATTCGCGACGCAACTCGCCGTCACGATCGATGGCCGGCTGGTGAGCGGCTTCCTGGTCGAGCGCGACGAGCGCGTCGTCACGCTGCGCGGGGCCGACGGACGCGACATCACGCTCCGCCGCGACGAGATCGACGAAATGCGGGCTCAGAAGCAATCGCTGATGCCCGAGGGACTGCTGCGCGGCTATACTCCCCAGCAGGCGCGCGACCTCTTCGCGTACCTCCGCATCTCGCAGCCGCTGAACCGTAAACGACCATCCGCGATCGCTCCCCCCACCGCACCTCCCGATCGAAAGCCTTCACCATGACCCGTTCGAATTCGCGCCCCGTATTCGGAATGCTCGTGCTCTCGTTCGGCATCCAGCTCGGTTGCGCTCTCGACTCCCGCGCCGCGGACGCGCCCGCCGATGAAGCGGGCTTCGCCCCGCTGTTCGACGGCAAGTCGCTCGACGGGTGGGACGGCGACCCGCGGTTCTGGCGCGTCGAGGAAGGCGCCATCGTCGGCCAGTCCACCCGCGAGAATCCCGTCCCGCACAACACCTTTCTCGTCTGGCGGAAAGAGCAGCCCGCCGATTTCGAACTGCGGTTCCAGTACCGCATCACCGGCGGGAACTCCGGCGTGCAGTACCGCAGCTTCGAACTCGACAGCGGCAAATGGCGGGTCGGCGGCTACCAGGCCGACATCGACGCCGCCAATAGCTACACCGGCATCGTCTACGGCGAGCAGTTCCGCGGCATCCTCGCACCGCGCGGCAAGCGGGCGGTCGTCGGCGACGATCACAAGTCGAAGGTGACCGGCGACGTCGGCCAAGCCGACGATTACAAGGAGCTATTCCGCAAGGACGACTGGAACGACTACGCGGTCGTCGTCCGCGGGCACCATCACGTTCTCAAGATCAACGGCGTGACGACGGCCGAACTCACCGACGACGACGAGCAAATGCGCCGCGAGGACGGCCTGATCGCCCTGCAACTCCACGCCGGCCCCCCGATGAAAGTCGAATTCCGAAACCTGCGGATCAGGAAGGTCGATCGGTAGCAGACAAGTCGGAATCACCACGCCGATCGGCAGGCGGAGCTTGAGCCGCGCCGGCTTTTCGAGGCCCACCATCTTCGTGATCCGCCCGACCTGCACGCCGTCGCGGCGGCGAGGCAGCCTTCCCCGGCCGTCAGGGTACGTCACCTTCGCCGCAACGGCGAATTGCTGCTTCTTGCCTTGCAACTCTCGCGGGATCGGCCAAGGGCAGCGGGCGACGCCGTAACCGGCACGCGGAGGAGTGCCCGCAGTTGATCATCCACGAACCCGTTCACCGCCGCAGGCCCCCCATGTGCAAGGCCGCGGGATGCCCGATGCGGATGGTGTGCGACGGGCGGGTCGGGTGCGTCGCCCGGGCCGACTTCACCGCCTCGTCGAACGTGTCCCCCAGGAAATGCTCGCCGGATTCCGGCTCGATCGCGACGAAGCGATCGCGATGCTGAGGCTCCAAGACGGCCTGCAGTTGCTCGGCGTAATTCCGCTTGGCCCGCCCGATGATCGATTTCGTGTCGGCTGATACCATGTCCGCCCCCACCCGGGAAGGAATCTTCCCGCATTGTACGCTCAAGCCCCACACGTGTCTCCGTCGAGGGCAGGCCGGACCGCCAAGTGCGGCAGGACGGGCGGGTGGCCGCGACGGCGTTCAGCCGTCGGGGTCGCGCAGCGACGAGAGGAAGCGCGCTCGACTCCCCGCTTCATCAATCGGCCGATGCTTTCGACGAACGAGACCGCAATGTGAACCCTCGCATCGCTTCGCGACCCGGACGCCTCAACGGCGTCCGGGCCACCCTGCGCAGACGATGATGGCCAGTGTGAGGACCGCTTTGATCGATTCGTGCATGGGAGTGGCCCGAGGGTGCAGTCGGGCGGGAAGAGATTGGAACGTCGATTGTGCGCCCTCTTGTCGCTACGCGACCCCGACGGCTACCGCCGTCAGGGCCACCCCGCGATGTCGAAAACCCGACGCCGACCGTTCATTCACGGAGCAGATCGGCTTCAATGCGGCGAACTCGATCGCGGGCCTCGATGCAATCGTCTATCAGCTTTTTTAGAGTCCCGTCCGCATCGTCGATTCCGTCGGGGACTGAGTCCACAGTCCCAGTTTGGGAGGCAATCACCGCGAATGCATCAGACCGCTGCAAATGCCGCTCGACTTCAGCGATCGACCGCACCTGATCTCTTCCGTGTTCGACCTGCCCTCGGGCCAAATCGAGCGATTCAGACGCAAGCCGAGCATGTTCCCCAGCAGCAGAGTTGGCGTACTTCGACAGTTCGATCATCTTGCCAGCATGATCCGACCTTTCCTTGATTGCATCGGGATGATCCCCATAAATCACGATCGTCCATTTGTCGAGAAACTTCTGCTCTTCGGTTCCGCGATCGACGGGATTCTTCTGCGAAGATCGAACAATTTCACGCTGCGTCTCAAGATCGAGATCGCCGAATCGTTCCTTCGCACGCTGTTCCCTCTCCCCGGCGATCTTCGCTCGATTCTCTGCAAATTCAACGATCTTCCGGCTCTGGTCAATTGATCGCTGAAGAGCGGACTGAACGCGATCACCAAGATCGAGAAGCCGGCGAGTGGACTCGGCTTGCTTGGCCAGGATTTCTCGCTTGTTGATTTCACGTTGAACGGCTTCGACTTCGTCTTTCGTTGCGGAAGATGCGTCGAGGTCACGCTCCGGATCAGATGGCGCCGCATGACCCTCTTGCTGGCTTACTGTTATTGGCGGCCCATCCGTACCTCCGCAGCCCACAACGAAATAGGGAATTGCGATCGCGATTGCGAGAATCTTCGTCATGGCATGTCTCATCCAGCGTAGATGGTGAATTTCAGCGCCCGCCGCGCCGCGTTGAGCATATCGAGCACGTAGGTTTCATCCGGCATGGTAGATCACCCGCGAGTGGCCCTGACGCCGGTCACGCGTCGGGGTCGCGCAGTGACAAGAGGGTTCACACTCCGATCTTCCCGATCTTCGTCCTCGGCGAAATCTCCGGAACCACGGAGACATTCATTCCGCAACCTCCCCAGAGGCGATCGGCAAACCGACCGGGGCGGCGAGAATCGGACCTGCGCCCGAGTGCCGCTCGTGCCTTGGCGATCCCGTAGGACGCCATCAGCGCCGAGCGGCGCTACGGGTGTGGGGCCGGACGTACGTGCCGTCCTTGCGATAATAGCCCCGCACGTAGACGAGCCCTGAAGAGGGCGTGGTGGAAGCCGGCGTCGGACGCGGGGCTCGTGCCTGGCGCAGGTCGTCAGCGGTCCATTCCTGCAGTCGCTCCAGCTCGTCGTGGTCTGCCGGCAAAGCCGAACCTGATCTCGAACTCGTCCGCTGCGTGCTCGACCCGCCCGATTCGACGCGGTTTGCGACGGTGATCGATCCGAGTTCCTGGTCCGTGGCGCGAAGGGCGTCGAGTTTCTTCTCGTCATAGACCGACACCCACCATCCTCCGTATGCGTCTTCCGCGGATGGAGGCGTGATTTCAAGCGTCAATCCGTTGCGGACGACGGAGTCCGCTTCGAGGTTCATCGCGGCGAGGATTGCTCGGTCGGATTCCGACAAGAAGCCGCCGATGAACTCCAGGCAGTTCCGCTTCGCCTGCTCGTCGGTGAGCAGGTTCTTGTGGATGCCGATCTCGAATGCCGCCGGCTCGTCAGGATCCCCGTAGAGGTTGAATTCGTAGTTCGTTCCGCAGCGGATGGACTTGTAGGGAACATGCCGCAGCACCCCGACATCGATCACCGTCGCGGGAATCTGACGCAACTCGGTGGCCCATTTCTTCCCACCCATGGCGACCAGAGCGGATCGAAACTGGGGCAGCCGTGAGTTGCGATCCGACTTGGCAGACGCCGAATCCGGTTTCTGCACCTCCTTCTGGATGGATCGTACGCTGCTGCGGTTCATCCGCAGCACGCTGGACTGGTACAGCACGGTCACATGGGTGGCGTCATCCTGAAGGACGACGCATTCCAACGAACCACTTGATCCGAGCGTGATCGAGTCGGCCCGACCTGCTGCGGGAACACAGAGAAGCGCAACGCCGACGAGGAATGCACGCATGGGTGTCTCCTTGTGGAGTTCGGTGAGAAACGAACCTCGAACGCTACGGGGCGCCGCCGAAGGCTCCATTGAAACGCGCCTTCAGTGGAATCGCAAGGAAAATCCGGGAGTGCCGTAGGACCGGCTGTGCCGGTCGAATCACCATGATGGCATCCCCACGCCGACGCACTGCAATCCGGCCGCGGTCCTCGGTTCGGAGACAAATACATCAAGTGAGTGAATCGCCATGCTCCGAACATTCGGAAAGTCGCCCCCTCCCCCCATTCGTCCGGCACGGCCGGATCTATGATACTACGCCCCCAGCGTCGCGACCACCTTTTTCGCCGCGTCGGTCAGGTCGGTGGCGGCGGTGATTTGGCGGCCGCTTTCGGCGAGCATTTGCCGGGCCTTCTCCACGTTCGTCCCCTCCAGTCGCACCACCAGCGGGAGGTTGAAGCCGAGTTTGTCGTAGGCGGTGAGCAGCGCCTCGACGATCGTGTCGCACTTCATGATGCCGCCGAAGATGTTGACCAGCACCGCCTTCACGTTGTCGTCGGCGAGGATGATGCGGAACGCTTCGGTCACCTGATCGACGTTCGCTCCGCCGCCGACGTCCAGAAAGTTCGCCGGCTCGCCGCCGTGCAGCTTGATGAGGTCCATCGTGCTCATGGCCAGCCCCGCCCCGTTGACCAGGCAGCCGATGTTGCCTTCGAGCTTCACGTAGCTCAACCCCGCCTCGCCGGCGCGGACTTCGCCGGGATCCTCCTCGGCCAGGTCGCGGAGATCGAGGAACGGCTGATGCCGGAACAGCGCGTTGTCGTCGAACGTGACCTTCGCGTCGAGGGCGACCATGTCGCCCGCCTTGGTGATGACCAGCGGGTTGACCTCGGTCATGCTGCAATCGCTGTCGAGGAAGAACCGCACCAGCAGCGGCAGGAAGTTGGCCGCGCTCCGCACCGCCGGCTCGGGCAGGCCGAGACGATATGCCAGCTTTCGCGCCTGGAACGGCAAGAGGCCCCGCTCGCTGGTGATCGGTTCCTTGTGGATCTTCTGGGGCGACTCGGCCGCGACCTCTTCGATCTCCATCCCCCCTTCGGTCGACATGATGAGCACCGGCCCGCCCGCGTCGCGATCGACGACCACGCCGAGGTACAGTTCCTGGGCGATCTCGAGTCCTTCTTCGACGTAGATCACGTTGACGGTCTGCCCGGCTTCGCCCGTCTGCTTGGTGACCAGCGTTTGGCCGAGCATCCGTGCGGCGTTCTCGCGGGCTTCGTTCGCCGAGCGGACGAGGACGACGCCCCCTTGTTCGGGATGCTCTTTGAATCGCCCCTTCCCGCGGCCGCCGGCGTGAATCTGCGTCTTGACGACGGCGAGCTTCCCGCCGAGCGTCTCGAACGCCTTCGCGGCCTCATCAGGGGTCTTCGCGACGATGCCGCGCGGCACGGCGACGCCGGCGTTCTTGAGGAGTTGCTTGGCCTGGTATTCGTGGATTTTCATGGAGGATTCCGGGGTAGTGGCAACGGGAATACGAGGAATGCGCGAAACCGCAAGCGGGGGGTTGCGCGGAGAATGAACGAGGAGACCGGTCCGCATGATAGCGGGTGCGCGGGGGCGAATCCACCGGCCGAGTTCAGCCGTCGCGCGTCGATGCAGTCCGGGTCGCGGCGCGCTCGCCTGTCGGCTCGCGGCGAACCGGTCACTGCGTGATCCCCTCGGTGATCGCCATGAAGGCGTCTTCCAGGCTTTCCGTCAGGCCGTGGAACTCGACCACGGGGAAGTCCTCGGCGATCATTCGCTTGAGCAGCGCGTGGCGGGCCACGTCGTCCCCTTCGAACTCGAAGGCGACCGCCGGGCCGCGGGCGGCGACCTGGCTGACGAACGGCTGTTCGAGCAGCCAGCGTTCGAGGCGCTCCCGGCCGGAGACGACGCGGATGGCGAGCGTGGTGCCGGTGGCCTGCCCCCGTCGCACCCGCTGCATCATGCGGATTTCCTCGATGCTCCCGCTGGCGAGAAGCTGCCCCGCCTCGATGATCGCCGCCGAGTCGCAGATTTCCCCCAGTTCGGTGAGGATATGCGAGCTGATGAGCACGCTCTTCTTCATTTCGGTGGCGAGCAGGCGAATCAACTCGCGGAGCTCGACGCGGGCCCGCGGATCGAGGCCGGCGGCCGGCTCGTCGAGCACCAGCACCTGCGGGTCGTGAATCAGCGTGCGCCCCAGGCCGAGCCGCTGCCCCATCCCCTTCGAAAGCGTGTCGATCGGCTTGTCGGCGAGCTTGCGGAGTTCGGTGAAGACGAGCACCCGCTCGACGGCGTCGCGGCGCTTCTTTCCGCGGAAGCCGTAGGCGCGGGCGAAGAAGTCGAGGTATTCGACGACGTCCATGTTCGAGTAGCGGCCGAAGCCGTCCGGCATGAAGCCGAGCACCTTGCGGGCGCGATCGGGATAATCGATGACCGATTCGCCACAGACGAAGGCGTCGCCGGCGGTGGGGGTGTCGAGCGTGGCGGCGATCCTCATGGAGGTGGTCTTGCCGGCGCCGTTGGGACCGATGTAGCCCATGACCTGCCCGGGAAAGATCTTGAACGACACGCCGTCGACCGCCCGCAGCCGGCCGAAGTGCCGATGCAGGTTCCGCAGTTCGAGGGTGGGTTCGCCGGATTGCGCGGGGCGCTCGGGAGTCGCGCGCGCGGTTTCATCGACGACTTCCAACTCGACGGGCGCGTCGGCGGGGGTCGTCGGCGAGATCGCCGCATCCGAATCGATCGGTGCGGCGGGGAAGGAGGAGGAATCGGTCATCGGGGGCGACTTTCGGGTACTCCCCCCGCTGACGCGGGAGGCTCGCGGATTTTCGTGTCGAAGTGTCAATACCGTCCGACCAGCAGGTGCAGGCCGACGCGTTCGCGGGCGCTCGGGACGCCGGTGTCGAGGCCGGGGTTCTCCGCGAGGATCGCGAAGTAGGAGTTGGGTGGGAGCGGACGCGGATCGCCGTCGCCGCCGGTGGGGCTGGTCGAGAGCCGGCCGACGAAATTCACCGCGTCGCGCCCGGTGAGCATGTTCCGCACGAACGTTTGCGGATCGACCGACGAGCGAAACGTTCCGTGCCGCGGATCGGCGGCGGCGTCCGCATCGACCGCCTCGCGAACCTTCTCCCAATCGTCGGCCCGCACGGCGGCCGCGCGCTTCCCCGCCCCGCGGGGGACGTTTTGGGCGGCGAAGGGGTTGCCTTGCGCGTCGGTGACGATGATCAGCGACAGGCCCCACACGAGGCCGTTCGTCACGTCGAGTCCGCCTTCGGAAGCGGGGGCGACTTCGATCCGCTCCCGCGCGTCGCGGTGGGTGACGGTGCGGAATTGCGTGCGCGTCCGCGACTTCAACCAGCCGGCGGTCCAGGCCTGCGTCGCGGTCCAATCGACCATCCCTCCCTCGAATGGTCCGCGGGGCTCGTTCAATTCCGGCCAGACCGTGTAGACCGCGGTGTCGGGCGAGAACCGCAACCCGCCCGAAGGGGACATCCCCGCGAAATACGCCACCCGCCCGTGCGTGACGGCGGTTCGCGCGGGTTGATCGAGGAACGTCACGCTCCGCGCCCGCGAGTCGACGCCGAACCCGTGCGCGATCGCCGAGTAGCCGAACAACGCCAGGCTCGTCGCGAATGCGATCGCGGGGATCGTCACGACCAGCAGCGACATGCGGTTCTTCCTGCGGCAGAAGACGTAATTCACCGGGCCGATGACGATCGTGAAGACGGTGATCAACAGCAGGAACGCATAGACGGGAACGCCCGCCACGCCGGGGATGGAGAACGCCAGAAAGTCTCCCGCGGGGGTCCGCGCGTGGACGCCGTTCCGCTGCGTCCAGGAGTAATCGTCCTTGCCGATCGATTGCAGCAGCCAGGCCCAGTCGGCGGGATTGCCGGGAAAGGGATCGCCGCGGAAGGCGATCACGCGGCCGAGCATCAGCGAGCGCTGCGAGAACGCGTCGCTGGTCCAGGTGACGGCGCCGAATTCGATCGATTCCGCCGCTTCCCCGCTGAAGGGGTCGATCAACACCTCGACCGCCGGGGCCGGAGCGGCGGCGGCCTGCCGGCTCGCGTCGGCCGCCGTCCATTCGCCGCCGGCGAAGCCGTGCCCGCCGAGATTCAACAGCGCGTCGAGCCGGGCGCGGTCGGCGGCGGCGGGCGTCAGTCCGTACACCAGCAACGTGCCCCCCGTGCGGACCCAGGCGAGAATCGGCCGCCGCTCGTCCGGCGACAGGCCCGCCAGCACGTCGAGCGGCACGGCGACGATGTCCAACCCCGAATACGCCAGCCACGAATCGGGAAGCTGCCCGGGTTGGACAACCTGATGATCCTCGGTGCGCGAGGGTCCGTAACCGTAGCCGTAACCGTGTCGTCCATGCGGTCCGTATCCATAGGAACCCCCTCCCGAACCGCCGCCGTGCGCCGTCGCGACGATCTGCGTGACGGCCTGCTCGAACGGCGCGCAGTCCTTCACCGTGGGAGAAACGATGACGAGCGCGGGCCGCGGGTTCTCGATCGCGTCCGGCGAGGGGAGCGAGATGCCGCCGCTCATGCCTTGCAGCGGGCGGCCGTTCTCGATCACCTGAAATTCGGAATGCGTGCCGTCCCCCACCATCGGCACGAGCAGCGTGTACCGGGCGGCGGCATTCTGTTCGAGCGCGACGGTCTGCTGGACGGAGGGAACGCCGTCGCTGCCGGGAATGCGGAACGTGACCGTGCGCGCCGGCCGCTTGTTGACGGCCCGCACGCGCACCGGCCAATACCCGCCGAAGGCGTTCCCGGCCCAGTTCGCGTTGACCTGCACTTCGAGATCGTGCCCGCGGAGAGTGAATTCCTGCGCGGCCGCCTCGCCGCCGCAGACAAGCGCCGCGAGAACGGCCAGCAGAGCGCCCGTTGCTCGGGCGAAGGCTTTTCGACGCAAAGCCGCAAAGATCGCAAAGGTTCGCAAAGTGAAACGCCGCGAGCCTCCCGCAACACACTGCGCGCCTCCCGCGTCCAATTGCGAGCCTCCCGCGTCCAATTGCGAGCCTCCCGCGTCCAATTGCGAGCCTCCCGCGTAAGCGGGGGGAGAAATTCGCGCACGAAACCACGTCGTGCGCCCGCTTGTCGCCGACGCTTCCCGCGCTGAATGCACGCTCGATGTCGCGTTCATGCCTGCAAGTCCTCGGGGAGATCGCGGGGGACTTCGGAGGTCGTCTCCAGCAGGCGGTCCACCAGTTTGAGCGGCGTCCAGCCTTCCAATCTCGCGGCGTAATCGACGATCAGCCGGTGCCCCAGCACGCTGGGGGCGACGCGGCGAACTTCGGCGAAGCCGACGTTCGGCTTGCCCGCCAAAAGCGCCGCCGCGCGGGATGTGTCGGCCAGTGCGATCGCCGCCCGCGGCGACGCGCCGAACCGCACGAACCGGCTCACCTCTTCCGGCGATCCCGCGCGGCCCGGATGCGTCGCCGTCACCAATCGGGCGATGAAGTTCGCCACCGCCCGCGGCAGATGCACGAGGTCGGACAGGTCGAACAGCCTTTCCAGCTCTTCGGCCGTGGCGACTTCGCGAAGTTCGGGAGGCCGCCCGTGCCGGCGGGTCGAGATGATCTCCTGCAGCGTGTCGCTGTTGACCCCTTCGACGTGAATCTTGAACGCGAAGCGGTCGAGCTGCGCCTCGGGCAGCGGGTAGGTGCCCTCGAGTTCGATCGGGTTCTGCGTGGCGAGCACGAAGAACGGCAAGGGGAGCGGATGCGTTTCCCCCATCACCGTCACCCGCCGCTCCTGCATCGCTTCGAGCAGGGCCGATTGCGTCTTCGGGGTGGCCCGGTTGATTTCGTCCGCGAGCAGCAGGTTCGCGAAGATCGGCCCCTTGTGGAACACGAGCGTCCGCCGGCCGGCGACGTCTTCGAGAATCGGCGCGCCGACGATGTCGCTGGGCAACAGGTCCGGCGTGAATTGCACGCGGCGGAAGTTCAATCCCAGCAGCGCCGAAAGCGACTTGACGAGTTCGGTCTTCCCCAGCCCCGGCAAGCCTTCGAGCAGCATGTGCCCGCGGGCCAGCAGGCAGGTGACGACCAGTTCGAGCAGCTTCCGCTGCCCGAGAATCGCCGACTCGAGGCCCCCCACCAGCCTGTCGAGAATGACTCGCGCCTCAGCGATTTCCTCGGGAGAAAGCAGCCGCGCGCGGTCGCTCGACGCGGCGGCGGCGACTTCTTCTTCGATGACGGACTCGGTCGCGGAGGGACGATCACTCACGAAATGCTCCTGCGTGGGGTGGGTTGTGCCCACCGAAACCGTCGTAGTGGGGCAGACATTCCTGTCTGCCCGATTGAACGCACGGAATCCGATTACACGGCTGTCTCGGGCAGACAGGAATGTCTGCCCCACTCGACCCGCTGAAGCGGGTCACCACGAACTCGTCAATCCCCACTCCCGAAATACCGCTTCACCACCTGCCGATGCCGGGGGCGAAGCTCCGTTCCCGAAGTCTCGCTGCCGGTCGCGGGGCCGAGTTCGCGCGCGGTCCCGCGGGCGGTCGATCCGGTCTCGTTCACCTCCGGCTCGACGGCGCGGAGGCCGAGGATGTCGTCCTTGGGCTGATCGAGGAAGCCGGGAGGCAGTATCGTTTCCTTGAACCGGGTGTTCTTCTCGTCCGACTCGTCGCCGTAGGTCAATTCGGCGTCGCCGCGGCCGCGGTTCACGCCGCCGCGTCCCGGACGGTTGCCGTCCTGTTCGCGTCCCGACTGCCCCGTCCCCTCGCAGTGGGGGCAATCCGCGCCGTCTTCCCCGTGTCCATCGCCGCCGCAGTGCGAGCATGTCCCGCCGGGGCAGTTTCCGCCCTGGCACTGCGCGCGGGCCTCGGCGAGTTTTTCGCTCTCGCGATCGAGGTGTTCGCGCAACTCGTCGAGCAGCTTCTGCCGCTCGGCCGCGTCCTGCGGGAGCCGCGGATTGCCCGACTTCGTCAGCCGCTGCAGTTCATTCTTAAGGCCCTCGCCGGCGTTCTTGAAGGCGCCGTTCTCGGCCATCTTCTTGAGCGTTTCGATCAGTTCCTTTTCGAGGCGCTCCTGCCGCTCGAGCGTCAGCGGCTGCCCGTCGGCGCCGGCGGCGTCGGCGAGAGCGGCGGCGGCGTCGCGGGCCTGGTTCGCCTGCATGGTCGCCGCGTCGAGCCGAATCCGCATCCGCTTTTCGAGTGCGTCGATCGTCTCCCACTTCTCGTGCGTGAGTGGGCCTTCCTTCGTTTCCTCTTCGAGCTTGGCGATCTCCTCGCGGAGTTCCTCGCGGTCCTTCTCGTCGAGAGCCGAGACTTCGGACAACCGCTCGAGCATGAACTCCAGCCGCTCCGTCGCGCGTTCTCTCGACGCATTGAGAATCGTCGGCGGTTCGTCGAAGTCGCGGAGCGGGACGAAGCCGGTCGCCGCGGCGAACAGCACCGGCATCGCGATCCACCGCGCGAACCGCACCGGCCTGACGCGGGGAAGCGCTTCCCGCCACTTCGCTTCGACGCCCGGCAACCGCCGCGACCATTCGTCGTCGGGGGCTTCCGACAGCGTCATCAGCAGCCCGCCCAGTTCCAGCCGGCGATCGAGCAGGGCGACCGCCTCGCTCCGCGTCCACCGATTGCGGCCGGAACGCCACCACGCCCCGGCGAGCACCGGGAGCGCGAGCAAACCCGACCACAGGATATGCGGCCAGAGCGAGGGGACGGCGAGCTTCACGACCAGCACCGCGCCGCCGAAGACGAACAGAAACGCCGCGAGCCACTCGGCCGCCCGTTCCAGAAACGCCCCGAACCGCAGCCGCCGCAATTCACGATCGACCCAGATGTCCGCACTGGTCATGGCGATCTCCCGTATCGATCGATTTTGGTCGGAACCCTCTCGGCGTCGAAGGGCGAACCGCAACCGGTCGCCGCGCATTCGCCGTCCAATCGTCGATTCTAACCGCATGGACCGACGGTCACAGCACCCGGATCGAAAAATTTCGGGTTTCGTGGAAAGCGGCGACGCAGGCGGTCTTACAATGGGAGTCGAATAAACAAGGGGACGACTCCCCCCGCTGACGCGGGAGGCTCGCTTTCGAGACGTCGAAATCATGGACTGGCAACCGCAACTCCACGCGCTGGGACTCGTCGGGCTGGCCGGATTGTTCGGCATGCTCGTCGGACTGGAACGCGAAATCGCCCACAAGCCGGCCGGCTTGCGGACGCACGCCTTCGTCGGAGCGGCCGCCGCGCTCCTGATCCTGCTCGGCAAGTTCGTCGTCGACGACTATCACCCCGATGCGCCCGCGGAGACGCTGCGGTCCGATCCGATCCGCGTGATCCAGGCGATCGTGATCGGCATCAGCTTCTTGGGCGCGGGAACGATCATCCATCTGCGCGGCGAGCGCGTCGAAGGTCTGACGACCGCCGCCTCGATCCTGTTCACCGCCTGCATCGGCATCGCGGTCGCGGTCGAGCAGTTCCTTCTGGCTGCCGGCTGCACGGCGGGCGGGGTGATCGTATTGTGGGTGATCGGCCACCTCGAACACCGGCTCGGCTTGTCGCACGAGGACGAGCCTCGCAACGGCGATGCCGGTTGCGATCCCCCGGCGGCGCCGCGCGGCCGCATGTCGTGAGCAGTCGGGTGGCGGGGGCGCTTCGCGCAGCGAAAGCCCCCGTTGCGCCCGCGGGGGCTTCCGCGTTGCGGAGCGCCCCCGCCACCCGCCGTGGCGCGTGCGTGGAAAGTGCATGAACGTTATCGTAGGGGCATCTCGGCTTTCGGAAACCAGGTCCGCGCTCTCCGCAGGAGGTTCCGATGCGACGTGCTCGACTCTTCGTGCCGGCGGCTGTTTGCTTTCTGCTCGCGGCCTCGGTCGGCGGTGCGGCGCTCGCGGCGACCGATGACGCCGGCCAGGCCGAGGCGGCCCACTTCGGCGTGCCCGGGGGATTGGCCGTGCAAGTCGGCGGGGACGACTTGTCGCTTCCCGTCGACTTGGCGAAGACCGGGCGGTTCCTGGTGCAGGCGCTCGCGTTCGACGAACTGGCGACGAACACTGCGCGCGAACGCCTGCTGGCCGCGCGCATCTACGGGTTGGCCTCGGCCGATCGACTTCCCGGCGAGGGAAAGCTCCCCTTCACCGAGAACCTGGTGAATCTGCTGATCGTCGCCGGGCAGCCGGCGCGGAAGGTCGCGGCGGGCGAGCTGTTTCGGGTCATGGCTCCGAACGGGAAGTTCGTCGCCCACCCGGGCCTATTCAAACGCGATGATTTGCGCGCGGCCGGGTTCGATGAACTCCGCGAACTCGAAGACGGCCGCCTCATCGCCCGCAAGCCGTGGCCGACGGAAATGGACGAGTGGTCGCATCCGCGGCATCTCGCCGATGGGAACGCCGTCTCGGCCGACACGCTCGTCGGTCCGCCGCGGCGGGTGCGGTGGCTCGCTGGTCCGTGGCACGAGGTCAATACGCTGGTGACCGCCGGCGGGCGGAACTTCTACGCGGGACTGGTCGCGCGCGACAGCTTCAACGGGCTGCGACTGTGGGAACGCGACGCCTCGCCGCGTGCGCCGCGTGGCGGCTTCACCACGAAAGGCGCGCCGGGAAGCGCGCTGCCGGTCGCCGGGGACGGCCAACTCTTCGCCTTCTCGCGGAACAAGCTCGAAGCGCTCGACGGGGCGACGGGAAGTCCAGTGCGAGAATTCAAGGACGCCGGGACGCCGCACGAACTGCTCTACGAGGACGGCGTAGTGCTGTCGGTCGACCGCCTCGCGCTCCGCGCGTTCGACGCCGCGACCGGGCGGAAGATGTGGGAATGGGACGCCGTCGATCCCGATTGCGTCGTCGCGGGAGACGGCATGGTCGCGTTCGTCGAAGGCAGCGGCCGATTGGGATCCAAGGCCAAGCCGACCGCCGCGGCGCTGAGTCTCAAGGAAGGATCGCTGTTGTGGCAGAAGAAGTTCCCCTGGCTCGCGGCGCAGGGCAAGTGGGATGTCCCCGTTTCGCGGTGCGTCTACCACAAGGGTGTGCTCGCCTATGAAACGAGCACGCTCAACGACGACGCCGGCGGCAACGGGCTACACCTCGTCTCGGCGGAAAATGGCAATACGATCCTCGACAAGCCCTTCCTGCCGGGGATGAATCACCGCCGGCAGTCGCGGGCGATGTTCATCGGCAACCGGCTGTGGTTCCTGCATGGCGGCAAGGACGAAGAGAAGAACCGCGTCGCCACGAAGATTTCCGGCGTCGACTTCCTCACCGGCGAAGTGAAGGACACGTTCGACGCCGGCCTCGCGCACTGCTTCCCGCCGGTCGCCACGCCCAAGTACATCTTCTCCGGCGAACTCGATCTCACCGACCTGAGTTCGGGAAAAGTCGACGCGAACCGCATTACCAAGGCGGCCTGCGGGCAGGAAAACGGCTGGCTTCCCGCCAACGGGCTGATCTACCTTTCGCCCAAGCATTGCGTCTGCTGGCCGATGCTTCGCGGCTACGCCGCCCTCGCCCCGGAACGCCCGCAAGGGAATTCGGCAGTGCGATCGGCGGAAGAGGAACGCAACGACCCCGCGGCGGCGTTTCCGCTCGAACGTGGTTCCGCCGCGGCGCCGCGACTCGACGTCGAAAGCGATGGCGACTGGCCGATCTACCGGCACGATCCGTGGCGCAGCGGCGCGACCCGCGCGAAGGCGCCTTCGAAACTCGAACCGCAATGGACGGCGCGGTTCGACGATTTGGCCGTCGCCGGTCCGATCACCGAGGACTGGAAAGAAAACCCATTCGTCAACGGGCCGATCACCGCGCCGGTCGCCGCGCGGGGGCTCGTCTACGTCGCCCGGCCCGATGCGCACGAAGTGGCCGCCGTCGACGCCGCGACGGGAGATGTCCGCTGGCGGTTCATCGCGAACGGCCGCGTCGATACGCCCCCCACCATTCATCGCGGGTTGTGCCTGTTCGGCTCGAAGAGCGGCACGGTCTATTGCCTGCGGGCCGACGACGGCCGGCTCGTGTGGAAACTGCGGGCCGCGGCCGACGACGAGCGGATCGTCGCCTACGGGCAAATTGAATCGCCGTGGCCGGTGCCGGGCAGCGTGCTGGTCGTCGATGACGTCGCGTACTTCGCGGCGGGCCGGCAGTCGTTCGCCGACGGCGGCATCCGCGTGTTCGCGGTCGATCCCGCGACGGGCGCGATCCGCTGGGTCGAACGGCTCGACACCGTGCCGCAGAAGGGCTTTTACGCCTCGAGCGGCCTCGAGTTCGACAACTTCGACCTGCTGCACCAGGAAGGGAACACGGTCGCGATGTCGCGCTGGTTGTTCGATCGCGACACGGGCAAGATGGCGATCGACCCGTGGAAGGCGTTCGCCCGCGTCGACACGGGGAACGGCGCGTGTCTCGTGCCGCAGGGCTGCTGGACCTACGCCCCGCGGCATCAGTCGCGGACCCTCACGCACGAAGCGAAGCGGCCGCTGATCGCCTTCCGCGACCGCACGTTGTTCGGCTGCTCGGAGGATCGCCGCACGGTCTATCGCCGCGACTTCGATCTCGAAGGGGGAGAGGAGTTCGAGACGAAGTGGATCACCGGCTGGGCCGCGAGCCGCGGCAGCCGCGACAAGGGCGAAGCGTGGCGCAGCGAACGGCTGGCGAAGGATGCGAAGTGGTCGGCCGCGGTTTACGACGCGGAGGACGACGCCGCGACGATCGAGGCGTTCCTGCTCGCGGGCGATCGGCTGCTCATCGCCGGATCGGACGGCGCGCTGCGGGCGATCTCATTGGACGACGGCAAGGAACTCGACCGGCGCGAGATTCCGAACCCGCTGTGGGACGGTCTCGCGCTCGCGAACGGCCGACTGTACCAGTCGACCGCCGACGGGCGAGTGCTTTGCCTGGGGGAGTGACAATACTTCCACGCTCTCGCATTCGAATCGTGTTGAGGCAACGCCCATACCCAGCAGGGTCTGAACATCAGATCGCGCGGGGGTCTACCCGCAACATGGGGCGTGCTGGAACGGTGGTCGCACGCTCGACCTCAGCGAGATCAAAAAAAGGATAGTGGGAGAATGAATCGGCATCCTCGCCCTGACCGCCAACGAAGCCGCATCGACCCTTCAGCCGGCACAGCCGGCCCTACGGCACTTACAAGATGGTACGTTGCGGCGGCATTGAGCGGCGCCGTCATGTTTGCGATCGCTTTCCGTCGCAATTCCTGGCTCTACAGTGCGTGGGCAGGAATGATGTTCGGCGCTGTAGTCGTCACATGTGTTCTCTTGAGCACGTCAGCGGGGCGTAAGGTTCTTTTTCGCGCTGCCGGCGACGACATCGCAATCGGTGGACCAGTCGTCATGCTGTTTTTCATTTTCGCCGTATTGCTCTTTTCAATACACGTTTTTCCCGATCTCTACGCAGTAGAGCAACGGATCAAGGGGCTTCGATCGTTGTCCGACATGCGCTTCGAGAAGGCTGTGGTTGAATGGGATGATGGTGAGATCTGCGAAATTGACCGACCGGTGACGGCCACGTTTGCAGCGCGGTTTCGGCTAGCCAACATCGAATTGCAAAGCCACCCGAACTGGATTCGGCAGGGACGCCTGATGTTTCAGCGGCAACACGGCCTACCGCTCATCTACTCCGTCAACATCGAGCGTGGCAGTCCAGAAGATCTGGTGCTCGAGATTCGCGGTCTTACACTACGGTACGCCACGATTCCTGGTGGAACGGCATATCTTAGCCCGCCCCATGGGCGCTGCAAGAGCAACAAGTAGAGCGGCGATGGACCATGACTCCTACAGGTCACCTTTGGATCGTCCCGGCGGCTTTCGCGCTCGGTGTCTGTGTCGTGCTGTGGCAACTGTGGACAGGAAAGTGTTTGGACAAAGGCGGGCGAGTATTCTTAACGCGACGGGATCACCCCGTTGACTATTGGCTCTTTAACTTCATTCAGTGCGTGATTCTCGCCTTCTTGGCATGGATTTGTTTTACTATATAGTGATGAAGGATCGGCTGTGCCGGCCGAGATTCTCTGCATTACGAGGGATGCGAAAGTGACGAAATCCGAATCATCGGCGACCGACACATCGCCGTCGAATTCGCGCCGCGTGCTCGGCGAGGGGCGGTTCATTCGCCTCGTTGCCGACGACACGTGGGAGTACGCCGAGCGCTGCCGCGGGACCGGCGTGGTCGGCGTGGTCGCCGTCACCGATGCGGGAGAACTCGTGTTGACCGAGCAATTCCGCCCCTCGGTGAAGATGCCGGTGATCGACATTCCCGCCGGCCTCGTGGGGGACGAACGCGGGACCGAACGCGAACCGAGCGTCGAAGCGGCCCGCCGCGAGCTTCTGGAAGAAACCGGCTGGGACGCGGGCCGGCTCGAGTTCCTCGCCCGCTGCCCGACGTCGCCGGGAATCACGTCGGAGACGATCGACCTGTTCCGCGCGGCGGAACTCGTTCGCGTCGCCGACGGCGGCGGCGACGCGCACGAGGACATCACCGTGCATCTCGTTCCGTTGAAGTCGATCGACGACTGGCTCGCGGAATGCGTCGCCCGCGGCGCGGCGATCGACGTGAAGTTGTACGCGGCCCTGTGGTTCGCGTGATGCGACGCTCGCGGTTTCGCGGGGTCATTCACCCATGACCACGTCCGCGTGCAGCCGGGTGATGATGTCGTCGAGCCGCGGCTCGGGGAGCCATTTCTTCCGCGCGACGCCGCCGTCGATTTCGACCGACAACCACGTGCCGCCGTCGGCGCGGAGGTTCGGGTCGAAGTAGCCCCCGCGGGCGACGTCGACCAGCAACAGGTCGAGTTCCTGCTTCGAGATCGCCAGTTCGTAGATTTCCGCGAACGGATCGTGCTCGTCGTCTCGCACGCGTTCGTCGGTCGTCGAAACCAGCCGCACGAGCGGGTTCCCCTGCTTCGCGAGCCGCTGGCGGTCCTCGATCGACAGCCGCGACATGCGGACCGACACGTGCGCGAGGCCGGCGTCGCCGCAGGGGTGCGGGTATTCGAGCCGCAACACCGCGGATTCGGTGGGACTGCCCGGCTCGCGGGGAAACGACATGATCTCCCCCGGCGGCGGCGCGACGAACCGCGGCGCGAGCGCCCCGCGGCCGGCGTTCACCTCGTACACCAGCGACACCCGGCTGTAGAGCGGAGCGCCCCATTCCGTCACGCGCAGCTTGTGCGGAAACGAACAGCCGGCGAGCAGCGGCGGGACGACGGCGAGAAGGGCGGTCCACGCCGCGATTCGTCCGGCACCGATGGCGCGCCCGAGATTCATTTCGGAAGGTACTCTTCGCGGATGGGATGGAACACGTCGAGGGCCACGCAGCGTTCCTCGAGGGCGACCACGCGGTGCGTCACGCCGCCGGGAATGTGGTACATGTCCCCAGGCCCGAGCACCCGCTCCTCGTCCCCCACGAAGAACCGGGCCTTGCCCTCGAGCACCATCCCCGCCTGCTCGTGCGGGTGCGAGTGCGCCTCGACCACCGCTCCCGGCTCGAACACCACGCGGCTGAGCATGATCTCGCGGCCGGCCGTCGTGTGCAGCCGGACGCCGGGAAACAGCTCGAAGGAATGGCATTGAGATAGATCGACGAAAAAGTCCGACATCATGATTCTCCTTGTCGTCATCGTCCGCGTTTTCGGTGCGACCGCCACGATCGGCGGAATCGCGCGGTCGCCGGGGTGAGGGGGCGGATGATCCTCCGCGCGCGGACCATCCGCGCGCGACCGGGCCGCTAAGCGCGCATTCGCCGCCCGGGGCTCCTTCATACTGCAATCGTTTCACTTTCGCATTTCCTGCGTGGATTTCTCCGGCGGCGGCCCCTACGGGCAGAACGGACAGAAAACCGAGGGACAGAAGCATGAGACCGGCCGGGACGGCCGGATCGGGAGATCGATCAGCGATTGCTCGGCTCCGTAGCAATGGTCCGCTTTCCGACACCGCTCGGTCCGTCGGTGCGTCGAGTGGGCCTCGCAGTTCGTTTCCTTCCGATCCGCCGTTGCGGCGGGCACGACGGATTGGCAAATCGTCCTACTACCGCTTCAGGCTTGAACTTGGCGGTTGAAGCCGTGGTAAGACGGATTGGCGGCACCCATGCGATCAAGCCTCACTGGCGTGTCGGCCTCCGCGCACCTGGCGACCTCACCGTGTCATGGCCAATCCATCCTACGGTCGACCCACAAGATCAAGGTTGAAGGCGTACTACCCGCCCATCGGTCGCCCACAAGATCTCAGGTTGACGATGTCCTACCTGCCCGATCGATCGACCTACGATGGTTCATTCGCGCGATGTCGGGCGGATTTTCATTGCGGCGGCTTGCCGCGGAGCGTACTCTCGATGGCGGGGAAGCGGGCGCTTCTGGTTCGACGGCGGCACGTCTTCGGAATCGCCGCGCGTCTCTTCGGGGTTACCCCGGGGAACCGTTCACGACCACCGCGTTTCATCGCGCGAGCGGCACTGCGCGACTGCGCAGAATTGCTCGCGCCTCACCAGACCCGGCGAAGCGCCCGGCTTCCCCCTTGTTGTTCATCGCGATCGTCGTCGCGGTGAATGTCGCAGCGCGGTTTCCACTCGTATTCGCCGTCCGTTGGATTTCGGCCGTGGAAGCGATCGTCATCATCGCGGTCGGGGGATTGGTCGTCGCCCTGGCGTGTTTACTGGACTGGCGCGTCGAGCGGCGGCGAACCGCCCAGTTGGCATACGTCGCGGATCGGATCGGTTTCGACTTCGTTCCCAAGGGGGACCGTACTCTGTTGTGGCGGCCGTTCTCGACGAATGAAAGGACTGAAGCGACTTCGCGCCGGCATCGGTCCCCCGTCTTCGCGCTCATCGCGATCGTCCGTTCGATTCCTTCCGAACAGAAGCTCGCAAAGACGTCAGCGCGGCGAAGCCGCAACCAAAGGCGAGTTTCGACGCAAAGACGCCAAGGGCCGCAAAGGTGCGCAAAGAAAGCAAGCATGGCGAGCCTCCCGCGTCAGCGGGGGGAGGCAATCGAACCACCAAATCA
>JBBDNT010000158.1:0-23212 GCA_040877445.1 Planctomycetaceae bacterium
CCACGAGCCGGACATCGCCCAACGCGCGCACCGGCAGATCCACATGCGCGACGGCTGCATCGCCGGCGAGGGGATCTTTCCGGGGTGAAGAAGGAAGAGAGAAGAGGGAAGAAAGAAGAAAGGTCGTTCCCTCCGCCCTCTTTTTTCTTCCCTCTTTCTTTTTCTTTCTTTTCTTCCCATGTCCCCCGCTCGCACCATCCGCTCCGTTCGCCTGGCGTTCAAGAGCCTGCTGCTCCACAAGCTCCGCTCGGGGCTGACCATGCTGGGCATCGTGTTCGGCGTGTTCTCGGTGATCGCGATGCTCGCGATCGGCGAAGGGGCCAGCAACCAGGCCCAGAAGCAGGTGCTCGAACTCGGCGCCACCAACATCATCGCCCGCAGTGTCAAGCCCCCCGAAGACGTCTCCACCAATCGCGGCGGCAGCGGCTTCATGCTCGAATACGGTCTCAAGCGCGACGACTACAAGCTCCTCAACGAGCGCGTCATCCCCAGCGTCGTGCAGTCGATCCCGATCCGCGAAATGGTCCAGGAAGCCCGGTACGGCGGGCAGGCCCTCAACGCCCGCATCGTCGGCTGCACTCCCGAGTACCGCACGATCAACAATCTCCGCCTCGACCGCGGACGCTTCCTCACCGACCAGGATCAGGAAACCATCGCCAACGTCTGCGTGCTCGCCTACGAGGTCGCCGAGCAACTCTTCCGCCACGAGGATCCGCTGGGAAAGGCGATCCGGTTCGGCAGCGGCGGCCGCTACGAGTACCGCGTCGTCGGGGTGATGAAGCCGCGCTCCGCCACGGCCGGCATCGGCGGGAGCCTCGCCGCGCAGGACTTCGCCAAGGACATCTACGTCCCGCTGCGCACCTTGTACGAGCGCCAGGGCGACGAGATCTTCCGCGCCGTCACCGGCTCCTTCAGCGCCGAGCGGATCGAACTCAGCCAGATCACCCTCCAGGTCGAAGACCGCGACCAGGTGATTCCCACCGCCGAGTACGTCCGGGAAACGCTCGAACGCACGCATCCCGACAGCAAGGACTACGACGTCGTCGTGCCCCTCGAACTGCTGCGGCAGGCCGACCAGATCCGCCGGATCTTCAACATCGTGCTCGGCTCGATCGCCCTGATCAGCCTGGTGGTGGGGGGCATCGGCATCATGAACATCATGCTCGCCACGGTCACCGAGCGGACCCGCGAGATCGGCATTCGCCGCGCCCTCGGCGCCCGCCGGAAAGACATCATCCAGCAATTCCTCACCGAGACGGTGGTGCTGTCAGGGGTCGGCGGAATGGTGGGCGTGGCGTTGGGGCTGCTGACGCCGCCCGCCTTCGGCCTCATCCAGTGGTTCATTCAGCGATTCGTGCTCGAAACGAACGTCGCCGGGACCGACATGGGCCGCATGTTCTTCGACATGCGGCCCGAAGTCGCCTTCTGGAGCCTGCCGTTGGCGTTCGGCATCTCCGTGGGCATCGGGGTGATGTTCGGCATCTATCCCGCCTGGGCCGCCGCCAAGCTCGACCCGATCGAAGCCCTGCGGCACGAGTGAGTGCGTTCGGAACGCGCGATTCGTGCTCGGATTGATCGCCGCCGTGGCAGAAATGACAGCCCGGCGGTCCTGTCGTCCCGGACTTCAGCGCGGGGGTTGTTCCCGTAACTCGTTTGCGGGTCGCGGCTTGCCGACTTTCTCGGGCACCGGGGCATTGAACGGCACACCCTTTGCCTACAATTTCCGCAGACGCGGGGCGCCGCCCTGTGCGATTCACCAACACTCGAACCTGCGGGGATGGAAATGCGACATCAGTTTTCCTTCACCAGCGTCTCCCCCAGGATTCTCCGCCGTCTGACGGCGGCGGAGGGATATCTCGACCTCGAGATGCCTCGTCAGGCCCTGGCGGAATTGGACTCCCTGGACGATTACGGCCCCTTCGAGGCGGCCATGTTCTTCCTCCGCGGGCAGGCGCTGAAGGCCGAGCAGCGCTTCGACGAGGCGATCGCCCCGCTGCAGCGCGCGGCCGAGTTGATTCCCGCGCCCCACAACCGGGCCGCGTGGATATCGCTCAGCGAGTGCTTCCGCGAACAGGGCCGCGTCGCGCTGGCCGACGCCCTCGAGAAGTTCGCCGACGCCTCGCAGTCGGCCCATGCCGTGCCGTTGTTCAAGGTGACGCTGCAGATCGAGCCGCTTCCGATGGACGAAGGCGTCATCCTGGTGGAGGACGACTTGCTGGAAGCCGACCCGGACTCTGCGGAAGATCAAGACGGCGATCCGCGAGGATTCGGCGATGATTCTCCAGGGAACCAGCGCCCCGGAAAGGGGTGATTCGCGTCACTCGGCGATGCGGCAATTCGGCAGCGACTTTCGCAGACGGCGAATTCCTTCTCGCGTCATCTTCGTTCCGCCCAAACGCAAGACCTCCAGCCCGTTGAGTCGTTCCAAGCGCGGGATCGCCGCGTCGGTCAGGGCGGTGTCGTTGAGATGCAGGCGGGACAGGCTTCCGCGAGGAATGCGGCCCGTGCGAACAGTTGCGAGCGGTTCGCCGCCGCTGCTAGAACGATCTCCGCGGGCCATCCGCGAAGGACGCCGTCGTCCTTCTCATCCCGAGAATCACGGAGGAAGTTCGCATGTCGTGTCCGCAGAGATCGTTGACCGCGGCCCTGGCCGTGTCGCTGTGCGCCGCCCTGGCCCAGGGAGCGCCGCTCGACGAGCCGAGCGAGGGAACCCCTCTGGCCGAATTGCCGGCCGCCGAATCCGGATCGTCGCCGGCGAAAGCCGCCGCGCCGCACGCGTGGCTCACCGAGCACCCCACCATCCAAAGCCTAGTGGCGCTGACCAATCAGCAACGGGCGCGCTACGGGCTGCCCCCGGTGGCGATCGACCCGCGGATGTGCCTCGCCGCCCAGAAGCACGCCACTTGGATGGCGCAGACCGGCGTCTACCAGCACAGCAACCTGGGAATTCCCGAAATCATCTTTCAGGGACCGCGATCGGCCCCCGCGGCGATTCAAGGCTGGATCGCCTCGCCAGCCCACCACTCGATCATGCTCAGCGGCCACCGCGTGGGCTTCGGCTACATGGTGATCGGCGGTCGGACGTACTGGGTCGGCCTGTTCCGTTGATGCGCGCCGCCGCCTTCCGTCATTCCCGCGCAGCGCCTGCCCTCGCGGAGGCGGGGGCGACTTCCCTCACGGTCGCGGCTCGATCCGCCAACGTCGGCTACCGGTAGGATCAATCCCCGTCGCTGCCTTATTCCCGAGCGGCGGCGATGCAATACAGGGCGTCGTCGGTGCGGAGAAAAATCTCGCTGTCGGAGACCGCGGGCGTGGCGTTGGTGCGGCCGGGAAGGCGGTTCGTGGCCACCACGTCGAACTTCTCCGGATCGGGGCGGAAGACGGTGGTGCTCACCCCCTGCGACGTGGCGTACAGCAGGCCGTCTCCCGTCGCGACGATCGAAGCCCAGGCATTGCCGCCGGGAAGCCGCTCTCTCCAGACTTCGCGGCCGGTCCGCGCCTCGATGCACTGGATTACTCCGGGACCGTCGTTCGCCATGTAGATGAAGTCTCCTACGAGGACGCCGGTGCCGATCCGCTGGGGATTGCCCGTCTCGACGCGCCACAGGCGGTTGGTCTCGGTAACGTCCCCTTCGCCGCCGTAGCGGAACCCGATGGCCGGTCCCTTGTACCCGCCCATCGCCACGCCGAAGCCGTCGCCGGGAATGATCGACGTGTAGACGAGCGGGTTCAATCCGCCGCAGTGCCAGAGGACGTCGCCGGTGTCGATGTCGTAGCACTTCACCTGTCCGGGCATGCTGCACAGAACGCGGTCCTGGCCGTCGATCTTCACGACGTTCGGCGTGCTCCACGAGCCGTGATAGCCTCTCCGCTGGGCGGTTTCATCCAGCGATTCGTCGCTCCGCCACAACTGCTTTCCGTCGTCGAGCGCGAAGGCGGCGACGAAGGAGCGATCCTTGCCCGGCCCGGTGTTGAGCAACACCTTCCCCTCGTGCAGCACCGGCGATGTGCCGTAGCCCCAAATGTGAATGAACTCGCCGAGATCCTGTTTCCAGAGTTCCTCTCCCTCGAAGTCGTAACAACACAGCCCGGCCGAACCGTGCCACACGACGACCCGCTTGCCGTCGGCGGCGGGCGTGGTGGCGGCGTAGGGGTTGGTGTTGTGGGTCGGCTCGTCGGCCTTCCATTCGACCGTCCGTTCCCACAGTTGTTTGCCGTCGCGGCGGTCGAAACAGTGGAGCGTCCGCTTCGCTCCGTCGTCGAGGGCGGTGGTGAGGAACACGCGGCCGGAGGAGACGATCGGGCTGCCGTTCCCCTTGCCTTCGAGAGGCGTTTGCCAACGCACGTTCTTCATGGCGCTCCACTCGGTGGGAACGTTCTTGTCGGCGGTGAAGCCGTTCCCGCGCGGCCCGCGGAACTCGGGCCAATCTTCCGCATGCGTCGCGACGGGAAGAATCGCGAGGAAGGCGGCGCAGACCGATACGAGCAATCGTCGGCGGACAATCATGATCACGCTTCCTGGGCGGGTGGTCGGTGAAGACGAGGGACGGATCGACGAGCGTCGATCAGTTTAGGATGGAAGGCCGATGAACCGCAAGCAACGGGTGACGGCGCGCCGTCCGCGGGGGAAATCGCGGGCGACGTTCGTCGTTCGGCGGCGGCATCGCCCGCGGATGGGAACGATCCGGCACGAGTCGGCTTCCGCGTGCCGCGAGCCGTTGTGACCGCCTCCCGAATCCGCTAAAATACGGTTCGCGAGAAGTGCGCGATTTCCGTGATTCTTCGCCGCTTCCGCCGGCGTGTGATTCCGCCCTTTCGGGGGGAATCCGGCGGATCGAGTGCGCGGTGCGTTCGCGAGGAAACCGGCCCGGCGGCGGGACGCGTGTCCGGCCGGTCGTCGATTCGAAAACGAGGGAGAACGGACTTGCCCGACGCGCTGCCTCGGATGAGAGAACCGGCCTCGCGCCCCCTCTCCTGACGCTCGATTCGCGGAATCGAACAGCGGCGAGCAGGATCCCGCTGTTCGCCGAATTCACCTTGGAGGAGTTCTCGAGTTGGCCAACGGTCCGAACGACGTGCCCGAAGACGATCTCTCCGCGCCCGAGGCCGGCGCCGCCCGCGACGGGTTGATCCGCAAGCTCGACATCGAAGACGAGATGCGGGCCAGCTACCTCACCTACGCGATGAGCGTCATCATCAGCCGGGCTCTTCCCGATGTCCGCGACGGCCTCAAGCCTTCGCAGCGGCGCATCCTCGTCGCGATGAACGACCTCAACCTCGGCCCCAATTCCGGCCGGGTCAAGTGCGCCAAGATCTCCGGCGACACGAGCGGCAACTATCATCCGCACGGCGACAGCTCGATCTATCCCACCCTCGTCCGCCTCGCCCAGAACTGGGTGATGCGCGAAGTGCTGATCGACAAACAGGGGAACTTCGGCTCGCTCGCCGGGCTGCCTCCCGCGGCGATGCGATACACCGAGGCCCGCCTCTCGGCCGTCGCCGCCGAGATGCTCGACGACATCGACCGCGACACCGTCGATTACGTCCCCACCTACGACCAGCGCGGCGTCGAGCCGGTCGTGCTGCCCGCGCGGTTCCCGAACCTGCTGGTGAACGGGTCGAGCGGCATCGCGGTCGGCATGGCGACGAACATTCCGCCGCACAATCTCGACGAAGTCTGCGCCGCGGTCGTCAAGCTGATCGACGATCCGGAATGCACCATCGACGATCTGCTGGAAGTTCTCCCCGGACCGGATTTTCCCACGGGCGGCGTGATTTGCGGTCGATTGGGCATCCGCCAGGGGTATATGACCGGCCGCTCGACGCTCACGCTGCGGGCGAAGACGCATTTCGAGACCGAGCGGAACTCCGAAGTGATCGTCATCACCGAGATTCCCTACATGGAAACTCGGGACCGCGTCAAGGAGAAGCTCGAGCAACTCGTCCGCGACGACCGCATCAAGGGGATTTCCCGCGTCGTCGACTTCACCGACCGCAAGATTCCCTCCTGGCAAGTCCGCCTGCACGTCGTCCTGAAGAAGGATGCCGACCGCGAAGTCGTCCTCAATCAGCTCTATAAATACTCGCCGCTGCAAACGACGATCAGCATCATCCTGCTGGCGCTCGTGGGCAACCGCCCACAGACGCTGCCGTTGAAGGACATGCTGCTGCAGTTCCTGCGGCATCGGATCGACGTCGTCCGCCGCCGGACCGAGTTCCTGCTCGCCCAGGCCCGCAAGCGAAAGCACACGGTCGAAGGGCTGCTGATCGCGCAGCTCGACATCGACCAGATCATCCGCACGATCCGCGAGTCGCCCAGCCGGGCCGAGGCGCGGACGCGCCTGCAGGCGATCGCCATTCCCGCCGAAATGGTCGCCCGAGCGTTGGGCGACGAGGGCTTCCTCCGCTTCCAGGAAGAGCAGGGAACCGAAAGCGAGTATCATCTCTCGGCCAATCAGACCGAGGCGATCGTCTCGATGCAGCTCGGCTCGCTCGCCAACCTCGAGCGCGAAACACTCGCCGGCGAACACAAGAAACTGCTCGACGACATCGCCGGCCATCTCGAACTCCTTTCCAGCGAAGACAACATCCGGGCGGTCATCCGCCGGGATATGGAAGAACTGCGGCGGAAGTACGGCGACAAGCGGCGGACCGACTTCAGCGACGAAGAGCTGGGCGACGTCGACCAGGGGGATCTCATCGCCGAAGAGCCGATGGTCGTCACCCTCTCCCGCCGGGGTTACGTCAAGCGGACGCCGCTCGACACCTACCGCGCGCAGAACCGCGGGGGCAAGGGCATCATGGGCGCCAAGATGGACGAGGAAGACCCCATCGCCCATCTGTTCGTCTCCAGCACGCACGACTGGCTGCTGTTCTTCACCGACCGCGGCAAGGTTTTCTGGCAGAAAGTCTACGATCTGCCGCTGCAGCGCCGCGTCGCCAAGGGGCGGGCCCTCGTCAATCTGCTGCGGCTCGAAGAAGGGGAAAGCGTCTCGAACTGTCTCGCCGTCCGCGATTTTCCGGAAAACCGATACCTGATGATGGCGACGCGGCACGGCATCGTGAAGAAGACGGCCCTCTCGGCGTACGCCCGCCCGCTCAAGGGGGGCATCATCGCAATCCGCCTGGACGAAGGGGACCAGCTCATCGACGTGCGGATCGTCTCCGGCGACGACGACGTCGTCCTCGCCACCCGCAACGGCATGAGCATCCGCTTCTCGCACGACGACGCCCGCCCGATGGGCCGGGCCACCCGCGGCGTGAAAGGCATTTCGCTCGGCAAGGACGACCTCGTCGTCGGCATGGTCATCGCCGAGCCGGAAATGTGTCTGTTGACGCTGTGCGAAAAGGGGTTCGGCAAGCGGACGCCGTTCGGCCCGCCGACGCTCGGGGCCGACGAAGCGGATGCGGAGGATACTGCGGAAATCGACGAGCCGGTCGGCATGGACGATGCGGAAACGGTCGACGCCGATGACGAACCGGCGGACGACACCGGCGCGGACGGCGAACCGGCCGAGGGCGAAGCCGACATCGAAACGAACGGCGAAGAGACGGCCGGCCAGACGCACGTCTCGAGCAGCTTCCGCTACCGCCGGCAGCGCCGCGGCGGAAAGGGCGTGCGCGACATCCGCACGACCGACCGCAACGGCAAGGTGGTCGACGCGATCGCCGTCGCCGACGAAGACGACGTGCTGATGGTGACCGCCAACGGGAAGATTCAGCGCAACCACGCCCGCGACATCCGGCAGGTGGGCCGCAACACGCAAGGGGTCCGCATCATCCGTCTCGACGAGGAAGACACCGTCGTCTCCATCGCCCGCATTCCCGGCGAAACGCTGTAAGCCGAGCTTTCCGCAACACCGTTTTCGACGCAAAGACGCAAAGCAGCGCAAAGGACTGACAGAAAGATTGAAGACAGAAAAATGAACGGAGGGAACAGGAAATGAACGTCCCGTGAACGGCGGACAAGGCGGGAGTCCGTCGGCCGCGCCTGAATCGATGATATTCTTGCCCTCGATGTTCTTGCCTTTACTTCCGACCGCGGCGGCGAACATGGCGAGAGCGGGCTCGGCGAAAAAAGGCAAGAATATGTTGGGAGAGAATATGGGAATCGGAAGTTGATTTGGTGCGATCCCCAACAGGATCAGGATCTCGAAGTGCCTCCGAGTCGTGCAACGCGTGATGCATGACCCCGATCTCGCACATTCTCGCACATTTTTCTGTCTTCAATCTTTCTGTCAGTCCTTTGCGCTTCTTTGCGCCTTTGCGTCGAAAGCAATCCGGCGGCCAACCATGAAACGGCTACTCGTCACCGGCGGATGCGGGTTCATTGGGTCGAACTTCGTCCGCGATCAGCTTGCCCGTTATCCCGAGCAGGCGGTCGTCAACGTCGACAAGCTCACCTACGCCGGCAACCCCGAGAACCTCGCCGACGTCGCCGACGATCCGCGGTACGAGTTCCGCCACGGCGACATCTGCGACCGCGAGTTCGTCGAAGGCGTGTTCCACGATTTCGAGTTCGACGGCGCGATCAACTTCGCCGCCGAGAGCCACGTCGATCGCAGCATTCAGGATTCCGGCCCCTTCGTGCAGACGAACATCGTCGGCACGCAGGTGCTGCTCGATGCGGCCCGCGGGGCGGACCTCGGTCGGTTCGTGCAGGTCTCGACCGACGAAGTCTACGGCAGCCTGGGGGACGAGGGGCACTTCACCGAAGAGACGCCGCTCGCCCCGAACAGCCCGTACTCCGCCTCGAAGGCCGCCGCCGACATGCTGGTGCGGGCCTACTTCCGCACGTTCGGCTTCCCGGCGGTCATCACGCGCTGCTCGAACAACTACGGCCCCTACCAGTTCCCGGAGAAGGTCATCCCGCTGTTCATCGCGAACGCCCTCGACGATCAGCCGCTCCCGTTGTACGGCAAGGGGGAGAACGTCCGCGACTGGATTCACGTGCTCGACCACTGCCGCGGAATCGACGCGGCCCTGCGTCACGGCGTGCCGGGCGAAGTCTACAATTTCGGCGGCGAGTGCGAGCTATCGAACGTCGAATTGACGAAAACGCTGTTGAGACTATTGGACAAACCGGAATCATTGATCCGCTTCGTCACCGACCGCCCGGGACACGATCTGCGCTACGCGATCGACTGGAGCAAGGCGAAAAGGGAACTCGATTGGCGTCCGCAGATCGACTTCGCCACGGGCCTCGCCGAGACGATCGCGTGGTACAAGGACAATGCGGAATGGGTCGCCCGGATCCGCTCGGGAGAATACCGCGAGTATTACTGGAAGCAGTACGGTCTGCTGGAGTAATCGAGGCTCATGGGTTCGACGCAAAGCCGCGAAGGGCGCAAAGAAACGCAAAGAAGACGAGCGAGCCTCCCGCGTCAGCGGGGGGAGATCCCGCGGACCCGGCGCTCTTCGCGGTTCGATCAAACGCCGCAGCATAGTACCGCCGAGTGCGCAGAGAACGCCGAGAAATCGGAGAGTCGCGTTTCGACCGACTCCGCCGACTCCCCGGTATGCATCCGTGGCTTCTGCGACACCCGTGGTCGCACGAAATTCGTGCAGGACGGAACGAGAGTGAAACGCTTGCTGTGCAAAGGAACGCAAGGAGCATTGCATCAGGGAACACTGATCTCCGCTAATCGTCACTAATCGTAACATTTGCGGTAATCAGCGAAGATCAGCGTTCCCTCGATTGGTGTCGATTCTGTGCCGATTCTTCCGACATCGATCATTCCGTCAGCCTTCTTCCTTTGCGTTTCTTTGCGCCCTTTGAGGCTTTGCGTCGAAACGAAACCGTCATTCGAGTCAACGACCATGAGGTTTCCGTGAAAATCGCGATGGTCGGCACCGGTTACGTGGGACTCGTGACCGGCACCTGTTTCGCCTCCAGCGGCAACGATGTGGTCTGCGTCGACATCGACGCCGCGAAGATCGCACGTCTGCGCGCAGGCGAGATCCCCATCTACGAGCCGGGCCTCGAAGAGCTGGTCAGGCAGAACGTCAAGGCCGGCCGCCTGAAGTTCACCACCGACTACGACGAGGCGATCCCGCAAGCCCGCTGCGTGTTCATCGCCGTCGGCACGCCGCAGAGCGACGACGGCTCCGCCGATCTTTCCGGCCTGTGGAAAGTGGTCGATTCGCTCGCCCCCCGGCTGGGGCCGCAAGCGGTCGTCGTCACGAAGAGCACCGTCCCCGTCGGCACGAACCGGCAGATCGCGCTGCGGCTGAAGGAGGCGACCGGCCGCGACGTCGAGGTCGCTTCCAATCCCGAATTCCTCAAGGAAGGGGCTGCCATCGAAGATTTCACGAAGCCGGACCGCGTCGTCGTCGGCGTGACGCGTGCCGAGACGGCTGACCTGTTGCGCGAATTGTATCTCCCGTTTCTCCGCACCGAGCACCCGTTCCTGGAGATGGGGCTCGAAAGCGCGGAGATGACCAAGTACGTCGCCAACTGCATGCTGGCCACGAAGATCAGCTTCATCAACGAGATGGCCAACCTCTGCGAGCGCGTGGGGGCCGACATCAACGAAGTCCGCCGGGGCATCGGCCACGACCAACGGATCGGCTTCGCGTTCCTGTTCCCCGGCGTGGGCTACGGCGGCTCGTGCTTCCCGAAGGACGTGCGAGCGCTGATGCACGTCGCCCGCGAGATGGAGATGCAGCCGCGTGTCCTCGCCGCGGTCGACGCCGTCAACGACGCGCAGAAGAACGTTCTCTTCGAGAAGCTTTCGGCCCACTTCGGCGGCGACTTTTCCGGGCGAACCGTCGCGATCTGGGGATTGTCCTTCAAACCGCGGACCGACGACGTCCGGGAAGCCCCCGCACTGGTGCTGATCGAAAAATTACTGGCAGCCGGCGCCGCGGTGCGCGTGCACGATCCCGCCGCACTTGATAACGTGCGAGCGATCCACGGCGACCGACTCGTCTACTGCGAGCACCATTACGACGCCCTCGATGGCGCGGACGCGCTGGCCATCGCCACGGAATGGTCCGAGTTCCGCAACCCGGACTTCGACCACATGAAACGGAAGATGACACACCCCGCCATCTTCGACGGCCGCAACCTGTACGACCCGGCGAAATTGAAGGAAGCCGGGTTCCTGTATTCGGGAATCGGCCTGGAAACGATCGACGGCAGTAGGCAGTAGGCAGCCACTCGCTTGCGGTTTCGCGACCCTCAACCCTCAACCCTCAACCCTCAACCCACAACCCGGCCCACCATGGACCCCGAACTCCGCGACTCCTGTCAGTCTCTCGTCGATCGCATCCTCCATCTCAAGGACTCTCTTTGACCTGGACGGCAAGCGGAACCGAATCGACGAAATCAACGCGAAGATGGCCGAGCCCGGCTTCTGGGACAATTCCGACCGGGCCAGCGAACTGGTCGCCGAACTGAGGCGGCACAAACTGCAGGTCGACCCGGTGGCGGAGCTTTCCGCCGCGGGGGACGACCTCGTCGCGCTCATGGAGTTGGCCGAAGAGGACGACACCGACGCGACCGAGAACGAACTCCGCGCGCTGTGCGATCCGGTCGAGGCGCAGCTCGACGCGGTCGAACTGCGGGCGACCATGTCGCGCCCCGAGGACGGCTGCGACGCGTTCGTCACCATTCAGGCGGGGGAAGGGGGGACCGACTCGTCCGACTGGGCCGAGATGCTCCTGAGGATGTATCTCCGCTGGGCGGAGCAACGCGGATTCGACGCCGAGATCGTCGAACGCTCCGACGCCGAGGAGGCCGGCATCCGCAACGCGACCGTGCGGATCGAAGGGGATTACGCCTACGGCTGGCTCAAGGGGGAAACCGGCAATCACCGGCTGATTCGCATGAGCCCGTTCGACTCGGCCGGCCGCCGGCAGACCTCGTTCGCCGCGCTCGACGTCACCCCCGACGTGGGGGACGAGATCGAGATCGACATCGACTGGGACAAGGACGTGCGGGAAGACACCTTCCGGGCCTCCGGCGCGGGGGGGCAGCACGTCAACAAGACGAGTTCGGCGATTCGTCTCACGCATCTCCCGACGAACGTGGTCGTGCAATGCCAGGCCGAGCGCAGCCAGCACAAGAACCGCGCCCAGGCGAAGAAGATGCTCTCCGCGAAGCTCTACCGAATCGAGCAGGACAAGCGCGACGCGGAAATCGCCGCCCGCCGCGGGCAGAAAAGCAAGATCGGCTTCGGCGGCGAGACGATCCGGACCTACGTGCTGCACCCGGAACGCTACGTCAAGGACGCCCGCTCCGGCCACAAGGACAACAACCCGGACCGCGTCCTCGGCGGCGACATCGACCCGCTGCTCGAAGCGTATCTGCGGTGGTCGCTGGGGAAGGAGGCGGTCGAGAAGAGTTGACGGCGTATCGTCGAACTCTCTGCAATTCGATCGAGGTGCGCATGAATCCGTCGTCCGTCGATGAAGACCCGCCGGAATTCCCGCCGTTGACCGGGATCCTGCGGGCGAGCCGGCTTCAACTCCTGATCGCGGCGATCCTCCTGCTTGCGGCGGTCGTTCGTCCCGGAACGGTGATGCTCTCCGCGTTCGTGCTCGCGGTGGGACTCCTCGGCATCTCCATCCGCGCAACCGGCAAGCTGCGGCTGTTCGGCGTGCTGCTCAATGGAATGCTTGTGGTTTTAGGAGTTGGCGGGCTGGCCCTGATCGCGACGGAGTTCGAATCCCTCTCGGGACCGCTGACCACGGTCTTCGGCGTGGCGATCTGCGGCGCATTGATCGGCACGAGCGGCTACAACGCCGTCGCCATCCTGCGCGCCAAGCCGTGAAGCCGAGCGAGCAGACCGCAGGGCGCGGCCTCTTGTCGCGTCGCGACCGCGGCCTACGTCCGGGCTACCCGACTCAATATGCACCGCGTTGGGGAACCTGTCCGTTCTCATCCGGGCACTTGCCATATTCCAACCGGTTGTCGTCACGGCAGACCGCAGCAAAGCTCCAGACGTGGATGGCGTCTCCGGCGATGGCGTGCGCGTCGAGGTAAGCGGCGAACGCCTCGAAATCCTCGAAGACCATTCGCTCCGGCGCGCACAACCCGCGATAGAACCAATGCTCGACGATGATCGGCCCTTCTTCATCCAGACACTGCCGGATGGTTTCGAGCGCTGCCGGCGCGGTGATCTTCGTGCCCTCAGCCGTCCAGCCATCTTCCTCGGCACGGAACCGGGTCTTCATCGTCTGTGTCCTTATTGCGCTTCAACCAAACAGTCGTCGCCACCACCCTCCGGGTCGCTTGTACGCGAAGATCCGCCGCGAGCCGTGGCGTCGGAGTACCGTATTGGGGGCGGTTAGGGCCCCCACGAAAAGCCGAACCCCGGCTTCGCCTGGCGAAGGTCGATCACTTGCCACGACGCATCCAGTTCCGCAGCGAACTCGCGCAGCGCGTCGTCCGGTGATTGCGCGCACTCGTCGAATGTCAGCATACCCGGGTTCGTTCGCCAGACGTCGAAGAGTCGATCCTCGGGGACTTCAAGAACCAGGTTGTCGTGCGTGCGGAACAGCTCGCTGAGGAACTCGGCGAGGGTGTCACTTTGATACAGAATCACCGGCGCGTCGTGGCAAGCGAAGTAGACCGGCCCGAACGTCGTGGAGTGTTCCGTGAGATCCACGACCCAGAAGTTGCCGAACCCGTCCGATGCGATCGGCACGCCGTGGGGAAAGAGGATCTCGTGCTCGAACATCATTTCAGCGCCGGTGAAGTCGACCCGCTCGGCGACGCCGCCTTCGAACCCGCCGCAATACGACAGCAGTTCGCGAACGTCCTCCGGCAGCGGGCAGGGGAGCGTGTCGGCGAACTCCTCGACCTCGTCGGCGGACAACGGCGGCAAGAGTTCCAGCGTAATCTCTTCGCCGTCCTCGTTGAGGAGTGTCGTCGTCTGGGCGTTCTTGACGATGTCGACGAGCGACATGGGCATGCTCTCGCACCCAAGATCGGGGCAAAAAAAGGGGGACAGGTCCAAATTCCGCGAAGTCAGTCGTTACTCGATGTGCGATTCGGGAAATGCAAGATCGTTCGGCACGCAGACCGCACGGCGCGGCTTCCTGTCGCTTCGCGACCGCTGCCTGCGGCCGGGCCACCCGCGGGCAGACAAGAATGTCTGCCCCACTGGGACTTCGTCTGCCCCACTGGGACATCGTCTGCACCACTGGGACATCGTCTGCACCACTGGGACATCCTCTGCCCCACTGGGACATCGAATGTCTGCCCCACTGCATCACCCGCACGCGCCTCCTTCGCCGCATTTTCGCCGCGCCCAGCCAGCGGCGCCGATGTAGCCGGCTTCTTCGCCGAGTTGGGCGTAGTCGATGAGCGTCTTCGCCGCGGGGACGGGGAACGCTCGGCGGCGGACTTCTTCGCGGATGCGTTCGATGAATCGCCGGCCGAGCGGGGTTTCGTTGCGGCCGAAGGTCATCGCCCCGCCGAGGAGCACGCAGTCCGGGTCGATGGTGTGCATCACCGTCGTCGTGCCGATCCCCATGTAACGGGCCGAGTCCATGATCAGGTCGTCCGCAAGCTGATCGCCCGCGTCGGCGGCCTGCGAAATGACGAGCGGGGTCAACTCGTCTCCCGCTTCGATGACCTCACGCAACGAGGACTCGCGGCCGGCGGCGAGCGCCTCGAGCGCCCGCTGCACGAAGTACTTCGCGCCGGTGTATGCTTCCAGAGTGCCGTACTGCCCGGTGTCGCAGTAGCGGCCGTTGTCCATTTCGATGACGACATGCCCGCACTCGCTCCCGGTGGAATGCTCGCCCTCGATGATCATGTCGTGGATGATGATGCCGCAGCCGATGCCCGTGCCGAGCGTCCACATCACCATCGATTTCGAGTCGCGTCCGGCACCGACCCAGTATTCTCCATAGGCGGCGGCGTTGGCGTCGTTCTGGAGGAAAGCGGGCTTGCCGAAGTGGTCGGCGATGAGATCGCGGATGGGGACGTCGTTCCAGCCGGGAAGATTGTGCGGGCGGAGCATCATCCCGGAAGGAATGTCCATCGTGCCGGGGGTCGCGACGCCGATGCCGCGGACGGCGTCGGCCTTCACTCCGGACTGTCGGACGGCGTCTTCGACGCAACGGAGAATGTTGGCCACGCCGGCCTCGGCGCCGCGTTCGGAATGGGTGGGCCGCTTGAGATTCGCGAGCGGCCGGCCCGCGTCGTTCACGATGCCGACCTTGACGTTCGTGCCTCCCAGGTCGATTCCGACGTAGCAATGGTCATCGGTCGTTCGGGGTGACATGGCTGCCGTCCGTTGCGTGGTTGCGGGTTCCGGCTTTCAGTATAGAGGATCGGCGGTGGGTGATGGCGTATTCATTCGAACGGTCGATCCGAGGCGATCTCGGGGCGGTTCTGAGAAGTGGGGAATCCGGGGGGCGAAACCGCAAGCGTTTCGGCCGGTCTCTGGCTGGGCGAAAGTTGACGATCGTGCGGGACTCGCGGGTCGCGCCCAAGTCGGCGGGCGCGGATTGTGCGACTCGAAAGGACGCGGCCCGAGCGGCTTCACCCCCCGTTGACTTTTCCCGCCCGCCGCAGTAACTTGCGCTGTCGCAGGCTGACGATGAAGTGCTGCACCGGCGATCGTCCGCGGACCGGTCAGTCATGGTCTTTTCGCACTGCGGGTAGGGTTGACATGACGACTGCTTCACTGTTCCGCCGGGCGCTGTGGGGCGCGTCCCTGTGGCTGTGCGCGACGGCGATCGCCCCGGGTCAGACGGCCTCTCCGGCCACCGAAAGCTGGGCCCATAAGATGTTCGCGGAGCGGTCGATCGACTTCGGGACGATCGCCCGCGGAGCGGACGCGCGGCACCGGCTGAAGATCACCAACCTCTACAAGCAGTCGGTGCATATCGCGAACGTCCGCACGAGCTGCGGGTGCGCGGCGGCGACGCCGTCCCAGTCGACCCTGGAGAGCCGCGAAGAGGCGTACATCGAAGTGACGATGGACACGCTCAAGTTCTCGCACCGCAAGGACTCGAACGTGATCGTCACGTTCGACGCCCCGCTGTACCAGGAAGTCACGATCCCCCTCACCGCTTACATTCGCACCGACGTGGTGCTCACGCCCGGGGCGGCGAACTTCGGGGCGGTCGATCTGGGGAGCGCCACGCAACGGACGATCGACGTCGCCTACGCCGGCCGCGACGACTGGACCATCCGCGGCGTGCAGCCTCACAACGAGTACGTCACCGCGGAGGCGAAGGAAATCAGCCGGGGCAACGGGCGGGTGAATTACGAAGTGTACGTCACGCTCAAGCCGAACGCTCCGGTGGGGGTGATTCGCGATCAGATCACGCTGCTCACCGACGACGCCCGCAGCCCGGAAGTGCCGCTGCTGGTGGAGGCCCGCGTCGAGGCGGACATCACGGTGACGCCGGCAGTGGTCGCGCTGGGGACGCTCGCGCCGGGAGACTCTCGGCCCACGAACGTGGTGCTGCGGGGCAGGAAGCCGTTCACCATCGAAAAGATCGAGTGCGGCTCGGACGAAGAGTCGTTCCGCGTCCGCATGCCGAAGGATGAGAAGCAGGTCCACGTGCTGCCGCTGACGTTCATCGCACCGGACAAGCCGGGGGACTTCAGCGAGGAGTTCACGGTGACGATCGCCGGTCGTCCCGAGCCGGTGACCTTCCGGGCCTACGGGAAGATCGTCGAGAAGTGAGCGTGCGATTCGCGAAGTCGAACCGCCGATGAAAACGAAGCCCGCGGTCCACCCGCGGGCTTCGCTCCTTCGTGGCCTGTCGGCGATCGCCGCGAAGTCGGCGGCGGCGGCGGCGCGCGCCGCCGGCCTTCCCGCGCGCCGCTGCTTTGGCTTCGTGACCTCTTGGAGGCTCACGGATGCAACGGCAGCGGATGTCGACGCGAACAGCACGCCGAGGATCACGAGACTCACGATGGGTTTCATGATGGACCTCTTCTTCTCGGGTTCGTTCACGGTCGCTCCGAAGCGACGATGATGACCCGCGCATGCTCCGGCAGCGTCACCGCCGGATCGAGCGGCCGCACCACGCCGTTCTCGACGATGCCGGCGACCGCGACAGGCCGGCGAAGCCGCCCGAGATGCTCCTCCATCGGTGAGGGAACGGCACCCGCCGGCAGATCCGGCGGCGGTAGCGGGGGTTCGGCTGCGAGTTCTTCATCGCGAGCGCGGCGTCCGGGGCTTCGGTCGTCGGTTGCGGTCGTAGTCATATCGGTCTTGTCTTCGATCAATATGCGGTGATAACGAAAATCGGCGATTCGGAGACCTCCCCGAAGAGATCGAACGTTTCTTCATCCTCACGATCATATCGCCAGATCACCCAAATCCGGCGGCCGGACGGGATTTCTGCGTGCATCCGAAAGGATCCGTCCTCGCGCTCGTCGAGCCCGAAGACGCGGTCGAATGCAGCCTCGACTTCATCCGCGGAAAGCGCGTGCGCGTCGATCTTCTGAAGGTTCCATTCGATCCACTTGAACCTCCGCATGCGCCGCCCCTTTTCCTAGCTTCCACGATAGCCTGTTGGATGCGGTCCGTTCAAGTCCTTCCTATTCGGGCGCACCGCATCGGCCAGAAGAACCCGGTGATCGTGACGAAGTTCATCTCGAAGGACACGATCGAAGAGCGGATCGACCTCGTGCTCCAGCAGAAGCGCGAGCTGTTCCACGCGATCCTCGGCGGCGACGACAACGCGAACGCCTCGCTGAGCCTCACCGCATCGGAAATCTTCGGGCTGTTCGATCTGAAGGCCCGCGCGGGCAAGGGAACGAAAAAGATCGGCCCGGAACCGGCCGCCGCGTGAGCGCGCTTCCCATGAAGGCGCGCACCCCAAGGAGCCGCACACGAAGTAAGCGGCCGGTCCGGCGAATCCCGCTTACTCCGTGCGCGGCTCGTTCGAATTGCCGGCGCCGTCACGTTCCTTGGCGGCGGTGCATTTCCTTTTCCGTCTCGCGTTCGACCCAGCGTTCCTTCAGCGAATCGCCGCCGCGGTTGCCGAAGACCTTGAACGCGTGGAAGGCGATGCCGATCCCCCAGCCCAGCAGCGGCCAGTAGAACCACCAATCGGCCGGCGAATCGGACTTCACGAGATTGATCGTGACGAGGATCGCGTTGACCACGACGTACACGGCGAGATGGACGTAAAAACCCATCCGGGCTTCGACGCGCTTTCGCGCCGCGTGATATTCCGGATCGTTCCGCTGCTCGTTCTCCATGAGATCGTGCTCCTGCAAATGGTGGATCGCTTGCCGGGTCGCATGCCCGCTGCCGGCATTATAGCGGATGGCGCTTTCACCGCGGGGGGGAATTCACGTATCTACGGGCGACCGGCAGGAGCGGCGGGACGATTCACTTTTGCCGAGCGTGGTCCCAGCGCTCCCCCCGCTGACGCGGGAGGCTCACTGTCCTTCCCTTGCGCATCTTGGCGGTCTTTGCACTGCAATCGTTTCACTTTCGTTCTTTCGTGCGCGATCCGTCCTACCCGCCGGTGTGCCGTCGCTTCTCCGCGATCTCGGCGCTCTCCGCGGTTCCATCATCGATCGTTTCCATCCGCCCGTCATGAACGGCCGAGCGCGCCGCGGATGCGAAGATCGCGACGGGACATTTTTCTGTCTTCGATCTTTCTGTCTCTCCTCATTCAACGTTTGGTTGCGGCTATGCCGCGCTGGGGCTTTTCGGCGAAATCCGCCAGTTGGTTGCGGCTGCGCCGCTCCGCAGTTTCCGCGTTTCTCCCATTCCCCATTCCTCCTTTCCCCGGTAACATGGGACTTCGCCGGGGTCGGCGGGTCGCACAAGTTTTGCTTCGATGGTTCCTGACCGAATCGACCGAAGCGCCGCGGGGTTACCCCGCGGCAGAAGCGTTGCACGTCATTCAGCGAGTGAATTACGCGACTGGTCCGATCGTGGACCAATCCGTAATTCGGCACAGGAGAGTTGTGCGGCCCGCCGGTCGCGGCACCCTAAGTGGATCGTGTTTGGTGGATGGTGGTTCGTGAATTTCCTCACCGGCCGCTGACCACGAGCCACTGACGATCGACCTCTCACCACGTTCCGCTAGCCACCGCATGGGGCTGTTCGACTTCCTGCGGCGATTCTTCTTCGGAACTCCCGCGCCGCCGGCCGACGGGAAGGCGCCTCCGCGCTCGCGGCACGAACGCCGCCGCGCGCGGCACCGTCCCCGCCCGCGGCTCGATCCGCTGCGCTACGATCTGCGGCATCCCGTTCCGGACCCCGCGCCCCCCGAGTCCGCCGAGAAGCCCTACCGCTTCGCTCAGCGAGGCGGTCGCGGACGCTGGCTCGACCTTTCCAAAGACGGCGACGACGCCCAACTGGGCGAACTCGCGCTCCCCCGTTTCCGCACGCCGGAGGAACTGGCCGCCTGGCTGGAACTTTCCCCCGGCCGGCTCGCCTGGCTCACGCACCGCTACAAGCCGGGCCGCCGCCCCGATGATGCGAGAACAGCGCACTACCATTTCCACTGGATCCGCAAACGGCGCGGCGGCTTTCGATTGATCGAAGCGCCGAAGCGCACGCTTCGCGCGGTGCAGCGCCGAATCCTCGAGGAGATCGTCGCCCGCATCCCCCCGCATCAGGCGGCGCACGGCTTCGTTCCCGGCCGGTCGATCGTCACCAATGCGTCGCCGCACGCCGGGAGGCGGGTGGTGGTGAAACTCGACCTCGAGAACTTCTACGCCAACGTGCGGTTCGACCGCGTGGTCGCCATTTTCCGCCGCGTGGGATACTGCCGCGAGGCCGCCATCTGGCTGGGGCGGCTGACCACGTCGGCCTTGCCGGGGAACATCTCGTTTCCCGGCAGCGATCCCTATGCGCTCGAAGCCTATCAGGGACGGCATTTGCCGCAGGGGGGGCCGACGTCCCCCGCGCTGGCGAACCTTTCGGCCTACTCGCTCGATGTGCGGCTGTCGGGATTGGCCCGCAAGTTCGGCGCGAGTTACACGCGGTATGCCGACGACCTCACGTTCTCCGGCGACGAGCGATTCCTGAAGTCGCTGGCGGTGTTTCTGCCGCTCGCCTCGCAGATCGTCACCCGGGAGCGGTTCCGCCTCAACAAGGACAAGCGGCGCGTGCTGCGGAACAACCAACGGCAAACGGTGACCGGCGTGGTCGTGAACGCGAAGCCGAATGTCGGCCGCGCGGACTTCGACCGGCTGAAGGCGATCTTGACGAACTGCGTCCGGCACGGTCCCGCCTCGCAGAACCGCGGGGGACATCCGGATTTCGCGTCGCATCTCCGCGGCCGGATCGCCCACGTTCAGCAGTTGCACCCGGAGCGCGGGGCGAAGCTGCTGGCGCTGTATGGGCGGATCGCTTGGGGGGAGGTGGAGGGTAGTGGGTAGTGGGTGGAGGGTGGCCGGTCACTTCCCTTCACAACAGCGTCGGGTGGCTGGGGCGCTGACCGGGCTTGCAGGCGCACGACTCGACGACGCGCGTTGCGGGTGATTGAACGAACGAGGCGATGGCCCCAGTGAATACGCGCGAAGCCGTGTCATCGAGCCACTGGGGCCAGAACTTCGACCCTTGATCGACGCGCCCGCGCGCAAGGCGGCGCAGTCGATCATCGAACTCGGTGAGCACCCCAGCCACCCGTCCGGCAGGGGAGCGCGAATCCTTCACAACAGCGACCGCGCGACGAAGAACGCGAAGTAGTTCCCCACGCCGTAGCCCAGCGTGCCGACGAGAATGCCCGGGAGCGTGAGGTCGGCGCGGCCCAGTCCGCGGGCGAGGGCCAGCGCCGTCGTCACGCCGCCGATGTTCGCCTGCGAGGCGACGGCGGCCGCTTCGGTGTCCATCCGGCACAGCCACGCCGTGCCGAAGATCACCGCCCCGTGCGTGAACACCACGATCGCCACGAAGGCGATGATGGTCCACGCCAGGCTGCCGATCTCGCGGACCGCGGCCGCGTCGCACTGCGCGCCGATCACCGCCAGGAACAGGTACAGGATGAACATTCCCAACAGCTGCGCCCCGCTGAAGTAGCGGCGGATGCCGGGAACCTGCGCGATCGCCAGCCCGATCGTCGTGAGGATCAGCACGGCGGGGATCTCGACGCCCCATTCCGCCGCCTGTGCGGAAAGCAGAGGAGAAATCCACGCCGCGGCGCAGCCGGTCGCCATCAGCACGCCGAGGTCCAATGGATGGACGCGCTCGGTGTCCTCGTCGATGCCGGTGATCAACTCGCGCGATTCGGCGAGATCGGCCGTTCGGCCGCTCAGCTTCAGCACGGCGCGGGGAATCAGGAACGTCGCCACCATCCACACCAGCGTGAAGAAGTTGTCGACGGCGACCATGCCGGCGAACAGGCCGGGATGTTCTTCGAGCTTGTAGTGCGTCGCCAACGCGGCGAAGTTCTGCCCGCCCCCGACGTAGGTCGCGACGAACGTGCCCCCCACGCCCTGGTAAAGATCGCCGAATGCGGTCGACGACGAGCCGTCCACGGCCCACATCCCGAGCAACACCCCCGCGCACACGCCGACCGCCCCCGCGAAGAACAGGAAGATCATCGAACTTCCCGCCTTCAGCACGTCGCGGATGTTGATCGTGAGGAGAATCCAGAAGATGCACAGGTCGATGGCGAAGCCCATGATTCCGCGATACACGGCGACCGAAGTCTTTGCGGTCGCGATGGCCTCGGAGGCGACGATCGGACCGCCGGCCGCGACTTGATGCGAGAAACCGATCCACTCCGGCGGCTTCGTCGGAATCAGCCCGACGTTCGCGCAAATCGCCGCCAGCACCAGCACGGTCATCGCCGTGCCGAAATGCCGCAGCGGCGTCTTGCGGCAGAGGAGCTCGGCGACGACGACGTTCGCCCCGAGGATCGCCAGGATGAGCATCGAATCGAAGCGGACCGACTGCCACCAGGAGACGATCGCATTCCCCGGCGAAAGCGACAGTGCGAAAACTTCGGACATTCGGTACCTCGACGGAAACGGTGATCCGCTCGATCATGGGTGGAAAGAATCGCACCCAGCATAGCGCATCGCGCCCCGCCGGGTCTACAGGCCGACCCCTTCCCGCTCATTCGGCCCTTGCTTCCCATGCCTTGCCGCCCTGCCCGATGGACCGTACTCTCGTACGCGTCCGCAGCGCGAATCGAAGCGCGGAAGTGCGCAGCGCGACGCGCTCTCGATGCCGGACCCTTCATCGCAGTCGATCATCGCTCCCGGAGGCCACAATGCCGCACCCGCACCGCTCGACCATCGTCGTGATCTTTCTTCTGGGCGCGGCGTCGTTCGCGCGCGGAAGCGCCGTCGCCGCGGACGTTCCCGCGCTGACCGACCAAGCCTCCAACACGTGGATCAAGCGCAGCCCGCTGCCCGATTCGCCGATCTCCCCCTGCTCCGGTTATGAAGGCTCGATTGGCTACTTCCCGCAACTCGGCCTGGTGATGAGTTACGCCGGGCACAACCAGAGCGGCGGCGAGGAGCAAAACGCCGAAACCTGGATCCTCGATCCCCGGACGCTTCGCTGGGAACTGCGGCTGCCGAACGATCGGCCCCCCGGATCGTGCTGCAACATGCAGAACGTGGTCGATCCGGTGGGGAACCGCTTTCTGCGGTTCCGGGCCTTCAGCGGCAGTCACGGCTGGCAGTGGTTCCGGCAGATCTACCTCAACAACACCTCGGTCTGGAGCTACGACCCGGTCGAAAACGTGTGGAGGAACCCTCGTCCGATTCCCGAAATGGGAATTCGCCCGCAGCGCTGCGCCGCGTGGGACACGCACGAGCAGGTGGCGGTCGTGTTCGGCGGCGAAGGAAGCAATGAAGGAACGCTCGTTTACGATCCCTACGTCAATCGCTGGACGAAGATGGATCCGGACCCGCAGCCCCGCCCCCGCAGCGGAGGCAACATGGCCTACGACGAGGCGAATCGGCTGCACGTTCTCTTCGGCGCGCAAAACATCCAAGACCCGCACACCTGGGCCTACGACCTGCGGAAGAACGAATGGCGGGATCTGAAGCCCGCCAATCAGCCCAACACCGATCGCAACGTCGCGGCCCTCGCCTACGACGCCGCCAACCGGGTGATCGTGGGGATGATTCGCGGACCCGAAGGGGAAGGCCGCGGCGATGCGGACTCGGGAGGCCACACCGACACCTGGATCCTCGACGTCGCGAAGAACGAATGGCGGAAGATGAATCCGGACGTCGAGCCGCCCGGCCGCGGCAACCGCTTCCGCAAGCCGGTCTATCTGCCGGATCACAACGTCGTGCTGCTGGAAA
>JBBDNT010000159.1:0-762 GCA_040877445.1 Planctomycetaceae bacterium
GGACGAAACGAACGTCCCGCAAACGCCGGCCGCGGGCAATCGAAGCACCCTGGAGGGAACTATAAGGACGGATTCGTAATCCGTCGTGCCCGCCGGCCGGTAAGACTCGCGGTTTCCGGACAGCGTTCTCGACGTGACCACGGTCCTTCAAAAGGCATCTGGCGGACGGAATACAATTCCGTCCTACGAAGTCGGCCGCATCGAATTTCGTTTCGCCCACTCCACACGATTCGTGGTCGGCAATTGGTTCTCACGCTCGGAAGTCAACGCGCGGCGACCGCCGCTTGCTCTTGCGGCTTGCGGTTCACTTCGGCTTTGTTGAGCGCGTTGAGATAGGCCCGCGCGCTTCCCTCGACGATGTCGACGCTGAAGCCCTTGCCGTGGAAGTTGCGGCCGTTCACGCTGATTTCGACCGAGACTTCCCCCAGCGCGTCCTTCCCCTTCGAGACGCTGCGGATTTGCAGGTCTTCGAGCTGGGCGGAGATGCCGGTGACGCGTTCGAGGGCATGGAGCACCGCTTCGATCGGTCCGCCGCCGGTTGCGGCGTCGGTGTGAATTTCGCCGGTCTGTTCGTTCCGCACTTCGACGGTCGCGGTGGGAATGGTGCCGAAGCCCGCCGTCGCGTGCACGCTGACGAACTGCCACTTGTCGACGGTGTCGCCGGTGCGGTTTTCGACGAGGGCCTGGATGTCGGAGTCGTAGACTTCCTTCTTCTTGTCGGCCAGCGCGATGAAGTCGTCGAACACCCGCTGGAACGTCTCT
>JBBDNT010000159.1:794-10476 GCA_040877445.1 Planctomycetaceae bacterium
GCTGCGGAAGGCGTGCCGGCCGCTGTGCTTGCCGAGCACGAGGTTCTCGCCGACATAGCCGATGTCCTCGGGCCGCATGATCTCGTAGGTGGTGCGCTCCTGGAGGATGCCGTGCTGGTGGATGCCGGCCTCGTGGGCGAAGGCGTTGCGGCCGACGATCGCCTTGTTCCGCTGGACGGGGACGCCGGTGATCCGCTGGAGCAATTGGCTGGTGGGGAACAGCTTAGTCGTGACGATGTTCGTCTCGCAGCCGAAGTAGTCGCGGCGGGTGCGCAGCGCCATCACGATCTCTTCGAGGGCGGCGTTCCCCGCCCGCTCGCCGATGCCGTTGATCGTGCATTCGACTTGCCGGGCGCCGTTCTCGACGCCGGCCAGACTGTTCGCCACCGCGAGGCCGAGATCGTCGTGGCAGTGCGTGCTGATGACCGCCTTGCCGATGTTCGGCACGTTTTCCTTGAGATGCCGGATGACGTCGCCGTATTGCTTGGGGACGGCGTAGCCGACGGTGTCGGGAATGTTGACGGTGGTCGCTCCGGCGTCGATCGCCTTTTCGACAACTTCGCAGAGGAAGTCCAACTCGGTGCGGGCGGCGTCCTCGGGCGAGAATTCGATGTTTGGGCAGTAGCCGGCGGCCCGCTTCACCATTTCGACGGCCGTCGCGACGATCTGCGACTTGTCCATTTTCAGCTTGTGCTCGCGATGGATCGAACTCGTCGCGAGGAACACGTGAATGCGGGTGTTCTCCGCGTCCTTGAGCGCTTCCCAGGCGCGGTCGATGTCCTCCTTGCGGCAGCGGGCGAGCGCGCAGATCGTCGTGCGGTCGCCGAACTGTCGGGCGATCCGCTGCACGGCATCGAAGTCGCCGGGGGAGGAAATCGGGAAGCCGGCCTCGATGATGTCCACGCCGAGTTCGACGAGGGCGGCGGCGATCTGCAGTTTCTCCTCGGTGTTCATGCTGCAGCCGGGAGACTGCTCGCCGTCGCGGAGCGTGGTGTCGAAGATGCGGATGACGTTGTCGGACGTGGAGGCGGACATCGATAACTCCCGTGCGAACGAAAAAACCCCAAGACCCGCGTCAGGTCTCAGGGTTCTGAATGATTCGACCGACAGCCGACGCAGAACCTAAGACCTCTCCGCGGTAAGCAGAAGCAGGCTCAGCGACAGGTTCCGAAGAAGCAACGGCTGCATGGAAGGCGCTTCCGTGTGGAAGTGATTCGTGCGATTCCACTTTATCGGTGGCGGAAGCCGGGGTCAAGCACGGTGCTCGGTCAAAGGCTCTCAGCGAACTTCGTCGACCGGACCGGACTCGGGAACCGGCGGCTTCGTTTCCTCGAAACTCGCCCGGCGGAAGGGATGGCGAATGAGCGTCGGTTCGCCCCCTTCCTCGGCCGCGGGGATCTCGTAGACGTCGCGCCCGAGCCGTCCCTCAATGCGGCCCGCATGTTGCCAACGGGCGAGTTGCTCGAGCTGGTCCGCCTGTTCGAGCAATCGTTCGTTGCCGTTGTCGAGGGCGCGGTCCCGCAGCCGGTCGATCTGGGCCAGCCTCAGCGCCAGCAGGCGGTCCGCCTCGGTCAATGCCAACCGGTTCCCGCCGTGCGAAACCGTCGCCGCTCGTTCGCGTCCATTCATCGCGGCGGAATCGGCGGTGGCGCCGGGATGCGCGGGAATCGCGCGCGGCACATCCGGGCGGTCCGCTGCCGCACCGCGAGCGCGGCCGATGGCGCGTCCGTCCAATCTCTCGCGGTCGTCGAAGCGGCCGGGGCGGCGAAGTTCGACTTCGCGCGGCAGCCGGCCCGTGCCTGCGTGCGGCGTCGGAATCGATCGCGGCGGCCCGGCCTGCTCCGGGACCGTGCCGTTCGGGCGATTCACAGGAAGGTTCAATCCGCGCTGGCGATTTTCCAGTGCGCGCTGGGCGGCCGAGCCGGCACGATTTCGCGGCGGGTCGGACCGGGCCGGTGAAGCGGTAACGAGGATCGACGCGACGACGGGGATCGACAACAAGATTCGCATGGGAAAGATTCGCATGGGAGCCTCCTGGCCGACATCGGGCGATGCCGGCGGACCGGTTTCGGTCCGTGGGAAAGGGGTTTCACGGAAGGGCGAGCGGAGAGGGGGGAGAGGTGGAATAGCTGGAAACCGCTCTTGCGTCAACACGAGTCATCGACGATAGTCCGCGCCCCTTTTCCCTCCTTCCGTCTCCTCGGGAATGCGGCCGCCGACGTTCCAGCGAGGACCGAAAGGCTGGGAAGCCGAACTCGAATGAACGGCCGTCGCTGAACTCCACTTTTCGGCTCCGAGACGATGTGTTCGCGTGGTGCGGCGGTTCTCCATTTCAGCCGGTCCGGTCGCCTTGCCGCTCTGCTCGTGCTGGCGATCGGTTTGTCTTCGCCGAATGGAGGATTGGCGGACGATGCTTCGTCGGTCATCGAAGCGCGGCTTCGCGAACGCGTCGCGCAACGACCGGACGAGGGCGCGGGGTGGCGGTTGCTGGGACGGCATCTGCTCCAACAAGGCCGCCCGCTCGACTCGGAAGCCGCGCTGCGTCGAGCCGTCGCATTGGATCCGCTGAGCGCCGCGGCACATTTCGACTTGGCCCGAACGCTCGCGGCGTTGAATGAAGATTCCGCGGCCGCGGAAACATTCCACCGCGTGCTCGAACTCGCCCCGGAAAGCGAATACGCGGAGGCGGCCCAACGCGAACTCGCCGCGCTGTCCGCGACGCATGCCTTCGCAGCAATCGACGGCTCCGGCGAGTCGCATGCCTTCGACGATCCCGACGCCGGCGTTCTCCCGGCGGACTACCGCATTCGCCGCTTCGACGGCTCCGACTTCGACGATCCGTGGCGCGACGCGGCGATGCAACGTCCCGCGTGGTGGCACCGCGATCGTCTCGATGTGCTCATCGAGACGGGCGTGCTGTTCAACGGCAACGTGGCGCTCGCGCCGCTCAGCCGCGAACTGGCCCCCGATTCGCGCGCGAGCTGGCAGGGATTCTTCGCGCCCGACGTGCAACTGGCCGTGTGGGACCAGCCGCGCTGGCGGAGCGGCCCCACGCTCGGCGGACACTTCACGCTGAACGAAGGGAACTTCCGGCAATACAATCTGCAAAGTTACCGCCCCGGATGGTTCGTCGAGTTGTTCGCCTTCCACGGCGAGCGGGCGTTCGTCCCCCGCGTCGGGTACGAGTTCACGCACGACGAGTTCGACGGCGACACGCTCGGGAATCGGCACGCCCTCCATCCCTCGATCGCGGCCTACTGGAACGACCGCCACGCCAGCACGCTGTTCTGGTCGATCGATCACACCGCCTTCGCCGACGATGGAATCATGCCTCGCGTCACCTCGCAGGATGGTTGGACCAACGTCTTGGGAGTCGCGCACGATGTGACGTTGCCTTATCGTCACTGGCGACTCGTCCGCGTGGGCGTCGATTATTCGCGAGCCGACACCGTCGGCAGCGACTTCGCGTACCGCGGGGTCAGCCTGTTCGCCGAGTCGGTCTTCCCGATCGCGGGGGGCGTCGAACTGGCGGTGCAGGGAAGCTGGGGCTATCGCGACTATCCCGACTTCCAGTTCGACCCGTCGCGGAACGAACACGTCTGGCGGGCCGGTGCGGAACTGCGGAAGCACTTCACCGATTGCCTGACCGGAGCGCTCGTCATCAACTTCGACCGCTTCGATTCCCGCAATCCGCTGTTCGACGCCGACCGCCTGCTGACGGGCCTGGTGATCGAGTACCGGTACTGAAGTCGTCTCCGATCAGAAGTGCCTCGCGGCGCGACACGGCAATCCCGGACAGCGAGCGTGCGGCGGGGCATGACGGGGAGTGCCGTGAACGTCGCGAGGCCGTCAGGGCTGCCGTTCCGATTCCGGGATGTGGATCACCGTGAGCGCGCAGGTGTCCCACGCGCGGCTGCCGCGGTTGGCGTTCCAGGTGATGAAGAGCTTGTCCCCCTCCTCCGACACGGCCGTGCCGTATGTTCCCTTCAGCGCGCAGCCGTATTTCTCCTGGTAGAACGGATGCAGGAAGGCGATGACCTTCTTGCGGCCGGTCTTCACGTCGAACTGGACGATCGCCGAGCCGTCGCGCTCGCTGCCGCCGTGCGCGCCGGGGACGTAATACAAGTAGCGTCCCTGGGGCTCGGCGCTGACGGAGGCCACGTAGGCCTGTGTGCCGACCGCCGCCGTGCCGATCTTCTTCGCCTGTTCCGTCTTCACGTCGAACGACCACACGTCGGCGTCGGCGGCGCGCTGGCCGAGCGACACGGTGTAGACGAGTCCGTCCCGCGTCTCGTCGGTGGCGGCCCGCAGTCCGAGGGACGCATCGATCTCGACCGGCGCGCCCCCCGCGGAGGGATCGTAGCGCATCAGTCGCCCTTCGTCGCGGCCGGGCACGTAGTACACGCGGCCGTTCGAGCGGGCGAGAATCATGAAGCGCGCCGGGCCGTCCGGTCCCGAGTACAACAGCTTGCGGTTCTTCACGTCGTAGGCGAAGAACCGGATGCCCTGCGCTTCGGCGTCGGCGCCGGGCGCCGTGCTGCCGTAAAGAATCATCCGCTCGGGATCGAGCACGGTGCAGGGGATGCAATGTTTCGGCACCGGCGCATGGGCGACGATTTCGGTCTTTCCGGTGCGCGGGTCGCAACGAAGGATCCAGTCGCCTTCATAGTGATATCGATCGACGGTGGCCCGGGCGGAGCCGCGGTGCGTGGCGAAGTACAGCCAGCCGTCGCTTCCCATGTCGAGCCGGCCGTGGATCTTTCCCGGAGTGTAATGCCCTTCGGGTCGGTTCAGCGTGCGGGCGACGTTCGCCACCTGACGGATCGACTTCGTGGCGGGATCGTACTCGAAGACGAAGGCGTTGCCCGTGCCGTGGTCTCCGGCGGCGCGGCCGCCGATCGCGAGATGATCGCCGATGGACGAGTAGAACTTGCCATCGGCGGCAAGTCCTTCCCCCCAATTCGACCATGGATTTCCGGGATAATTCTGGCCGGGGTAGTAGAGGAAATCGACGGTGGGGGCGGTCTTCGCGACGGCGACCCCCTCCTTGATGCTCGCGGGGCGCCGGAGGAATTCGGGGGAAGTGTCGGTCACGACGGTTTCACCGCCGGGCAGCCGCGGGGGATACGTGACGGCAGGATCGCGCCGGGGGGCTTGGCGTTGCACGAGTTGGGCCATGGCGGGCGTCGCAGACACGGTGATCGTCGCCGTCACGACGAGGACGAAGAAGCTGCGGGGAATGCGGCCGGTTCGTGACATGCTCATGCTCCTGCCGGGGCGGTTGGGACAGCCTGTGGTCGGATGGTCGTGATGCGGACGGCATTGCGTCGGTCGCCCCGGAGGGGCGCGGGAATGTAGCCACGGGTGGAGTGCAGCCCGCGACGCGGGCGGAGCGGAACCCGTGGAACGGTGTCTCTCACATGCGTCACCGCTCCGGAAGGGGCGGAGGAATCGGGATGTTGCTCGAACATGGATGCGAACTCATCCGCCCCTGCCGGGGCTATCTCCCTTTGGTCTTCGACTGGATCCACGGTCGCCCGGCCGGGCGACTTCGACGATCTCCCACATTCGACGCTTCACAGCGCCCGCATCGCTCGCCGGAACGTCGGTCGCGTCGCGGCCGTCGATCATTCGTGATGTTCCTCGTGCGGGGAGGACTGCACCAGAAGCCATAGAGACGCCAACATGCCCGGCACGATCAGGGTAAGCATCAGCATCCAGCCCTCCGGACGGTGTCCCAACAGGCAAATTGCCAGTACGACTCCGGTCAGGCCGAGATACCATGTCGCGCCGAAGAAATGCAACCACCGCGCATGGCGTCCGGCATCCTCATCGGCTGGAATCATGATGAAGACGGCGACGGGGACGATGATGATTCCGATGACCAACCAGGCCGGGGCCCAGGGACGGGTAACCTCCGCCAAATACCCGGTGTGACCCAGCAGACCAAGGTAGAGCGCGCCTTCGGTGATCTTCGAGGAGCCGATCATGTCGTTTTGGGAGGAAGCGATCGACCATCGGAAATCCGGAAACATCCTGGACGACTCGACGTCGCAACGGTCGACGTCGCTGCGAATTCCGCAACGCCCGCGATTCCATCGATCGCGATCTATCGGCCGATCGTGATTCGCTGGTTCGCGCGCACATCCTTCCGCTCGATTCGCCCGCGGCCGTGCGGGAGGATCACTTCCAAGTCGACCGACTCTTGCTTGCCCAAGCCGAAGTGCGCGAGCGCCGGTTGGCCGGAGGCGTAACCGAAGCCGGTCGCGATCTCGCGGATGCCGAGGAGTGCCGCAGCCTCGCCGATATTTCCGGCCGGATAGACGTTGACCCGCGCGCCGATTCCCATGCGGTTCACGCCGTCCGCCCCTTCGACCCGCACCTGCAGCCAGTTGCCGCCCGGCGTTTCGTTTCGCAGCAAGAGCGACGGGGCTTCCGCCCACCAGTTCGGCAGGAACAGGTCGAGCCGGCCGTCGTTGTCGAAGTCGCCCGAGGGACCGGGAGCCATGTAGATGATCTTCCCCTCGCGGAGAATCTTCTCGAACAAATCGCCCGACCGGCGCACCGACCGGTCCTCGGCCGTCGGGAAATCGTTCACGCCCAACGCATCTTCGCGGAACCGCGGCAATCCGTCTCGCACGCCGAGATTGCGGAAGATCACCGGATGCGGCTTGCGGTCCGCGAACTTGACGATACTCGTGTAGATGTCCGGCCAGCCGTCGTTGTCGAAGTCCTGAATCTCGACGTGCGGGGCCTTCATCGGCAGCCGAACCAGGCCGGACGGTTCGGTCACGTCCTCGAATCGCGGCACACGATCGCGAATCCCCCGATTGAGGTACAGTCGATTGGCGACCGGCTCGCGCCACGGGCTGTCGTAATGTTGGCCGAGCACGATATCGAGCAACCCGTCGCGATTCACGTCGGCGATGCACACGCCGCAAACCATGTTATCGCCGCGCGCCGTCGGCCAGTCGAACACCTCGCGCGCGCCGGGCGCTTCCTGAAAGCTCCCGTCGCCGTCGTTGAGGAACAGCCGATTTCCGCCGCCGCTCGATGCCAGGAAGAAGTCGGGCCAACCGTCGTCGTTGACGTCGGCCGCGGCGACGCCGAGTCCCGGAATTCCCTCGGGCAGGCCGGCCTTCCGCGAGACGTCCTCGAATCGGAGATCCCCCAGATTGCGGAACAGCCGCGAGCTGTTCGTCGGCGAGCCGTTGTAGCCGGGATTCGGGTCTTCACCCACCAGCAGGTCGAGCAGCCCGTCGCCGTCGTAATCGAGCACGGCGACGCTGCGGCCGCCGAACTCCGGCGGGCAGGCGCCGTTCCCCCGCGAGATGTTCGCGAACCGCCCTTCCCCGTCGTTGCGGAACAGCGTGCAGCCGGCGAGCGGACGGCCGACGCGCTGCGCCAAACGGCTGCCTTCGGGCGCGGGCATGCTGCCGACATACAAATCGAGATCGCCGTCGTTGTCCAGATCGGCGCAGACGACCCCGGTGCCGCGCATCGAGGCGCGCAGCGATTCCTGTTCGTCGAGCCGGAACTTTCCGTCGCGGTTTCGCAGCAGCATGTTCGGCTTGGAGCCGCCGGTGTCGAACGTGGCGACGTACAGATCGATCCAGCCGTCGCCGTCGACGTCACCCCACGCCGCGCCATGCCCGCGGATGCCGGCCGCGTGCGGGAACAGCCCCGCTTCCTCTGCCACGTCGCGGAAGACGAACGGCGGCGCATCGCCGGCCGCTTCTTCCCGAGGAGGCTCCACGGCGAACGACCGGGTGGACGCGCCCCCATTCCAACCCCAACCCGCCGCCGCGACCGCGGGCGCGACGAAAAGGGCCGGCATCACGCGGCGAGCGAGAGGCGCTCGTCGCCTGGGCGGACGAACCGTGAACTCGACCATGACCTGCTCCCCACGGAAGGAGTTCCCACGAAGCGGCCGGCTGACGGGCGTATCATAGCATTCGCGACAGGATGGCCGCCATCCGTCACCGCGCGAGGGGGCGGAACAGGCTTGGCGGCGCAAGAAAAAAGCGGTGCGACGTGACATGAACGCGCGAGTTCATGCCACGCCGCATCCGCTGGAAGGGCGAACGCGATTCAGAGACTCTTACTCGAACGGGAACGCGTACACCTCACCGCCGTCGATGCTCGCGATGGCCCGCAGGTTCGTGGCCGTGAGATCCTCGGGAAGGAATCGCACGGCGCCGTCCACGGCGAGACCGAGGGCACCGCCGCGATGCAGGCTGCTGATCATCCGCGACGTCCCATGGCCCGGCCCCTGCACCGACGAGACGGTCTGCCCGATCCCGCCCCCGGTCCACTGCTGGCTCCCCGATGGCTGATTGATGCCGAAGGCATCGAAGTGATGGATCGTGAAGTCGTAATCGCGACTGGTTCCGCTGGCGTAACCGCCGCATCCGCTGCTGCTTGTGTTCTGCGCGGTGAACCCCATGCGGACGACGTTGTGGCGGCCTTTGCGCTCGGCGAGCATCAGCGTGTTGGTCGTCCCGTCGGTGACGTCGCCCAGTTTGCGGTAGCGGTCCCACTGCGGCCCGCCCGCCTCCCAGGGATCGAACGTGTGCGAGAAGACCCCGTTCGCGTCCCCGCCCGAGTTGTCCGAGCGGCTGAAGTTCATGTAGCGGCACATCAACCGCCAGTTGCCGCCGCGCGCCGATTGTCCGGCGTTCCCGTAGTACGAGCTATCGCCGGGGTTCGTCGCCCAGTAAGTGGAGGGGCACACGAAGACGGAGACCCTTGGAAGCACCGGCAACCCGGCATCCAAGTCGGCGTTGGGGGTCGCCGAATAGGGATTCACCAACGCCACCAGCGGTTTCTCGTCGAGCTGTTCCAAGAGAAACGCGCCCCAGGAAACGCGGAGTTTCGCGGTCTCCCGCATCGGATCGTCGCGAGATGGCCAGTCGTTTCCGCGCGGACCCGCGGAACCGGGCGGGAAACTGCCGTAAGTCCCGTGGTGCGTGTGCAGCGCGATCCCCAGTTGCTTGAGGTTGTTGGAGCAGGTCGAGCGCCGCGCCGCCTCGCGGGCCGCTTGGACCGCCGGCAGCAACAGGGCGATCAGGATGGCGATGATCGCGATCACGACCAGCAGCTCGATCAGCGTGAAACCGCGCCTCCGGCCGACGACGACGCGCCGTCTGCGACGAGAGTTCTCCGACATGACCACTTCTCCTCGAACGCGAGTAAACGAACGAAGAAGTCCGCCCCGGGAAAAGAGACGAAACACGGGTCGGATGACGTGCGCACGAAATCGTTCAAGCGGAGCCCCGACACAACCACGCCACGAAGCGCGCGGAAGCGCCGGGGTAGCCCGACAGAACGCATTGCGACGGAGGGTAAGTGTTCCAGACCGTTCAAGCCGCCAGCACCCCGACCACCAACGAAGAGCAAACGAACTCTTCGACGGACCAGAGCGTCCCTTCCAGCGAACCGCTTGACGTTGTCGGAATGAGATAGACGACCGCGCGAAGAGGCGGTCACAGTGACCCGAAAAAGCCCTCGACGAAGGCCGGAATGGCCAACAGAGAGCACAAAACTCGATGTGACATCATCCTCTATAATCGGATCGCCGTCGGAACGCAACCACTATTTCGGAAAATCCGAAAAAAAATCGAAAAAGGACACGCACATATCACCGGCCGGCCGGGGTGAAAAGAAAAGAGCGGTGGGGGGG
>JBBDNT010000159.1:10486-23162 GCA_040877445.1 Planctomycetaceae bacterium
GGCGTGACATGAACGCGCGAGTTCATGCCACGCCGCATCCGCTGGAAGGGCTGCACTTCTGAAGCGTTCCTGGTTCACTCGAATGGGAACTGGTAAACCTCACCGCCGTCGATACTCGCCAGCGCCTTCATGTTGGTGGACGTCAAGTCCTCAGGCAGGAACCGCACGGCCCCGTCGACGGCGAGACCCAATGCGCCCCCGCGGTGGTTGCTGCCGATCATCACCGACGTACCGCTTCCCGGTCCGAGGTAGCTCGACCTCACGTTTTGACCGATCCTGGCCCCGTGCCAACTGCTCGAGCCAGTCGGCTGATTGATTGACCAAGCGTCGAAATGGTGGATCGTGAAATCGTAGTCCCGGCTGCTGCCGGACGCGTACCCCCCCGCCCCGCTGGAACTGGAATTGGAGTTCTGCGCGGTGAAGCCCATCCGGACGACATTGTGCCGTCCCTTGCGCTCGGCGAGCATCAGTGTGTTCGTCGTCCCGTCGGTGATGTCCTTCAGCTTGCGATACCGCGCGATCGGAGGTCCGCCCGGCACCCAGGGATCGAAGGTGTGGAAAAAGACGCCCGTGTTATCGCCTTTCCCCTTCGTGCCGTATCCGTCGGCGTAGCGCGTTATCAGCCGCCAACTTCCTCCATTCCACGCGTTCCCGCCATTCCCGTAGTATGAACTGTCCCCCGGATTGGTTGCCCAAGTGGTCGAAGGACAGACGAAGACGGCGATCGTCGGCAGCACCGGCAAGCCGGCGTCGTAGTCGACGTTCGGAGTCGGCGAGTAAGGTTCGACGATGGCGACGAGCGGCTTCTCGTCCAACTGCTCCAACAGGAACGCGCCCCACGAGACGCGATACTTGGCATTGGCTTTCGCCTCGGTGGCGTTGGCTCCCCGCGGACCGGCGGCGCCGGGGGGAAAACTTCCGTATGTGCCATGGTGCGTGTGCAGCGCGATCCCCAGTTGCTTGAGGTTGTTCGAACAGGAGGAACGGCGAGCCGCCTCGCGGGCCGCCTGGACCGCCGGCAACAACAGGGCGATCAGGATCGCGATGATCGCGATCACGACCAGCAACTCGATCAGCGTGAAACCACGCTTCCGGCCACCACGGGGCTTCCTTCGAGAAACGTTCTCCAACATGACCCGTTCTCCTATGACGCGAGTGACGTGACGAAAACGCAGACCCAGCCCCTCGAACCAGAACGAGCGGGGGGGGCGGTCGACATGGGCGCAAGGGCGGCTCGAGCGGGTCGCCGCGAAACACCCCCAACGTGACCGCGACGCCGAACACGGCGCGCATTGCACACGCGGAAACGCCAAGCGGCGGAAGTCCGCCGACCGCGGTTGGGCTGAGTGCTGACTGGAGTTCCAGACCGTTCAAGCCGCCAGCGCCGCCATCGAAAATCGAGGAGCGCCGACGCCTCGGCCGGAAGAGACGATCCCTTCCGGCGAAATCGCTTGCCGTTGTCGGAATTGAAAAGACGGCCGCACGACGAGACGGCCACATGGACCCGAAAAGCTCTCGACGACGACCGAAACGGCCATCAGAGAGCACGAAGTGATAGTCCGCTTATACCCGGACCGCTCACCGGAATCAAGCAATTTCTCGGGCGATTTCGAAAATTCCTCGAAAAACACTCGCGAGATTATTCGTCGCAGTGTGGATTCGAGGGGGAATTCAGCGGCGATCGCCGCGCCGACCCGCCCACCAAATCCACGGAAAAATCATGATCGCGACGCCTCCGCGGATCACGGAGCCGATTGCAGTCGCACCCGCTCCACCCCGTGCGTCACGAGCCATTCCAACAGCGCCTCCTGCTCGTCGCTGATCTCGATCTCCGCCGTCGTGTCGCTGTCCAGCGGAGAAACCAGACGGAACACGCCATCGTCGAGAATCGCCCGCGCATCGGCGGCACGAATGAAATGCTCGCCGGCACCCAGCTTCTCCGGCGTGCCGGGCTCACCCGCCGGCGTGCCGAAGTACGTCACGTCGTGCCGAAAGCGGTCCGGCATCGGGAACGGAGGCAACTCCGGTCGGTCGACGGCATGCACGTGAATCATCGCCGCGGCTCCCGGTTCGGCGCCGACTGCGGTTTCGAGACGATCGCGAAGATCCGCGCGTCCCGGTTCTGATAACGCGACACGGTCCTCGTCGGCGATTCCCGGCGGCGCGGGCCGCATTCCGCTCGTCACTTTCCGTTCGCGGCCCGCTTGTACCGATAGAACAACACCTTCCCGCCGTGCTTCATCACGCAGACGTTCGAATCCGTGTCGAAGCACATCAACATCTTCTGGCCGGACCGGGCGGGCCTGTCCGGCGATTTCATTTCCGACCACGCGCGGCTCGCGAAGTCGAACACCCACAGGCTGCTTTCGTCCTTGCCGCCGTAGGTGATCAGCACGTTGTTGAAGGGATCGTAAGCGTTGCCGTGACGATAGCGCGGCGGCCCCTTCCTCTCCGGCGTGAGGTTCTCCCACGCGAGCGTGGCGGGGTCGAAGGTCCACAGTTCGGCCCCGGTATGGTACACCAGCCGTTCGTCGCGCGAGTTCCACACGAGGTTCGCGTTGTGCGCTCCCGGCGCCTGGTTCTTGACGGGCAACCGCTCCCAGCGATTCTCCGACGCGTCGTATCGCCAGGTCTCCGCGGCGTCGTACATGCGGACGCTCCCCTCGGTCCGCATCCGCCCGCCGCGCACGACCTGCACCACGCCGAAACCGGGAGCGAACCCCAGGCAGTTGTCGCCGCCGGCCAGTGGGTGCGGGTCGTTCAAGCCGGTCGCCCTCATCCACGAATTCTTCGCCACGTCCAACTCGAACGTCTGCAAGCCGAAGTTCCCCGCGTTCGCCCCGCCGTGATTGATCAGCAGTTTTTCGTCCGAATCGTACGCCAACCCCAGCGAACACCGTCCCGCCGGGCGGTCCTCCGGATACGGTCCCCGATTGAGCTGTCGCGCGCGGCTGCCCTTGATCCAGTTCGGCCACATCTGCACCCAACGGTTCGCCGCCGGAACGTAGAACCACACGTCCGACGAATAGCCCGGCTCGGTGCAGCCGCAGATGAACGCGCACGCCTTGAAGTCCGGCATGTAGACCATCGGCACCTCGCCGCGGCCCGATTCCGGCGCTTCGTCCCCGGCGGGGTCGAGCGCCAGCCACGAATCGTCCCCCAGCGCTTCGATCTGCGCGAGAACCCGCGGGTCCGGCTCGATCGCCCGGAACTTCTCGAGTTGCCGCGCGGCGAACGCCTGGTCCCATTCGCCCCCTTCGCCGAACACGCTGCTTCCCGGTTGAGCGCGCGACGGCGACGCGACGCTCATCACGACGAGCGCCGCCACGATCGCGATCAGCCATGTCCGGATGCGCGGGTCCATTTCTCTCCCTCCAATGCCCGGCGGGGGCGCGTCCACACGCTTGCGGTTTCGCGGCAACCTCGCGATTCTTCTCCCGCCGAACGAACGGCGGCAATCCGTCACCAACCCGCCCCGCGGGTCGTCGTCTTCACCCGCAGCAGATACGAATCGGCCGTGAGATACAGCACGCCGCCGTCGTTCCCCCAGCCGCAATTCGCCGTGCGTTCCCCCGTGTCGATCCGCCCCAGCAGCGTGCCGTCGGGCGCGAACACCAGGCATCCTCCGGGACCGGTCGCGAACACGTTGCCGGCGCGATCGACCTTCAGCCCGTCCGGCAGACCGGGGAGCTTTCCCACCTGTTCGGTCGCGTCGTGGAACACGCGGCCGGCGCCGAGCGTGCCGTCGTCTTCGACCGGGAACGCCTTCCAGATCGCCGCCTCCGGATCCGATTGGGCGACGTACAGCGTTTTCTCGTCGGGCGAGAAGGCGATGCCGTTCGGCCGCGTCATCTCCTTCGTCAGCAGCGCCAGCTCGCCGGCTTGCGACAGGCGGTACACGCCGCAGAAATCCAACTCGCGGCGGGGATCGTCCCAACGGTTCGGCAACCCGTAGGGCGGATCGGTGAAGTACAGGTCGCCGTTCGACTTGTAGACCGCGTCGTTGGGGCTGTTGAGCCGCTTGCCTTCGTAATTGTCGACCAGGGTCCGCTTGCCGCCGTCTGTGGTGAGGACGGAGACGCGGCGATCGCCGTGCTCGCACGAAACGAGCCTTCCCCGCGGATCGAGCAGCAGCCCGTTGCTTCCCGGCTCGAGGCCGTAATACGCCCGGCCGGTGTAACCCGCCGGCTGCAGGAACAGGCTGACCCCCTCCCCCTCCTTCCAGCGATAGACCGCGTTGCGGGGAATGTCGGAGAACAGCAGGCAATCTTCGTCCTTGATCCACACCGGCCCCTCCGACCAGGTGAACCCCTTGGCGACCACTTCGATCGCCGTCCCCTCGGGAACCAACCGGTCGAGCCGGCGATCGAACCGCATGATGCGGCCCAGCGTCTCTTGCGCGGCGAGCGGCTCCGTCGCCGCGGCGATCAGTGGCGGAAGGCAAAGGAGAATCGCGAACGGAAATCGGCGGCGCATGCTTCGGTCTCCGGAACTCGGCGCGGATTCGAACGACCGCATCATCCTACTCCTCAGCGCGGCGGAGCCGCAATCAAACGGAAACAGGATTCTCACCACGGATGGCACGGATGAGCTGCGCTGGGGACAGGCTCTGCGCGGGAATGACGGAGACGCGAAGTTCGCGTGATTCGACCGTGCCGGGAAAATCGCCGCACCCCTTTCGCGAACTTCGCAGTGCAAACGTTCGACTTCCGTTCTTTCTGCGCGAAGTTTCGACCACGGATTCCACTGATGGGCACTGATGAGGAGCGAATCTTTCCGCCGGTTCCTCTCCGCGACCTCGGCGGCCTCTGCGGTTTCGAAGAGGCCGGGTTGAAGTCGTCGAAGATTTCGAACCGCCGAGTGCGCCGAGGGCGCAGAGGAACAGGAGCGCGAAGCTATCGCGGTTCCGGCTCTGCCGCGACTTTCGACCATCGGATTCGCTCGTCGGCGAGGGTCGGACAGCAGATATCCGTGTCGATCCGTGCGATCCGTGGTGAAAACCGCTTCGGTTGCGGCTGTGCCGCGCTGGGCGATCCGCGGCGTTGCCCGCGCCCGGGCGGCGCGGGTAGAATCTCGGTGAAACCGCGGCGCCTCGCGCGATCGATGTCTTTCCGGGCCGGCCGTCTCCGCCCGAACGATCGTCCCAACGGCTTCATTCGAACGCCGGCGAGGGCGTGTTCCGCCGATGCGAAAGGAGAATTCGACATGCGCTCCATGGCTGTGAGTTGGCTCGTCGTCGTTTGCGGAACCCTGCTGGCCGGGTGTGGAAGAGAGGGAGGCGCACCCAGTCTTCCCAGCGTGGGAGACGCGAAAACGCTGAGCGCCGACGCGGCGAAATTGGCGAAGGATCTCGGCGCGTCCGCGAACAAGCGGATCGTCGTTTCGCGGCAAGCCGCCGGGGAAGGCGAAAACGCCACCTACGCTACCCGCGACGACAACCGGCCGGTCGAGCTTCCCGAATCGATCCGGAAGCTCGAGCCGCGCGCGGTCGGGGTGATGCCGGAGCTTGTCGTGCTGTTCGTTCGCCCCGGCGAAGCCGCGTCGCATCACGGGCAGGTGGTGTTCCTCGAGGGGGCGCCTCAGGACAAGATCGACAAGACGGTCGCCGATTTGAAACTGAAGGAGATCGACCGCGAGGCGCGCGTGTACGAGTTCGGCTTGCTCGACTACACGATCCTCCTCGACCATTGGTATCCCCCGATCAGGCCGATCGAATGATCGGCGGCTATTGATCGAGCGACGGGTTCCAAACGCGAAACGCCGGTCCATTCCAGGAATGGACCGGCGTTTTCGCGTTGGAAGAGCGCGTCGCGTCGCACCAAGGCGGCAGGCGGCCTTGGTCCGAACGGGGATCAATCGAACGGGAAGGCGTAAACTTCGGCGCCGTCGATGCTGGCGAGCGCCCGCATGTTGGTGGCGGTCAAGTCTTCGGGAAGGAACCGCACGGCGCCGTCCGCCGCGAGGCCGAGCGCGCCGCCGCGATGGAGGCTGCCGACCATGTTCGACACGCCGCTCCCTGGTCCCTGGACCGAACTGATGGTCTGTCCGATTCCGGTGCCGTGCCAGCTGCTGCTTCCGGCGGGCTGATTGACGCCCCAAACGTCGAAATGATGGATCGTGTAGTCGTAGTCGTACGACGTGCCGCTCCGGTAACCGCCGCGACCACTCGTGCTCGTGTTCTGTGCGTTGAAGCCCATGCGGACCACGTTATGCCGCCCCTTGCGCTCGGCGAGCATGAGCGTGTTGGTCGTTCCGTCGGTGAAGTCCCCCCACTTGCGATACCGCGCATCGGACGGTCCGCCGGCAGTCCACGGGTCGAAGGTGTGAAAGAAGGCGCCGTTGTTGTCGCCCCCGCTGCCGTCGAAGGACGGCCAGCGCTTGATCAGCCGCCAGTTGCCCCCCCGCTGCCCCTGGCCGCCATTGCCGAAATAGGAACTGTCGCCGGGGTTCGTCGCCCAAAAGGTGGAGGGGCAGACGAACACGGAGATTCTGGGCAGGACCGGCAGCCCGGCGTCGAAATCGACGTTGGGAATCGGTCCATAGGGGTTGACGAGCGCCACGATCGGCTTTTCGTCGAGTTGGTCGCACAGGAACGCGCCCCACGACACGCGGAACTTCGCATCGGCCAGTCCATCGGCACCCCGCGGCCCGGCCGAGCCGGGGGGCAGACTGCCGTAGATCCCGTGGTGCGCGTGAAGCGCGATCCCCAACTGCTTGAGGTTGTTCGAGCAGGTGGACCGGCGTGCGGCCTCGCGGGCCGCCTGCACCGCGGGCAACAATAGGGCGATCAGGATCGCGATGATCGCGACCACCACCAGCAGTTCGATCAGCGTGAAGGCTCGGCGACCGCGCGGGCCGCCCGTCACAAATACCGCGTCACTCTTTCTGAACATGGCTCCGCTCCCTTCCAACGGATGAATCGCCTCTCTCGGGGCGTGAAATCGAAACACCGCTCTTCGGCCCGCGTGTTCCCGAATCGCGCGCTACTGCCTCGGGAACCGGAAATCCATCTCGCTGCCGTTGCGGGTCGCGAGCGCTTCCATGTGGGCCAACGGAGTGTCCTCGTCCATCAGGTACACCGCTCCGTCGCAGGAGACGAACAAAGCGCCGCCGGCGTGCATGCTGCCGTAGTTCGCCGGGTTCAACTGCGCGTCGGTCCCGATCACGGCGCTCATCAGCGTGCCGGCGATCATCGGCCGCAGGCACTGCGAGAACCACGGACCCGCCGCGTGGTCGCCGCTCGCCTGCGACTCGCTGGAATAGCCCGAGACAAGGTAAGTGTGGTCGCCGCGGCGCTCGCCCAGCAGGATCGTATTCGTCGAACCGTCGGTGATGTGGTCGAAGCGAATCTGCCCCCCCGGCGTGCGGGCGTTGGCCCCTTGCAGCGACGCGCTGGTGCTGGTGCTGAAGGCGACGTTGTGCAGCACGCCGTTGCCGTTCGTCTGGTTGTAGTTGTGGTCCTGCCAGGTCGTCGTGCCGGCGTTGCCATAGTACGAGCAGGAGGCGGGGGCGGTCGCGATCTTGCTGGACGGGCAGACCATCACCCCCAGCTTGGGGAACTCGCCCGAATCGACCCAAGGCAGGAACAGGCCGGCCACGTCGGCCGAGCGAAACACCCGCGCCCCTTGCGAGTCCTGCGACATGCCGCTCACGAACCCGAACGGCAAATAGCGCGGGTCATGCACCGCGATCGGATCGAGCACCTGTTCGGCTTCCAGGAACCGCAGCAGGTACTGCGTGTAGTTGATCCGCAGGACGCTGTTCGAGAACGTGCTCTCCTGGTCGGCGCTGCCGGGCGGAAAGCTCTTGAACTGGTCGTGATGGTTGTGCATCGCCAACCCGAGGTTCTTCATGTTGCTCGCGCAGGTGGCGCGACGGGCCGCCTCGCGGGCCGCCTGGACCGCCGGCAGCAACAACGCGATCAGGATGGCGATGATCGCGATCACCACCAGCAGTTCGATCAAGGTGAACGCGGGGCGGCACGTCCGCCGCCGAACAGGCCGGGTGTGCGGGGTCTTCATGGCTCGGTTCCGTTGAGTTCAATGGGAAAGGTTGTTCGGGACCGTCGAACGCTCCCGTTTCGGCGAATCGGATCGTCGGCTCAGTCGGGGAAGCTCGCCGCGAGTTGCGGGAAGTTGCACCGGCCGAGGTTGCAGAACACGAAGGGATCCACATCGTTGTAGACGAAGTGGACCGCTCCGTCCACCGCGACGAACTGCGCTCCCCGCGAATGGGGGCTTCCGAACTGGCCGGGGACCAGCGTCGACGGGTCGTGCGGGATCCCGCTCAGTCCCAGTTCGATGTTCGGCGTCGCGGCCTGCGTTGGATCGTCCCATGTCGCCGAAGTGCTGACGACGTTGAGCGCGGTGCTGCCCAAGGACGTCAGTCCGCCGGTGTTCGGGTCGTGCGGGGCCCAGTAGGGGACCGCGCCGCGATATTCGCCCAGCAGAATGACGTTCGTCGTGCCGTTGCTGATGTCTCCGAACCGCACGTAGGTGCCGCCCGGCTTCCACACGCCGAGGCCCGCGCCGGCGTCCCAGTTGGAAGCGTTGATGAGCGGACCGTAGGAGCGCCAGGATTCGGTCGCGGAACCTTGGAAGCCCGGGGACCAACCGGTGTCCCTCGGCACGCTGCCTTTCGGATTGTCGGTGGCCGTCACCCCGGCGGAGCGGCGGCTGCCTTCGCAGCCGAGGTAGGTCGTGGCGTCGCGCATGAGCGTCCCGGTCGCCATGATGTTCGACGGGCAGACCAGCACGCCGATCCGCTTGCTGTCCGGGGGGACGTTCGTGATCAACGGCGCCGTGAGCGGAACGGCGTCCTGCACGCGCGGATCCCGCCCGGGGTAGTTGTAGATCGCCGTCTCTTCGATGAACGGCAGGATGAACGCGGCCCACCCGGCCTTGATGGTCGAGCCGGGAGGGAGGCTCTTGTAGGTGTCGTGATTGTTGTGCATCGCGACGCCGAGGTTCTTCAGATTGGCGCCGCAATTGGAGCGGCGGGCCGCCTCGCGGGCCGCCTGCACGGCGGGGAGCAACAGCGCCACGAGGATGGCGATGATGGCGATCACCACCAGCAACTCGATCAGCGTGAACCCCCGCCTTCGATCGACCTTCGATTCGCGGTCGCGGAACCTCGTATTCATCGGACTGCCCTTGTTGTTCGCGAAGATGAGAAAACGCCCGTCTCGAAACCGACTCCGTCACGCCGCGGACGGCGGCTCACTGCGGGAACACCAGGCGCTCCCGGTTCGCCTTGGTCGCCAGCGACACCAAGGTGGCGAGCGGAGTGCTTTGATCGAGGAAGTACACGGCAGCGTCGCAGGAGACGACGTTCGCTCCTCCGGGGTGCATGCTGCCGTAGGAGTTGTTGGCGGCACGGATGCCGATGTCCCGCTGGTTCGGGTCGTCCAACTGGGCGTTGATCGGCTCGATGAACTCGCGGATGCCCTGCTGCGACCAGATCGCACTGGAATTGCTGGAAGTCGTGGAATTCCCTCCCCGGATCCAACTATGCCGACCCTTGCGCTCGCCCAGCATGATCGTGTTCGTGGTGCCGTCCTTGATGTCCTCGATGCGACAATACTGCCGGGGCATGGATTGGGCGCCGTTGGTGTTCCAGAACACGCCGTCGGTCAAGGGAGGCGAGCTGGTGTCGTTGGGATCGGAGAGGGTTCCGGTGCCGGAGTTGCCGTAATAACTGTTGGCCGCCGAGTGCGTCATCCAACGGCTGGACGGGCACTGGAAGATCGCCAGCCGCGGGATATCGCCGTTGGTGATGAAGGCGTCGAGCGTCGTGTTGTCCGGGGTGCCGTTCGGCCCCCAAGGGGTGAGTTGATCGTGCAGGCGGTAGATCGCGTCCTGCCCGAGGAACTCCAGCAGGTGCATGCCCCAACTGAACGTGAGCAACGGATCCGCGGCCCCGGCGACGGGGTCGAAGCCCGTGCCGCCGATTCCCGGCGGGAAGCTCTTGTAGGTGTCGTGATGATTGTGAACGGCGAGGGCGAGGTTGCGCATGTTGTTCGAGCAACTCGAACGCCGCGCGGCCTCGCGGGCCGCCTGAATGGCGGGCAACAAGAGCGCGATCAGGATGCCGATGATCGCGATGACGACGAGCAATTCAATGAGCGTGAACCCGCGGCGCGCCGGCGCGCGGCCCACGCTCGTGATGTCCCGGCTGTTCATTTTCGAGTACTCCGTGAATGGGTGATTCCAGGAATCCGAGCGGACCACGCATCGCCGCCGAAATCCACGCGCCGCGGGCCGCACCCGCGATCGGGGGCCAAAGACGATCTCAGAGATCCGGGAACGCCGCCATCAGGCCGCTGCTCGCCTGACCGAGCCGGGTGAAGGTCGTCGTGGGCACCTGGTTCGCGATGAAGTGGACGGCGCCGTCCACGGCGCAGAACTGACTGCCGTTCGGATGGCCGCTGCCGAACACCCCGGGCACCGGCGGCTTGGTGGGCGGGTCGGTGGCGGCGAGGTCGGAATTCGGGAGCGTCGCGGTGTTGCAGAGGATCGTCAGAGCGCCGGTCGTCGTCGAGATCGGATCACGATACGAGACCGCCCCGCGCTGCTCGCCCAGCAGGATCACGTTGGTCGTGCCGTTCTTGCAGTCCTCGAATCGCATGTAGACGCCCGGCTGCCAGATGCCGACGCCGCCGCCAGCGTCCCACTGGCTGCAGTTGAACAACGGTCCGCGTGTGCCCGCGTCGTTCTTCGGATTGGTCGGATCGACCGGGGCCGCCAGGCTTCCCGCACAGCCCGCGTAGGTCGTCACGTTGAGGTTCGCCAGCGACGTTCCGGTGGCGAAGATGTTGGACGGACAGATGTAGACGGGGATCCGTTTGCTGTTGGCGTTGCTCAGGCCCGGCATCGCCGTGGCGACCGGAACCTGCGGCCGGAGGATGTTGTAGATCACCTGCTCTTCGATGAAGGGCAGAATGAATGCACCCCACGCCGCACGGACCGTCCCGCCGGGGGGCAGGCTGCGGAAGCTGTCGTGGTAGTTGTGCATCGCCAGGCCGACGTTCTTCAGGTTGCTGGCGCAGTTCGAGCGGCGGGCCGCTTCGCGGGCCGCTTGCACTGCCGGCAACAAGAGGGCGATGAGGATGCCGATGATTGCGATGACGACCAGCAGCTCGATCAGCGTGAAGCCTTTCCACGCGGACCGCGCGCGGGGCCGCTCGTTCTTCTGCACGTTCATGATCCTGACTCCTGACTGAAACGAAGAAGTGGAAAAAGGGAGAAATGAAGAAACCGGTCGAGAGACCGGAGAACTCCGGGTTGAACCGTGAAGCCGATGAGTGTCGTTCGAACTGAATGAACCGCGTGCTCGGGGGATTTTCGGAGCGAAAATCAGGATGATGTGAATCGAGCACTTTCCCTTTTACCCGTTCTGCCAGAGGAATTCAATGAAATTCCGAAAAAATCCCAAAAATTCCACCAACTGTTTCCGAAAGCGGGACGTAGCGGCATCGAAGTTCGCCGCATGGACGGCTCCTGGGGACGGCTCATGGGGACGGCGCGGTCGGTTCGGAGGCAGGCGGAAGACGCATCGCCTTCAGACTTTCGCGCGCGGTTTCGACGTCGTAGGCGGGATTCAGCGCGAGCGCCTCGGCGAAGCGCTTTCGCGCTGCGTCCTCGCGGCCTTGGCGAGCGAGCACGTCTCCCAGCGATGTCAAGACCATCGGCCCGTGGCGTCGCCATTCATGATCCGACTCGGGCCGGCGCTTCAAGGCTTCCTCGAAGTATCGCTCGGCCGCCTCGAGGCGTTCATCGTCCATCGCGAGCAGCAGCGCCACGTTGAAGTACGGACGAAAGACCGGCGGTTTGTTCTTGATCGCGTGGCGCAAGTGATGAATCGCCCGGTCGCGAAACGCCGGCCCCTCGGCGGCGTAAAGCGTTCCCAAGTCGTTGTGGATGACGAACGAAAGGTAGTTGTCCGGCTCGCACTCGAGGGCCTTGCGCAACTGCTCGATCGCGAGCCACTTCTTGCCCCGCGCCTGGTGATACGCCGCCAGCTTGGCGAGGGCCGTGGCGTTGCAGCCGGTGACTTCGGCCGCGTGCGCGAACAGAACCTCCGAATTCCGCCAGTGCCGCGTTTGATCGTAGGCGCGGGCCGTCAGCCCGAGCAGCACGGTCGCGGCGATGGCCGCGGCGAGCGCGCGTCTCCAGGGAATGCCGTTCACGATCGCCGCGGCGGACCAGACGATCGCGACGAACAGCCCGATCTGCGGGAAATAGGTGAAGCGGTCGGCCGCGCCCTGGAGTCCGATCTGCACGAGGCCGATCACCGGCACGAGCGTGCCCAGAAACCAGCACCAACCGACGAAGAACCACGGCGCGCGGCGCACGAACCGGATCGCGACGAGAGAGACGAGCGCCAGGACGACGGATGCGGCGGCGATTTCCCACGGCGCGATCGAATCCCCCCGATAGGGATAGTACGCGGCCAGATCGAACGGCCAGAACGTTTTCTTCAGGTAGAACACGTAGGAAGTCAGAGCGGTCGCGAGCCGCTCTGCGAGTGGAATCGCATCCAACCCGGCGACCGCGCCCCCCGCGCGATGCGCATGCACGCCGATTGCGGACGAGGCGATGGCGAGCGCGAGCAGCGGGAGCTTTTCGAGGACCGGCGAGCGGGGGGCGTCAGCCCCCTGGTGGGCCCCCGCCCCCCC
>JBBDNT010000160.1:0-23131 GCA_040877445.1 Planctomycetaceae bacterium
ATTGGCCATGACACGGTGAGGTCGCCAGGTGCGCGGAGGCCGACACGCCAGTGATGCTTGATCGCATGGGTGCCGCCAATCCGTCTTACCACGGTTTCAACCGCCAAGTTCAAGCCTGAAGCGGTACTACGGACAACCCACGACTTCGATCTGGATGAGATACTACGGCGCCCGTGCACGCCGACAACTTCGACCGATGACTTCGAGTTCGACGGCGTACTACGTCCGGGGCGTGGCCGATACACCGGCCGAGGGCGGCTCTTCGAAGACTTCGGCCACGCCGCGGCGGAGGTGCGGGAGGTTCAAGAGCAGCACGACTCCGGCGACGATCAGCAGCACGATCAGGCCGGCGTCCGGGATCCAGCGGCCATCCTGAATCGCGAACAGCGTGGTGACGGGGTTGGTCAGGTCGATCAGCCGGTAACCCGAGTCGAAGTTGCGCGTGAACAGCCGGACGATCGGCGGAAACAGCGTTCCGCCCAGGAACACGAGCAGCGCCAGCAAGCGGGCGTGCGCGGGACGGAACTGCGGCCAGAACCGCCCGCCCCAAAGCCCGATCAGCGCCGCGATTCCCACGAAGATCACCAGGTACGCGGCGACCACCGCGGCGTGCAGGACCGCGGTTCCGGTGGCGATTCCGGCGAACATCGACCCGGGCGCCATTCCCGGGGTGGGCGCCGCGGCGGCCGGCAGCAGCCGCGGGAAGATCGCGACGACCCCCACCAGCGCCCCCGCGTGCAGTAGCGTGTACAGCAATCCGCGGTCTCCGCCTGGCAACAGGGGGACCAGCAGCAGCCTCAGAAAACCGTTTCGCGGGAGCTTGCGGCGCGTGCGGCGGGAAAGCCGGGGGCCTTCCGTCGCGGCGATGCCCCCCACGATCAGCCAGTGCAGTCCGGAGATCAGCGAGGCGATCATCAGAATGTCGTCGAGCGCGACGAAGCCGCGGATGGGAGTCGTCCAATCGAGAACCAGCCACACCATGCCCCACAGCAGCCAGAACTGGGCGGAGCAGGTCAGCCGGATGCCGGTGCTGCGGTTGTCGGCTTCGAACGTCAGCCGGGCGACCGCGAGTTGGTAGAACAGCACGAAGTACGACAGCCAGGCGACGGAGACGCAGGCCATCATCCACCAGAATCCCGGCTCGCGGAAGGCCGAGGAGAACCCGTCGAACTCGGCGGCGGCGCGCACCATGTAGTAGAACCCGAACAGGCTCCAGGCGAGCGACCCCAGCAGGAACAGCGAGAAGATCACCTGCCAGTGCCGCTGCGTGGCGAGCGTCGCCAGCAACAGCGCGAACATCGAGTAGCCCAGCGAAATGAACATCGCCAGCACCAGCACGAACGCCACCTGCGGCAGGTCGAACCCCTGCAACAGCGAGGCGAACGCGATGAACGGCGTGATCGCCGAGTAGAACAGGAACATCTGCACGAGCGACGACAGCAGCTTCCCGCGCACGATCTGCCCCGGCGAGAGCGTGGTGATCGACAGCACGTCGTAGGTGTTCTGCTCGCGCTCGGCCAGCAGGCTGCGATACGCGGTGAACGGCACGACGACGAAGATCGCCACCAGCAGCACGAAGAAGAAGGCGTAGAAGAACCGCCCGCCGATGGGGTTGGTCTCGATCGTCTCGGCGGCTTCGAGCATGAAGAACATGCTCACCAGCCACGCCGCCGCCAGCAGCAGCAGGAAGGTGATGACGAACTGCCGGCTCTTGAGCGACTGCCGCGTCTCCTTGACGAGGATCGCGTTGGCGTGGTCCCCAGTCTTTTCGAGCCAGGCGAACGATGGAGGCAAGGCGGTCATGGTGCTTGATGGATCGGTGGGGCGTTCGTCGACCGGGGGACGCAACGAGACTACCGCAATCGCGTCGAGAGTCAATCCTTCGGATCGCAGTCCTTCCCATGACGTGTCTGCGATGCGCCCTTCGTCGTAGCGGAATTCACAAGAATTCCGAAAATCCAGAGGGCGCTCGGCGGCATCGCGACTCACAAGAATTCGAGGTGTTGCCGCGCGCGTGTCGGAAGTCTTGCGACTTCCGCTACCGATTCGAGGACCGCCTGCTACTGCTGCGCCCCCTTCGTCAGCCGCATGAAGGCTGTTTCGAGATTGATCTCCTCTTCGCGGAACAGCGTGAGGCGGCAGCGGTTCTGGAACAGCAGCTCCGAGAGGAACGTGTAATCCTCGACGCCGGATTTCAGCGTGACGATGATCCGCCCCTTTTCCATCGCGACGCTCTCGACGTCGCCGTGCTGCTCGATGAGTTTCGCCGCCCGGTCGGGATCGTCCGCCACGCCGACGAAGATCCGCAGCCGCTGCCGGGCCTGCCGCATCACGTCGTCCACGTAGCCGTCAACGTCCATCTTTCCCTTTTCGATCATGCCGACGCGGGTGCAGACGTCGGCGAGTTCGGGGATGATGTGGCTCGACACGATGACGGTCTTGTTCAATTCGCCGAGCCGCTTGAGCAACTGGCGGATCTCGATGCGGGCCCGCGGATCGAGACCGCTCGCCGGTTCGTCGAGCAGCAGCACTTGCGGCTCGTGGAGCAGCACCCGCGCCAGGCCGACGCGCTGCGTCTGCCCGCGCGAAAGCTGGTTGACCATCGCGTCGCGCTTGAAGGTCATGTCGACGATGTCGAGTTTCTCCTCGCAGACCTTGCGGCGGGCGGGGCCGTCGATGCGGTAGCACGCGGCGAAGAATTCGAGATATTCGAGGACCGTCATGTCTTCGTAGACGCCGAAGAAGTCGGGCATGTAGCCGACGAGACGGCGGATCTCCTGCGGGTGCGTGTAGATCGACTTGCCGCACACGTAGGCCTCGCCGTAATCGGGATTGAGCAGCGTGGCGAGCATCCGCATGGTGGTCGTCTTCCCCGACCCGTTGGGACCGATGAAGCCGAACACGTCCCCCTCGGCGAGGTTCAGGTCGATCTCGTTGACGGCGAGCAAGTCGCCGTAACGCTTGGTGAGCTTGCGGGTCTCGATCACGGTCGGGCCTTGGCGAATGCGGTCGAGCGGATTTCGGGAGGGGCGACGGCGGCCGCGACGGAGGGATCGCGCGGGGCGACCGGCAGCACGATCCGCACGACGACGGTTTGCGTTTCGTCGGCGACCGGCTTGCCGCCGATGCGCGTGGGGGGCGCGGGAACGCGCAGCCGTCCGAACAGCACGGCCCGCCCGGCGTCGAGCGCGTCGGTCAGTTCGAGGTCGTTCAGAAGTTGATTCTCGAGCCCCGTGTAATCGGAGCCGCCGGCCGCGGCGTGGAAGGTGAGCATCCGCAGGATGGCGAGCGGGTCGCGCTCGAGCGGATCGTACGGCGATTGCCGCGTCGAAACGGAGTCGCGTCCCTCGACCCGGACGGCGACGGTCGCGGTGAGAAATCCGCGGAGTTCGCGCGAGGCCACGTCCGTTCCCTGGGGCCGCCAAACGGCGCCGGGAGCGAGCGCGTTCGCTCCGCCGTCGCCGCTGTTGGAACCGGAATGGTAGACGCGGTTGCCGAAGGCGATCAGCCAGTGCTCGATCGGCCCGGGAAGGTGATGCGTGAGCGCTCCTTCGAGATCGCCGAGACCGGCATCGCGGAGATTGCTTTCGACGAGGGCGGGTCCATCCTCCTGCCAGCGCGCCGCGAGCGTGCGCGTGGACCAGGTGGCGATCGGCAGGTTCTCGACCCGCCGCGCCTCGGGGGCGAACCGATACGCCGGACGCACCATCTCGAAGCCGCCGGTGCGGTACATGCCTCCCGCGACCGCCTCGGGAATGCCGCTCCAGCCGAGCCGCGGCGACACCGCGTTGCCGGGCAGCGACCCGGACGCTTCGAGCGTCCGGGTCGCTTGGTTCGCGACACCGAATTTCAGCGCCGGCGACTCGACTTCGTATCGTTGCGTTCGCGGGCTGAGGATCGTGGTCCACGAACGCCCCCGGATGGTTCCCGTGGCGACGTCGAGATCGAGCATGTCGAGCCGGTTGGTTCGGAGCGTATCGCCGTTCGTCGCCGCCGCGCCCCACACGGCGACGAACGCCGCGCCGAGGACGATCAGCGGGAAAGTCAGCCAGGTCGCGCGGGGCCGTTTCAGCACGTGATTGACCAACAGATAATCGGCCGGGCCGATGACCAGCAGGTACAGCAGCAGCAGTCCCATCACTCCCCACAACGAGAAGCGATCGACCGCGGGAAAGGCCTCTTGGCTGGCGCGAAGCTGCGTCGCCAAATCGCCGATGCCGCTGTGTCCCAACCGCCCGCCGCGCCGCGTCGTCGGTGAAGTCCCGTCGGCGGAGGTGGGTTCGCCAAGGAGCTTGCGGATCAAGGTGGGGAGCGCCTGCCACTGGGCGACGGCGGGGTCGGCGAGGTCGATCGCCAGGAACGTGACCTGCCCGAAACCGTGAGCCGCGCGCACGAGGAGCGGCCCTTGCGTTCCCCGCACCACGGCCGTTCCCTCATGCTCGACGATGCGGGCCGTCGCGATTCCGGCCGGCGTGGTCAGCCGGGCGAGCGCGTCGGCGAACGTCTCCAGGCCGCTCAACTCGCGGAGGCGAACCGGCTCGTCCGCGACGGAGACCGGCGCCCATTCGGCCAGCGCGCTGCGCCGATACGCCGGCACGTTCGCCCCCACCGCGACCACGAGATGCCCGCCGCCGCGAACCCATTCGCGCAACGCCGCGTCGCGCTCCGGGCCGAGATCGAAGCGGCCGGACAGCACCACGACGTCGAGCGCCTCCCAGCCGGGGAAGTCGATCGGCAGCGCGGCGGGATCCTCCAGCGCGACCAAGATGCGCGCCTCGCTGGCGTCCGGCCCACGTTCTCGAGGAGCGTCGAACCCGGCGGGATCGCCGAGCGTGGCGATCATCCGCGTGCCGGGAACCAGCGGCGCGAGCATCCGCGCGCGGACGTCCCGGCCCAATTCGCCGCGGAACAGCCTGCGGCCCGCCTCATCCTCGATGCCGATCCACGTCCGCCCCTGGTGAAGCCGCCCCTGCAGGAACAGTCCGCGGAGGACGTGCGAACCGGCGCCGTCCAGTGCGACGATGTCGGACGGAAAGGCGGCGACGCTGCCTTCGGGATCGGTCGCTTCGACGACAAGCCGCACCCGTTGCGGCCGATCCACTCGCACCTGGACGGCGACTGGCGTCCAGCGGCCGACTTCGTAGCGGCCTTCGATGCCGACCGTCGCTTCCTCGATCCGCACATCGTCGGGTATGACCGCCCGCCCGTTCGTTCCGTTGTGCGATTCGGCTTCGGCGCGACTGAGCGATTGCGGCGTCGCGGCCAGTGCGGCAGCGACCATCAGCAGCGCCGCGCGGCGGAGATGGAAAAGACGATCGGGCACGGGGCGGCGAGGACGGAGGGAGCGGAGATGGGTGACGCCCCATCCTACGTTTCCCGCAGTCGAAATGCGAGCGCGCGGTTCGTCACCGGACGCCGCCCCTCACCCGCGAGAGTGGCCGGAACGCGATCTTCGAAATGCGTGACGCGCCGCATGAGACGCGGTTCGTAGTGACCGGCTTCAGCGGCGGCGCCTCTTTACGACATCAGCGGACAGCACCGGTCGCACATCGCCCAAGCCCTGACAAAAGTCGGACTTGGGCGGTTCTTGTTTTGGCGTGGCCGGTGGAGGTCGGATGGGTGGGTTTCGACGCCAAGTCGTCATGTGGAGGGCGTGGTTGAACGGAAGGGAAAAGGCAGGAATGACGAAAGTGAAACGTTTGCGGTGCGCAGACGCGGGACGCCGCCCGGATCAACCCCGTCGATTCGCGGGCCAGGGCCAAGACGATTTTGTTGGGTGAGTTGCGCACCGTGGCATGGGGGATTTCCCCGGCGGCTCGTCCGCCGATCCACGGGTGGCCGTCGGCGCGGGCCGCACTAGAATCGGCCAAGCAACTCGAATTCCCGCCGCGATCCACGGGGCCGACCGGGCCGAAGTCCGGACGACTCGCGAGGTCGTCGCGCCTTTTTTTCGCCAGCGAGGCCCCATGAGCCGGATCAGCTTGCAGGATCACGCCCCCTCGACCGACGAATTCCTCGACGACGTGCTCGCCGGGCTCTCCGCGCCCGCCAAGACGCTCCCCTGCAAATATCTATACGACGAGATCGGCTCGCGGTTGTTCGACCGCATCTGCGAACTGCCCGAGTACTATCCCACCCGCACCGAACTGGCGATCATGCGGCGGCACGCCCCCGAGATGGCGCGCCGCATCGGCCCGCGCTCGGTGCTCGTCGAATACGGGAGCGGCAGCAGCCTGAAGACGCACCTGTTGCTCGCGCAGCTCGAACGCCCGGCCGCCTACGTGCCGGTCGATATCTCCCGCGAGCATCTGCGGCGAACGGCGGAGCGAATGGATGCCCGCTACGAGCGCCTGCCGATCCTCCCGGTGTGCGCCGATTTCACCAAGTCCTTCCGGCTTCCCGCGATCGACGGCCCGAGCCGGCGGAACGTGGTTTACTTTCCCGGCTCGACGATCGGCAACTTCACGAACGACGAGGCGGTGGAGTTGATGCGGGAGGTGGCGGAACTGGTGGGGCCGAACGGCGGGCTGCTGATCGGGGCGGATTTGCTCAAGTCGCGGGAAGTCCTCGAAGCCGCCTACGACGACGCCCAGGGAGTGACCGCCGAGTTCAGTCTCAACTTGCTGGCGCGCATCAACCGCGACCTGGGCGGCGAGTTCGACATCGAGTCCTTCGCGCACCGGGCGACGTTCGTGCCCGAGTACGGGCGAGTCGAGATTCATCTCGTGTCGCGCGTCGAGCAGACGGTTCGCGTCGCCGGGGAGGAATTCGAATTCGCCGGCGGCGAGACGATCCACACGGAGAACTCGCACAAGTACACGCTGGCGGGGTTCGCCGAACTCGCCGCCCGCGCCGGCTTCGCCGTCGATCGCGTCTGGATGGATCCGCGGGAACGATTCAGCGTGCAGTATTTGACGTTGTGACGCTTCCTCCGTAGCACTCGCGCCGCTGCCGGGCTGGCGGAAGGTCAACGTGCTGCCGTTGATTGTGCGAGCATTCCCTTTGGACGCTGGGTTACGGCGCGGGTGGAGGGCCGTGTCGCGAATCCCGCGATGGGACTTCCGCCGACAATCGAGGATCAGTCGCCGAAAGTCGCCGATCGGCTCCGCAAGTCGATCGCGAAGGTGGACGGGTCGTGAAGCCGCCCGCCGCGTCATGCCCCGCGCTCCCGCCGCGCCGCCGGGAAACTTTCGAACTGACCCACGACCCATTCGCCGCGCGGTCAACGACGCCGGCCGCGCTTCGTCGCGCGGGCGCCCTTCTTGCGATCCCCGCCGTCGGCGCGGCCGCGGCGCTGCTTTCCGTCGCTTGGACGGCGCGACGAATCGCCTCGGCGGCGCGCGTTGACCGGCGAAACGGCGACCACGCTGAAGTTCAACTCGCGGCGATCGACGTCGACGTGCGCGACCTTCACCCGCAGCTTGTCGCCCAGGCGGAACTCGCGGCCCGTGCGGCGGCCGATCAGGCTGAACGTCGTCTGGTCGAAATCGTAGAAGTCGTCCGCCGGCAGACTGCTGACGTGGATCAAGCCTTCCGCCGGGATTTCGACGCCCTGGCAGAAGATGCCGAACCGTTCGACGCCGGTGATGATCGCCTCCAATTCCTCTCCGAGCCGTTCGCTCATGTAGGTCAATAGTTTGACCTTGGTCAGGTCGCGTTCGGCGTCGGCGGCGCGGCGCTCGGTGACGGAGCAATGCTTGCCGAGACGCACCAGTTCCTCCATGCCGGGCCCGCGGGCCTGGCGCTCGCCCGTGACGACCTGGTCGATCAGCCGGTGCACCTGCAGGTCGGGATAGCGGCGGATGGGGCTGGTGAAGTGGCAGTAGTCGTCCTCGGCGAGCGCGTAGTGCCCGGTGTCGATCGCGGTGTATTCCGCCTGCTTCATGCTCCGCAGGAGCGAGTAATTCACCGCGCGTTCGAGCGGCGCGCCTGCCACCTGGTCGATGATCGCCTGCAATTCGTGCCGGCTTTGCGGATTCTTCAACTTGAAGCCGAGCGCCGTGACGAAGTTCGCGAACGCCTGCAGCTTGAGCGGGTTCGGTTCGCCATGACCGCGGCGAAGGAACGGCACGTCGAGATCGGAGAGCTTCGTCGCGACCGCGATGTTCGCCGCCAGCATGAACTCTTCGATGATCTGATGGCTTTCGTCGTGATGTTGCTCGTGCGCTCCGATGACGCGCCCGTCCTTGTCGAAATCGACGCGGATTTCCGGCAGTTCGAGAAACAGCGCCCCCTTCCTTCTTCGCCGTTGTCGCAGGATCATCGCCAGTTCGTGCATGCGGGCGAGCAATTGCCGAACCTTCGCCGGCACGCGCCCCTTGTGGCGTTCGGGATCATTGATGACCGGAAGCACCTCTTCATACGCGAACCGCCGTTTGACCTGGATGACCGAGTTGGCGAAGCTCGAGTGCAGCGGCGTTCCCGCGGGATCGAACTCGATGAACACCGACTTCGCGTACCGCGGCTTCCCCTGTTGCAGACTCGCGAGACCGTTCGAGATCAACTCGGGGATCATCGGGATCACGCGCTGCGGCAGATAGACGCTGGTGCCGCGGATGCGCGCGTCGCGATCGAGTGCCGAGTCCTCGGGAACGAAGTGGGCGACGTCGGCGACGTGCACGCCGAGTTTCCAATGGCCGTTTTTCTCGCGCGACAGGGAGATGGCGTCGTCGAAGTCGCGGGCGTCGGCGGGGTCGATGGTGACGATCGTCTCGCGGGTGAGATCGAGCCGATCGTCGTGCCGCTCGCCGTCGAAATGCTGGGCGGCGAGCCGCGCCTCTTCGTGCGCTTCTTCGGAGAACTCGACCGGGAGTTCGTACTCGCGGATGATCGAGAGGGTGTCGACTCCCGGTTCGCCGCGGGGGCCGAGCACTTCGGTCAGCACCGCCTCGCCCGCGCGATAGTGCGTGGGGAAGCGGAGCATCTCGATGACGACCTTGTCGTCGGGCTGGGCGCCTTTCGCGCCGGGATCGTCGACGAGGATCGGCGCGGTGAATGTGTTGCCGTCGACGCGCACCCAGCATCGCTCGTTCTGCTCGAAGTACGTGCCGACGAAGTGATTGCTGGCGCGGACGAGCACTTCTTCGACGCGACCGCAGCGCTGCCCGCCCGCGCGGCGACGCTTCAGCAGCTTGACGAGCGCTTCGTCGCCGGTGTGGGCGTCGTGGAGGTCTTCCTGGGCGATGAAGACGTCGCGCACGGGTTGCGCGGCGTCGGCGGGCTGATGCGGAATCAGAAACCCCGCGCCGCTGGCGATCCGCTTGATGACGCCGACCACCATTCCCGGGGCCGCGGTGAGATGCACCACGCCGCCATCGGCCGACATCGTCGCTTCGCCGGCGGCGATCAGCGCGTCGAGCGCTGCGCGAAACTCGGGCATCCGTTTCTTCTTGACGCCGAGCTTCTTGGCGAGCGCCTGCGGCTTCATGGCGCGGGCGCCCGGGCGGGCGAGGTAGTTGCGAATGTCGTCCCGCGGATCGCGATGGGCCATGCAGGATAGTGTGGTGAGCGGGCCGCGGGTTGTACAGGGCGGGCGGGGATCGTTCCCGGTCGCGAAACCGCAAGCGTTCCGCCGGCCGGTGCGGAGTGGGATGCGCCGCCTCAGGCGTCGCGGCGGCGTCTGCGGAGGAAGGCGCCGAACAGCGCGACCACACCGGCGCCGATGCCGAGCTTCGCCGACCAGGGGATGCGAGATCCCGACGCGGACCGGTCGGCGAGCGCCGTTTCGTCGAACCCGATCTCTGCGAGCTTCGTCGGGGGCGGGGCGGGAGCGCGTTCGGCCAGCGTGAAGGAGAACGAGTCGTCCCGGTCCCCCTCGGCGTCGTCCTCGATTTCCGGCAAGCGGGAGAGCCCGGACGGGAACTGGCGCTCGTCGAGTTCCGTGTCGGCGAGGATCTCCGCCGCGGTGCGGGGGGCGATTCCGGCCATCTCGCCGATCACCATGATCGGCCGCACGGGGTTCGCCGCGCTGCGCGGCACGCCGCCGTCCGTGAAGTCCGACGGAGGCTCGGGAACGGGCTTCCAACTGGTGACGTCGGAGGCGAGCAGGTGCTCGGAGACCTGCACGGGAACCATCGCCCCCTGGTTCGCCTTGACGACATGCGACCGAGCGACGATTTGCTCCAGACTGGTCATGCGGGAATCGTCGGCGTTCCGTGTCGCGACACGCTCGCGGGGGATCGTCAGTCGGTTGTCTTCGAGAAAATCGGAGATGATCACCGAGTCTCCCAGCACGACGCGCGGCACTGCGTACCGGGCGGCGTCGCCCTTCGGATCGTCGATGAGTTGGGACTCCGGGTCCGGCTCCGACTGCAACAGGAACCGCCTCAAGCGGCTCAACTGAGATCCGGGAGGTGTCGCGAACCGCGGGTCGTTGTCGGCGGCGCGGTTCGGTTGGGGCGGCGGAGTCGAGCTGCGGGTTCGTTCCCCGACCAGGAAGGGATCGACCATGGCGCCTTCGGCCGGTTCGCTCCGCCCGAACATGCCGAACGCTCCTCCCCGCGCCGGTTGCCGCCGCGGCGGAGTCTCGTCGACATACGCGAAGCCGGGAGCGGCTTGGGATCCGTAAACGCCGGCTTGGGGCGAACGTTGTCGGCCGGTGATCGGCCGCTGATGGACGGGCGGGGTCGAGAGGCCGCCGGGGTAATCCGGAACATCGGCCCTTCCGACGGGCGGGCGGGCGTAGCCCCAGGCCGGCGCGGTTTCGCCGCCGAACGCGCCGCCGGCCAGCGCCAGCAATCCGCCGCAGGCCCCCACGCCGATCGTTTGCCAGACGGGCCGCAGAGCGCGGGCCCGCGTCTTCCGCTTCGTTCGCGAGTTCACGACGTCGTTCCTCATCTACATGCCGGGTCGGGCGAGTCCTTCCGCCTACCGGATGAATTCGACGAGGAGGGCCGTGCGTGTGAAGCGGATGGTGGCTGGGATGCGGGTTCGTCGCGATCCGCCGCCTGCGACGTCGCCCTGTGCCGTTTGCGCCCGCGTCCGCCGGTTCGGGGGAGTTTGCGGGTGGTGCGGAAAGTGCCGGACTGCGGCGCGCGTCGTCCACGAACCAGGCATCCTCTTCGACGGCCCAGCGCGTCCACAACGGAACCGTCGTCGCCGTCATCGTGGGCGAAACGGCACGGCTCGCTCTGGCTTTGGCCGAACCGCGCGGGATTTCATCACTTGTCGGGCGCCTCGATTTTCACGACCTTGACGAACGATCCCTTGTCGGACACGATCCGCACCACATGCTCGCGGAATGGGCTGGACCACACGTAATCCTCGACGTCGTAGCCGAAGTATCTCACTTGCGAGTCTTCCGGAATCGGCCGCACCGAGGGATTGCCGACGGCGAGATCCTTCAACTCCGTGGGCAACAAGATCTCCTCTTTCGCATCGCGTTCATCGAGAAGCGTCGACCAGGCGTCGGCCGTCGCCTGCGCCGCGCGTCGCGCGCGGACGTCGAACAGCACCACCACCGCCAGGGCGATCACCGCGCCCCAGACGACGACGCGGGTGATGAGCCCGCCCGGCGAGCGGCCGCTCTTCTTCTTCGGGTTCGTCGAACTGCCGGACTTGCGCGACTCGTTCGGCGCCGCGGGAGGAAGTGGATCGCTCATCGGTGGGACTCCTGCGAATCGTGATCGGGGGGCTTGACGTAGAACTCGCTCAAATTCAATTGGTCTTTCGTTTCGGACTCCATCAGTTGCAGCCGCTTTTCGAGTTTTTGCAGCCGGGCTTCGAGCGCCGGGTGGATCGCGGGACCGGAGGTTCGCGGCTGCGCGCGGGGGACGGAGGGATATCCCAATTGCCGCTGCAACGCCCCGAACATGAACAGCGGATCCTTCCCGCGGTTGGCGCGGGCGATCCGCCCCTCTTGAATGCCGAACAGGATCGGCGCGGCGGGCGAAAGGTCGCCGGTTCCGGTTCGCCGTCGCCGCTCTTCCAGATGGTGCTGCGAACGGAAATAGATCATGTCGGCGAAGTCGGTGCTTCCCAATTGCAGGCGGGCCTTGAGAACCCATTCCCGCCAGTCGGCGTCGTACAACGGGTCGTCCGCCATGGCGGTCATGCCGGCGTCGTACCCCAGCCGATTGCGGGCGATGCACTCGAACTGGTAGATGAACAGCCCGGCCGGGCGCGGCGCGTCCGCGAGATACTCCGCCTGTCGCTCCAGAATCGCCAGGGCGATTTTCTGGTCGAACCGCGAGCGGTCGTCCTCGGCCCGCTCCATGACGAACGTCTGGAACGGAGTGAAGTAATGCACGAGCCGCTTCATTCCCGGACTGATCCGGCCGTGCAGCAGGATCTCGCCGCGGAGGAACTCGATCGCCATCGTCAGCTTGGCGGTCGCGAGCACCTCTTCGTGAACGGTGGCGAGGATTTCTTGCGACGGAACGCCGTCCTCGAGCCGCTCCCGGTAGACCCGGAAGAAGTAGGCCTGTTCGATGTACTCTTCGCGATCGAGAAGTGGAACGGACATGAGGGCGCATTATAAACGGGGCGCGGGGCGAATCCATCCGCAACGCCGCTATCGACCCGTATTCGCGGGCTGATCCGAATTCCTCATGGTCCTCAACAACGAACGTTGGAATCCTCGAATCGCTCTCGACCGACTCCCGGAACCAACCACCATCCGCCACACCACGCGCTGACCGACGGCGGCGATCCCGCGCGTCGGCAGGAACCAAAACAGGATCGATCGCGAGTACCCATCGACACGCATTTTTCGCAGCCCACCTCAACCCTCGACCTTCGACCTTCGACTCGGCCATGCCGGCTCGCGTGGTTTGCTCCGCCGCGGACGACGGCCTAGACTGGGGCCACCGCAGTCTCGCATTCGACGATCGAAGATCGGAGCCCCGCGCATGGCCGAAACCTCTCCCTGGATTCGTGAGACGACGACCGCCGCCTTTCAGGCCGACGCGATCGACCGCTCGCGCGAGGTGCCGGTGATCGTCGACTTCTGGGCGCCGTGGTGCGAACCCTGTCGGCAACTCGGGCCGCTGCTCGAACGCATCGTGAACGAGCAACAGGGCGGGGTCGAGATGGTCAAGGTGAACGTCGACGAGTGCCGGGAGATCGCCGCCGCGGTCGGCGTGCAGTCCATCCCCGACGTGCTGGCCCTCGCCGGCGGGCAGCTCGTCGATCGCTTCACCGGCATTCTTCCCGAAGACCAGTTGCGGGAGTGGGTGGCGCGGCTCGCTCCGTCGCCGGTCGAGCAGTTGCTCGCCGCGGGGGAGATGATCGAGGCGGAAGACCCCGCCGCGGCCGAGGCGAAGTATCGTGAAGCCGTCGAATTCGCCCCCGACGACGAGCGGGTGCTACTCGCGCTGGCCCGCGTGCTGCTCGCGCAGGACCGCACCGAGGAATGCCGGCGGATCATCGAGCGACTCGCCGAGCGCGGCTTCCTCGAGCCGGAGGCCGAGCGATTGAAGTCGCAACTCGAACTTCGCGAGGCGGCGGCCGAAGTGGGGGACGTCGCGCACGCCCGCGCCGAAGCCGAAGCGCATCCCGACGACCTGACACGGCAAGTCGAACTCGCGGAGGCGCTCGCTGCCGAGCGGAAGTTCGGCGAGGCGCTCGAAATCTGCCTGGGGGTCGTCCAGCGAGACCGCGACGGCGTGGGGCAGGCAGCCAAGCAGACGATGGTCCGCATCTTCGACACGCTCGGCCCACAATCGGAACTCACGAGCGAGTACCGCCGCAAGCTGGCGACGGCGTTGTACTGAGCTTGCGGCAACCGCCGCTTCCGTTCGCCTGCCGTCGTTGACACCCCCGGTCGGCGGCGCTTAGCATGGAGACCTTGGCGAGCGGCGGCGAGCGCATCGATGCGTGGCCGCCGGTCGCACCGGTCGAGCGTCTCCAGGGCCCGGGACATGCCGATCGAGGAAACGTCGCACTTCCTCCTCGTTCTCGTCTTTCATTTCTCGGCACGGGCATGGCGTCGATCCAGTTGGAACCGCTCAACCGTTCGGCCGGAGGCTCCGCCCCGCCGGTCCTGCACACGACGCGCTACGACAAGGTCACTTCGGCCTTGTTGTCCGGCGTGATCGGGCTGGTGATCGCGGTCATCTGCCTGTTCATCGCGTGGGCGGCGTTGTGGCGGACGGAGATCGAAACGCCGGCGGAGTTCATCCTGGTCGATGGGGGCGGCTCCCTCGATGGCGCCCCTGACGAGGAACTGCTGCTCGAGTCTCCCGAAGATCCCACCGAGGATCCCTCCCTCGAAGAGATGCCGATCGAGTCCGAAGTTTCCGAGTTGCTCGAAAACGTCATCGAACTCGCCCCCGAGGCCACCCAGCAGGTGCAGGAGCAATTCGAACTCGAGCCGGACGATCGAGGCGAACTCGGCAGCGCGAAAGGAACCGGCCGCCGGCCGCTCGGCATGGGGCCGGGATCGGGCGGCTTCCCTCCCGAAGATCGCTGGTTCATCGTCTGGAACGAAAGCGAATCGATCGACGCCTACGCCGCCCAGCTCGACTTCTTCAGCATTCAACTGGCCGTCATCAAGGACGGCGGAATGACGCTGGTGAAGAACCTTTCGGCGGGTCGGCCCGAATCGAGTTTCACCACGGTCGGCGCCAATCAATTCACGTTCACACCCCGCGGAGGCCGCGGTCTGCCGGGCGATCGAAAGCTGCTCCAGAAAGCGGGCGTGGATCCCGGCGGAGGCCAAGTGCGGCACGTGTATCCGGCGGAGACGGTCAGCAAACTCGCCATCGCCGAGCGGGACTATCGGGGGCGAACCCCGGACCAGATCCATCGCACTTACTTCGCCATCCGCGGGAAACCGGGAAATTACGAGTTCATCGTCACCAAGCAGACCTACCTGAATTGAGTCGGCGCGACGCTTGCGGTTTCGCGTCGTCGGCGGGATTTCGAATCGACCATCATTTTCCTTCGAATCGGTGCAGCTCTCATGGGTGGACATCTTCTCGACGCGGCCGGGTACGGGATTTACGCGGCGCTCGCGGTGACCGCGTTGTACGGCATTTACGGCGTGCTGGTGCTCGCGCGGCGGATCGCGCAGAAGCGGTTCGGGTCGAACGCCGCCGCCGAGCAGTTCCTCGACGACGTCCGCGACCGGTTGAGCCGTCGCGATTTCGACGGCGTGGCCGCGGTGTGCGACACGCCGGGCTATTGGAGCAAGGCGGTCCCGCAGTTGATTCTGGTGGCGTTGCAGAATCGGAACCTGCCTCCCGCGAAGACGCGCCGCGTGGTGGCGGAGAACTTCGAGCGGGAGATTCTCGCCGACCTCGAATACCGCACCTCGTGGATCGCCACGCTGGTCAAGAGCGCGCCGATGCTCGGGCTGCTGGGGACCGTGGTCGGCATGATCCTCGCGTTCGAGAAGATCGCCGGGGCCACGGCCCAGGGGGTCGACGCGAAGGCGCTCGGCGGCGACATCAGCTTCGCACTGGTCACGACGGCGATCGGGCTGATCATCGCCATTCCGCTGGTGCTCGCCGGGGCGGCGCTGCACGTGCGGATCGGCAAGTTGCAGGACTCGGTGCAGCAGCATCTGGGCCGGTTCTTCGACGACTTCGACGCCGCCCAGCAGGGAGACCGTCCCGCGTGAAACGGCGACGCACCACGTTCGGCATCGAAGACGAGTCCGGCTTCGCCGCTCCCAAGCGCGTCGAGCAAGCGGCGGATCTGGACATCACCCCCATGATCGACGTCACCTTTCTGCTGCTGATCTTCTTCATGGTCACTTCGACCATGCAGGGCACGCCCGACCTCGACGTTCCCCCCGCGCGGTACGGGACCGGCACGCCGCTGCGGAATTCGATCGTGGTGCGGGTCATCGCCGCCGGCGTGGGAGGCAGCGATCGGCACATCATCCAGATTCCAAAGACGGACCCCGACGGGAACGACGCGACCATCCGCGACGCCAACTTCGACGAAGTCACTCGCGAAGTGAGCGACGCCGTCGCCGCGGGCCGCGTCAACGCGATCGTCAAGGCGGACCGCGAAGTCCCGCACGGCTTCGTGCAGCAGGTCGTTCGCGCGGTGACGGCGGTCGAAGGCGCGAAATTCACCATCGGTGTCAGAGACCAGCTCGATCGATAGGAGACTCAGGAAAACCTCGACTACCTTCCAGCGACGACCGCCACGCTTTCGGTTTCGCGCCCCTCAACCCTCGACGTTCCGCCTGCCTCCCCCCGCTCGCGGGAGGCTCGCTCCAATCACTTCGACTCTCGACTCTTTGCCCCATGCCCATTCGCTTCCGCTGCGAGCATTGCTCTCAGAAGCTGAGCGTCACCAGCCGCAAGATCGGCTCGGAGGTGGCGTGTCCGCGGTGCGGAAGCCCGGTCGTCGTGCCGGCCGAGGACACCATCCCCCCCCACGTCGAACCGGCGCGCCGGTCGGAGGCGCGGACGGCGGCCGCCGGGGGCGCGGCGTTCGTCGGGGCGGGGGCCGCGGATCAGGCCGAGGAGTTCGCCTTCCGCAAGGTCCGCACCGAGTTCGAGGAGATGGACCTCACGCCGATGGTGGACGTCACCTTTCTGCTGTTGATCTTCTTCATGATCACCGCGTCGTTCACCATCCAGAAGACGATCGCGACGCCGGACCCGAACCCCGAGCAGCAGGGCGCGCAACAGCAACTGACCTACGACGACCTCGAAGAGCTTTCGCTGAGCATCGCCATCGACGACAAGAACACGGTCTACGTCGAGAACGAGGCGGTCTCCACGGGGGACCGCCTGTCCGACGTGATTCTCGACAAGAGCAATGCCATGAACAAGCGGGACGTGCTACTCTCCGCCGACGACGCGGCGTTGCACGACACGGTGATCCGCGTGATCGACGCCTGCAACGAAGCCCGCATCCAGAAGATTCGACTCGTCGGCGGAGGCGGCGGCAGTTTCGATTGACCCTTCCAATCGGGACCGGCATCCCCGACGCTTGCGGTTTCGCGCACTCCATTCCGTCCCACGACCTCCATGTCCGTCCTTCACATCGAACGCCCCGCCGTCCCCGTCGAAGAGCGCCCGCTCGCGCGCACCGAACCGCTCTCCGTGGGCCGGCACGTGTCGAACGACGTCCGCATCGACGAAGACGGCGTGGAGACGCTGCACTGCCGCATCGCCTGGACCCGCGACGCCTTCGAAATCGTCGCCGCCTCGCCGAAGGGAGTGGAGGTCAACGGGACGGTCGTCCACAGCGCGATTCTCCAGCCGGGCGACGTGATTCGCGTCGGCAGCGTCGATTTGCGGATGCGCGACGGCGAGCATTCCGTCGCGCCGAACTCCGAAACGAATTCCGGCCGGCTTTCGAGCGACATGCCCTCCGATCCGGGTCTCAAGCCGTTCGATGAGGAAGAACAGCGGCGCGGCACTCACCGCCCGACGGCGGCCTCCGCGGCGGTCGCGCCGCCGCCACCCGTCGCCGCGGCCCAGGCGCCCCGCGATCCGGCCCCGAAACGCAAGGACCAAATCCCCGTGGCGAGACAGCCGAAAGCCGACGAACCCCGCCCCCGTCGAACGGCGGACGACGAACTCTTCGACGACGTCGAAGAGGCGGAGATCATCGACGACGACGAGTTCGACGCGGCTCCCGGCGGCAACGTCCTCGGCGGCGAGCGGGTCCGCGGAAAAGGCAAGAAGCGCGGCAAGATGGCGATCGTGCTCGACGCCTTCGCGGCGCTCAAGCGCGGCATCGCCTGGTTTCGGCATCGCGACGTGCGGCCGGGACAGGAAGACGTCGTCCGCTCGCCGTTCTCGCTGGGAATGGTCGTCACCGGATTGGTGCTCGTGCTGGCTTCGGCGACGTTGTGGTTCGTGATCGGCCGCGATTCGGCGCAGATCGCCTACGATGCCGCGACCAAGGAGATGCAGGACGGCCGCTACACGCAGGCGAAGCAGCTCTTCGAGGCGTTCGCCCAGGACTTCCCCCGCGACGACCGCGTGCCCGAAGCCCGCGTGCAAGCGGGCCGCGCCGCGATCGAACGCGAAATCGGCGGCGCCGCGCCGAAACCCAGGGAGGGGCTCGACGAGCTCAAGGTCTTCATCAACGACAACCGCGACCAGCCGGACTTCGCCGAACTCGCGCCGGACATTCGCGGCTACGCCGAACGGATCGCGTTCGAATCGGCGAAGCAGGCCGAGCGGACCCGTACCGACGAGTTGATTCCCGTCCTGCGCGAAGCCAAGGCGATCCTGCAACGCTATCCGCCGCCGGAAGGCCCGCAGACGGAACTGGTTGCCCGCATCGACGCCGCCGAGCAATCCGCCATCGACGCGATCGAGAAGCGCGAATGGTCCGAAGCGAAACTCGCCGACATCGAGAAGCATCTCGAAGCGACCGACCCGATGGCGGCCTTCGCCGTCCGCCGCGAACTGCTCGCCCGTTATGCCGATCTCGAACGGGACGCCCGCGTGGTGAAACTGCTGGAACGGACGCGCGAGGTCGAACGCGACCGCGTGGTCCGCGACGACGAGTCGCGCGACGCGCTGGTGGATGATCGGCCGGATGCGCGCGTCCCGGCCGTCGCGCTCGCCGTGCAGACGCGGACCAGCACCGATCTCGATTCGGAAGGACGCTTCGCCGTCGCGGTCGCCGGCGGCTCGTGCTACGGCGTCGACACCGTCACCGGCGAGCCGGTCTGGCGGAGGCCGATCGGTCTCGATCCGCCGTTCCCCCCGGTCGCGGTGCAGGCGACGCCTCCCGCCTGGCTGATGTTCGACACGCGGTACGACGAACTGCTGCTCGTCGATCAGGCGACGGGGGAACTGCGCTGGAGGCAGCCGGTCGGAGGACGCGTCTCGGGCGCGCCGCTGATTCACGACGGAGCGATCTACCTTCCCACGCTCGGCGATCGGCTTCACAAGATCGACCTGCAGAGCGGCCGGGCGGTGTCGCGACTGACGTTTTCGCAGAAGGTGCATTCGCCCCCGGTGCTCGCCGAGGACGGCGCCCATCTCGTGATGGCGGGCGATCGCGACGTGTTCTACACGGTGTCGCTGAACCCGCTGGAATGCGTGGCGGTGTCGTATCTCGCGCAACCTCCGGCGGCGATCGAGGCCCCGCTGCTCGGGATGGGACCGCTCGTGCTGTTCATCGAGAACGATCAGCGGTCCGGCGCGCGGCTCCGCGTGCTCCACACGAAGGGACCGCTGTTGCGGCAGATCGCGCAGGCCCGCCTCGACGGCCAGGTCCGCGATGCGGCGATCATCCGCGGCCGCGATCTGTTCGTCCCCTATGGCGACGAAGCGGTCGCCGCTTTTCTGGTCACCGACGACGAGAACGAACAGCCGCTCACGCAAATCGGCATGCGGCAGTTGCAAAACCCGCGACCGGGCCCGGTGTTCCTCTCCGCCGGACCCGACGGGCAGTTGTGGATGGCGAGCACGTCGCTGCGGAAGTTGCAACTGACGACCTCGGAACTGCGGCTGGAACAGGGGGAATCGTCCGTGGGACGGTTCACGCAGCCGTTGCAGGCGGGACGCGACTCGTTCTTCATCGCCCGCCGTCCCCCGTATGCCGAGGCGATCTTCTTCAGCCAGGTCGATCGCGACACGCTGGTCGGCCGCTGGCGGGTGGTGCTGGGCGGCCGCATCATCGGTTGGAACGCGGCGGGCGACTCGGCCGTCTGCGTCACCGACTCGGGACACGCCTACGCCGTCACCCGCGCCGCGTTGGAAAGCGGCGGCTTCGTCGTCCGCGGAGTGCCGCTCAATCTGCCGGAAGACCTCTCCCAACCGTTGCGCGCCGTCGCATTGCCGGACGGGCGGGTCGCGGTGATCGGCGGCGGCGAAGCGCGGCGGCTGTGGCTCGTGAATCGGGCCGGGCAGTCGGAAAGCCGGCCGCTCGATCTGCCGGCCGAACTCGAAACGTCTCCCCTGCCGCTCGCCGACGGACTCGTGCTGCCGCTGCCCGGGCGACTGCGGTTCGCCGGTCTCGACGGCAGCGCGTCGGTCCGCGAGTTCGCGCTTCCCGTCGGCCGCGAGCGTCCCCCGCAATGGAAGCATCTGCTCGCGACCGGCGACGATGCGCTGTTGGCGGTCGACGAGGCGGGGTTGTCGCGATTGATCGAACGGCAATCCGCCCCGCCGGCGCTCGCCGCGACGCGCACGTTCCAGACCGGTTCGCCGATCGACGTGTCGCCGCATGCCCGCGACGGCCGCATCGTTCTCGCGGACGCCGGCCGCACGCTGCACCTGCTGGACGCCGCCACGCTCGAGCAAGTCTCCGAGACACAACTCGACGGCCCCGCGACCGGGACGCCGTGGCTGACGGCGGAGGGCAGGGTGCTGGTCGAAATCGCGCGCGCGCGGCTCGTCTGCTTCGACGCGAACGACGGGCTGAAACCGTTGTGGTCGGTCCCGATCGCCGACACGCACCTCGCGGGCGAGCCGGCGACGGAAGGCGGATCGCTGGTCGTGGCGTTGCGGAATGGGGAAGTGCTGGCGATCGACGCCGCCTCGGGCGCGGTCGCGCGAACGCTCGACCTCGCGCTGCCCCTCACCGATGGTCCGCGGCGGGTCGGGGATTTCCTCGTCGTCCCCACGCTCGACGGCGCGCTGTGTCGCATCGAATCGATCCTGGGAGCGACGCCATGAAACGTCCCCAATCTTCGTCGCTCCACCGAATCGCCATTTTCGGAGCGGCGGTCATCCTCACGCTTGCGGGTTCGCGGCTGCCGGCGCAAGCCCAACCCGCGCCCGCCGCCGACGATCCCCCGCTCCCCGTCATCGGCGAGATGGAGCTTCCCCCGCCGGCGAAGCTGCTCGAAGCGGCGTTCGACTGGATCGTCCTCAAGGACGAACGGGTGATCGTCGCGCTGCCGGTGTATCCGCGGCCGGGCACGCTCGCGAAGCTCGAAGAGAAGAGCGAAGCGCTCCGCAAGCTGCCGGTCCCCCGCGATCCCGGCGAGCGCCGCAAACTGGAGGACGAGATCGAATCCCTCGAGTACATCATCGTGCAGTTGCCCGGCGAGGAGACGCTCTACCGGCTGAAGCGCGAGCTGGTGGAGAACGTGATTCACTATGAAGATCATCTGCTCCAGCAGGCGGCGCGGCTCACCGAGGCGAAGAAATTCCGCGAGGCGTTCGAGCTGTTGTTCCTGCTCGCCCGCCGCGACCCGAACTGGCCCGGACTTCCCGAGGCGCAGCAAGGGCTGCTGTTCGCCCAGGCCGCCGACCATTTCGAATCGGACCGGCACGAACGTGCGCTCGCCGTTCTCGAAGACCTGCACGGCCGCAATCCGGAGTATCCGGAGCTCTCGCGGCAACTTGGCCGCGTCGTCGAAGCGATCATCGCCCCCGCCGCCGACGAAGAAGACTTCCGCCGGGCGCGGCACTTTCTCGAACGCTTGACGAACGTCGAACCGCAACATGCGACGGCGATGAAATGGCGGGTTGAATTCGAGGGCCGCGCTCAAACTCTGTTCGACGCGGCGCTCGCCGCCTCGGACGCGGGACGACACGCGGAGGCCGCCGCCGAAGTCGCCCGGGCGGCGGAAATCTGGCCCCGGCTGACGGGCTTGCGCCCCGCTTTCGAGCGGATGCTCCGCCGCTTTCAGACGCTCCGCGTCGGCGTGTTGCGTCTCGCCGACGATCCGATTCCGACGTCTCCCGTCGCGACCGCGCCGCAACCGGAGCGCGCGGCCCGGGCGAACATTCTCGCCGGTTCTCCCGCGGCGCGGCACGCGAAACTCACGACCTCGCGGTTGTTTCAACCGGGCCGCGTCGATCGCATCACGCGGTTCGACACCGACCACTTCGAACTTTGGGAGCCGACCGATCTCGGCCGCCGCGTCGAATTCTTCCTGAGGCAGGGCCGCCCGGCGTGGGATCCGCAAGCCACGCTCTCGGCGGCGGACGTCGTCCGGGAGTTGCAAGCCCGGCTCGACGAGCGCTCGCCGCGATTCGACGAGCGGCTCGCCGGTTTCGTGGAGTCGGCCACGCTGAACGGTCCCCACCGGTTCGAGGTCCGCTTTCGCCGCATCCCCTTGCGGCCCGAGCCGCTGCTGAGCATTCCCGTCGCGGCGGAAGCGGAAGACGGCGGTCATGCTCCCGCCGGCCCGTTTCGATCGCACGCCCAGCGGGACGACGCGCTGGTCTACCGCCGCGCTCGAGACGAACCGGAGGATCTGCAACGGTTCCACGTGGCGGAAATAATCGAGCGCCGCTACGACTCGCACGACCAGGCGATGCAGGCGCTGCTGCGCGGCGAAGTCGACGCGCTTCCCGCCGTCCAGCCGTGGGACGTGCCGGTCCTGCGGAAGGACGAGAACCTCGTGGTCCGGCAGTCGTCCGTCCCCACGACGCACGTCGTGCAGTTCCACCCCGACAGCGCGGCATTGAAGAACGGGGAACTGCGGCGGGCGTTGTCGTTCGCGATCGACCGCGAGCGAATTCTGCGCTCGACCGTGCTTCGCGGAGCGCCCGCCGAATTCGGCCGCGTGGTGACCGCCCCCTTCTCGACGCGGAGCTTCGCCTACGACGCGCTGGTGGCGCCGCGGCAGCCGGATCGCACGCTCGCCTACACGCTCGCCTTCTCCGCCGGAAGGCGAATCGAAGGCGGAGTTCCCAAGTTGCGATTGGCGTGCGTTCCCGATCCGCTCGCGCGGGCCGCCGCCGAGCGACTCGTCGAAGAGTGGCAGCGGGTGGGAATCGAAGTCGAACTGCTCGACGCGGACACGGCGACAGTCGATGACGGCTGGGATCTCGTCTATCGCACGGTGCGGATGACCGACCCACTCACCGAGTTGTGGCCGTTCCTCACGCTCGATCCGCAAGCCCGCATCGCCGGACTGTCTGCCTTGCCGGACTGGCTGCGGCAGGAAGTCATCGACTTGGAGTACGCGGCCGACTGGAAGACGGCGGAAGATCGGTTGCGTCGCGTGCACCGGCATCTCGCCGCCGACGCGACCCTCATTCCGTTGTGGGAGGTCGAGGAGTATCAGGTGGCGCGGCGGGCGGTGCGGCGCTCCCCGGGAGCGAGCGAGCAACCATTCTCCCCCTACGACGGCATCGAGCAATGGATCGTCGATCCCTCCTACCCCACCGACAAGCCATGAGCGGGAACCGCCGACCGCCACTGTCCCCCTTTCCCTCTCCGAAACCGACGGGTGGCTGGGGTCGAAGCGAAGCGCAGCCCCCAGCGAATCGCCGACGTGCCCGCCCATCGCTGGGGGCGA
>JBBDNT010000161.1:0-22843 GCA_040877445.1 Planctomycetaceae bacterium
GCGAGCGGCTGTTAACCGCTAGGTTATAGGTTCGAGTCCTATTCGGGGAGCTTTTTGTTCAGGTACGGACCGCCCGTACCCGCGGGTTTACGGAAAACGCCGAGAGCGAGAGCCCTCGGCGTTTTTTCTTTTCCCGCGTTCTGCCAAGTGTTTCGACGACCCCCGCCCCCGCTCCGGCGCTCTCGGGTTCGGCAGCCCCTTTCTACGCTCCGATCCAAACCATCGGCGTCGCGCCCGCACTGGCCAATGAACGCGGCCGAACTCTCGGACTCTCTCGGTCAACACCGCCCTCTGGTTAACCGTTGTTCGGGGTAGGCTCGCGCGGTCGGCCAATGGGGTACGTGCCGCCCAGGCGGTTCCGTACTGCGTGTTGTCGGCGGTTGCCGTCTTAGATTGCCGCGACCTCTCTCGTGCGAACCGACTGCGGCGTGCGGTCCCGCTTGGCGAACCGCGTTCTACTTACTACGCGGTCCAGCAACTCACGGACGGCCGAGATCGCTCCCTCGTCGATCGCCTCCTCGGGCGGGCCGACGGGCAGCTCGTCGAACATCAGAGTTTCGTCCGGCTGCACGGCAATCCACTCTCTCACGGCGTCGGAATCGACGCACGGGCTTTCGGCCACTGCATCGAGCATCGTAGTAGTCAGCGCAATGTTGAATGATTTTACCAAGTCACGCTGCTGGTCATCGGTGGCGAAGTCTCCGTCATTGAACTGCGACAAGAGGCGGAGCGATGCGATTGCCGTCGGCCGATGACGAAATAATCTCGTCTTAAACCAGCTGTTCTGAATGTCCTGCTTGACGAAGAGTAGGCTGGTGTCGTTGTAGCTGGAACCGTTCCTCGTCAACTCGGCCCCCCACCATAGTCTGGCGACGGCGTGCTTGTTCATCTCGCGGCCGCTGAACCGCTCGGGTCCGACCTTATCGGTCCCATTCGTATCGTCGGGCTGAGCCCAGCGCCAACGGACATAGTTCTGGAGCGTCACGACCGCCAGAAAATCCCACACTCTCTGGTCGGCGGCCTCCATCCGTGTCAGGCGCAGCGTCGCATGCACCCTAGGTGCCAGCCACTGATCGGACTCCTCGGGCCTTGCGGCACCGAACTTGAGCATGGCCTTGTCCACGATGTTTATCAACGGTGTGAGGTCGACACCGCGATGGAACGGCTGCATGTGCTTCGCGACGTCGAGCGCCGCGCGCCCAATCAAGAAGTCGCCGGTGATCTCTGACCGGAATTGCGGCGCGAGCCGCCATAGAGACTTGGCCATTGCGTTCACTTTCTGGCTCAACTCTGAGCCGACCGCATGTAATCGAGCGTGCGGCGCAGCAACTTGCCCGCCGTGATCATGTCATCGATGGCGACTTGAACTCTCGACTCGAGTTCGCCTGCACGTTCGTTTGACTTCCAGGCTTCGAACGCTTCGATCAGCAGCTCCGATTCGCTCTTGGTCGCATACACACGTGCAAGAACCATTCGCAGGACAGCCCGTTTCCAGTCTTCGACCGGCCAGTCGGGGATACCATCGTCGTCAACGCGGATGGATGCGATGGCCGCGTTCACCATAGCCATCCAGACTGTACGCACGATGCTAACTCGCTCCCCGTCATGGAGCGCCCGCTCTCCGGTCGTCCTGCGGCGGTCGTCAAGCAGTGCGGGCAGCCCTTCAAACCGCGTCGCTCGATTGAGGAACAGCGTGGGCTGGTCGCTCTGCAGATCAGTGAAGAAAGGATGCTCGCGGAAGTCTCGGAGAAATCGAAGTTCTTCGACCGGTTCGTCAAAGTCGACCCAACTGACCCGCATCGTTCCCGCCAACGGCGGGACATCCGGCTCGTTGAAGTACAAGGCCCATGCTTCCGACAAGCCTAGAAAGCGATTGTCGTACCCATCAATCTCGCCGACGACGAGTGCGTGGACCGTCGTCTTCCCGTGGAAGTTGGCGCGTTCCAACTCCAATGTACCCGTCCAGCGCGCGGGCTCGTCTTGGGACGGCTGGAGCCGTACGGTTTCGCGGTAGCACGTCCGACTGCACTCTACGACTGCGATGGCCCGCACGTCGGCACCGCGCTCGTTGAGCTTCTCGAGCTCGTCAGACGGCAATGTCACATCCATCTCGAACTGGGCGATTCGCCAGTCGTCCTTGTCGAGGTCGTATAGTTCCACCAGCCGGCGATCTTGCGTGTATGGATCACGCGGCCAGGGGTGGTCGTCGAGACCACCGCCGGCCAATCCGAGACGGACGTCGCCGTGCAATGTCTCGTAGGGAAAGATGCGGTCGGTCATGCGCGTACTCCTTCCTCCACCAGTTCGCACTTCCGCAGGTCGATCGTGATGCTCGACTCGCGGGCATCGATCGGATGCGACTGGGGATCGCTCGTTCCTTTGAATGATGCCTCACGGACATTGGGGGCGATGACCAGTCGACCGGATTCGTCGATTGAGCAGTTATTTTCCGGCTCGAGGGACTTCCAGTCGACGACCGCACCTCCGCCCGACTCCTGCTCGAACACGATCACCGGTTGCACGCGCCACCGGGAGTCGCCGGGTTTGACCCGGATTCGGGCCGAGACGCTCCAGCTGCCGTCGTCCCGAAGGATTCCGGTCGGTCGGTGGATTCTGGGGCGGATATGGACGTCTTCCTCCTCTCCGATTTTCAGCAGTTCCTTCAGTGCATTGGGACCGTCGGACAGTTCGTCGGGAAGCGGACGGACGAGGTTCCGGATCATGTCCTTGGCGGTTGCGATGAAGTCGTCGATCGCCTTCCTGCCGGGTCGGAAATACTCCGTTCCGAGATCGGGGGTGGACGTCCAGCGGTCGTGATTGGGTGGCTCGGCGGTGCGCAGGAACCGATCGGCCTCCCTGGAGGCCGACTCCGGTTCCTCATCCGGCCGGGCCGCGCCCTCGCCGCACAACAACGCCGCATGGAAGGGGAGGGCGCCCATACAAATCCCCTTTAGGGGGAGGTACTGCACGACCATGCCTACTCCGCGGAACATCGCTAGCTCGTTGAGACGCCGGTCGCCCGAGGAATGGTCCGAACCATCAGTCTCGGCATAGCGCACGAGCAGAACCGCCTCATGCGTTCCGTTCGGGTGCGTCGGGTCAGCCCTTCTCTTCGGGTAGTTGAGCGGAACCGGCACCGCGACGACGTCGCCGGGGCGTTTCAATTCCTCGACGAGATCCTCGTCCTCCATCCACTTTCGGAAGGCGTCAACGAACTCCTCACGATATTCGTCCGCCGACACCTCGCCTCCGCTGATTCGGTCCGGCCCTTCGTAAATGTCGACGGCCACCCGCAGTTGCCCTCGGGCAAGGTCAGGCCAAAAACAGTCGGCGACGGCTGCCTTGATTTCCCTGGCCATATCCGGTGGGGTTCGGTCCTCCTCACTGCTGGGATCGTGGAACCCGACGATGCACACGGATGTGCCGATGTCCTCTCCGCGAGAAAGGTAGAGATCATGGGCCAAGGCTTCGTTGTCCCAGTACGACACGGTTCGCTCACCGTGTTCGCTGTCCTCGTTGATGCGCCCGAACCACCCGGGTCCGGCGAACCGATTTTCCTCGTCGTTCCCGTGCCACGGCAGGTCGCAACGCCCCATGATCCGCCGATAGCGGAGTCCATCGCCTGTGGGAACGCTGAGGTTCGATCCGAAAAGCACCAACGAGAAGGATGACATCCGCCAAAGCACGGCCTTGCCAAGACCGAAGGCGCCACCGGCCGTTCCGCTCTGCTTATTGCTGTCGAGATTGTTCCGGACGAGAGCCGCGAAGTTGCCCTCGCCGTCTTCCTCGCCGAGCAGACCGGAAGTACCTCGATCATCGACGACCAGAAGCAGCAATTCACGCTTTTCGGCCAACGCATCCAGATTGTGTTTGATGAGTCGGCCGAGACGTTGATCGATTTGGGCCGACGCTTCGAGGTGGGGCGCGAGTTGGTCCCAGGCGACCGCCTTCTGGAATTCTTGGAGGTGGCGTCCGCGGAGTCGCACGATCTTGAAGGTCACCTGTACCTGCTTCGTGCCCATCAGGACCGCGTCGCGCGAATTCTGGATGATGTCGCGGACCATCACCCAGATGGTGGGGTCGAACGCCCACACGTTGGCATTGCCGTAATCCCGTCCACCATCGGCCGGAGCGGGTCGGAATCGCCAACCGACTTGATCGCGATATTCTACCCGCTCGGCATCGAGATCGACCGCTGGCCCTTCACCTCTGCCGAACAAGAGCCATTCGGGCTGGACGTGCAGAACTGCGGCCGCGGCGGCCAGATTGGCTTTTGACGGCGGTTTCGCGCCGCTGATCCACGCCGAAACGGCTGCGGAGCTGACGCCGAGCCGTTTAGCCAGTTCACCTTGGGTTAATCCCCGTGCGACGAGTGCCTCTTTCAGTCGCCCACCGATTGCCTCCGCCTCGCTGACCACTTCCAAACCTCCCAACGAATGGAGCATCGAGTCCCACGATGCATCGATTCTCGCCAAGAAGGTTGAATTGTCAAGACAAAATCTAGGGCGACACCACGAATTTGACTGTCATTTGACGCAAGTGCAGTTCGTGAAAGTGTTTGCGTAGTTCACTAAAGGTGAATTTTATCGCAAGGCCGGTGGATAGCGTCTTCAATCCGAGTAATTACCCAGTCGAGAGATCGCTCAATCTGGTGCTGCCATACGCGGATGACGGTCCATCCTTCGAGTCGCAATTGCCGTAAGTTGCGACGATCGCGAAGCCGGTTCGCGTTGATCTTGTCCCGCCAGAACGGCGCCAGCCGGTCTTTCCACTGGGGGAACCGGTATCCGTGCCAGAACCCCCCGTCGACGAAGACGACGAGTCGCTGGCGCGGGAAGACGATATCGGGCTTTCCCGGCAACGTCCTCACATGTTTACGAAAACGGTGTCCCCGCCGATGGAGGGCGGAGCGCAGAACGACCTCCGGTACGGTGTCCTTGCCTTTGACCCGTGACATGCAGTAGCTGCGCTGATCGCGTGTCAGGTTGTCCGTCATCAGTTTAGGCAGCGGCGGGGAATTGTTCTACCTGGTTACCGGGGTGATGGCGAGGCTCCATTTGGGGAGAGTTTCGGAGCGGTGGAGGCGTTCGGCGATGGGGCGGTAGGCCGTGCGGGCGATGCGGACGCCGCGGTCGTATTCGCCCTCGAGGCGGTGAATGATCGGCCGGATGCCACGCCAGGTCATCGTCGCCGCCCAGTTCAGCGCGGTTTCGATCGACGACAGCAGCGTTCCGTTCCAGTGCCGTTCGAGCACACCCCAACAACGCTCGATCGGATTGTACTTGCTGTGATACGGCGGGAAGTAGACCAGTTCGATCTCCAAACCGCTCTCATCCGAGAAGTCGACCAGTCGCTTCATGAACTGGGTTCGCGAGCTGTTGATTTCGGGACCGTTGTCGAGTTCGACGTGCAGTCGCCGCACGTTCGGGTGCAGCGATCCCCGTTCGGACCACCACGCCTGCAGTGCGTCGGCGATGAAGTCGCTCGTCTCGCGCGACTCCCCGAATCCCAACCAGAGTTGATCGATCCGTTCCGCTCCGCGCGAGACTTCCAGGATCCCCAGGGGCACCAGCGTGGATTGGGAACCCATGTCGTGATCGGCCGCCCGCGTGGCCGTCGCGCCCCGCGCTTGTCCGCCGCGAGAGAACTCGCCGATCTTCACTTTGGCCTTGGTGTCCAGAGAGATTCTCAGCGTCGCGTCGTCTTTTGCGGCCGTCGCCCGTTGGTCTTGGACGTGGGCGAAGATGGCGTCCGTCTCGGGAAGTTTTTTTCGGGACGGGTCTTCAGCACGCGGCGCAAGCGGTAGCCGAGACGATTGAGGATTTCGCCCACCGTCTGCCGGGAAGGCACCACGTCGCGGAGTTCGGCGTTCTTGAGCAGTTCCTTCCGCACCACCTGGGCGGTGATCCGCGTGAAGGCCAGCGTCGTCTGGAATTTCGGATCGGCCTGGGCGTGCGGTTCGACGATCCGCTTGATCTCTTCCGCTAATTGCGGCGTCTGCACTTCGGTCTTCTTGCGGCCGCGCGCCTGGAACGCATCGAGACAGCGGATCCCGGTGCGCTTCTCGTGCAGTCCGGTGTGGACGGCCTCACGTCCCCAGCCGAACATCGCTTCCGCCTTGCGGGCCGAGCCGTCGCAATACTGCAGCGCCACCTCGGCCTGAAACTGCCGCCGCCCGAAGCCGGTCAGTTTTCGAACAGCCGACTTGATCGTCCCGACCACATCATCCGTGAGCGCTTCGGCCATCGTCTCCTCCTTGAGACGGAAGGAAATCTCGAACCCGCCCCTTCTACCACAGACACCCGACCGGCCGGTAGGCCATTTCTCCGCCGCTGCCTTAGGGTCGCGCGGCCTTCGCCGGAACTCGTTCGAGATATCGTCCAACCGCACGGGCGAGGCGGGATACGAATTCGGGAGGCAGCGCGTTCCCGATGAGCGAGGCAAGATGAGTCTTGCCGATCTCGGGGGGGAACCGGTAATCACGAGGAAACGTCTGGAGGAGAGCCGCTTCACGCATCGTGATATTGCGATCCTCTTCCGGGTGCAGGAAACGGCCCCGGGAAGGATTGAAGCAGCCGGTCGTCAACGTCGGCGCGACCGCGTCCCACGCCATTCTACCGTAGATGTCCTTGAATCCGTCGCAGCGCTTGTGGCAGTCGAGCTGCAAGCGATACGGCAGAGCCGTGCGGCTCCCGCCATCCTTTGGAATCGCCAAGATGATCTGCCGAACGTGTTCGGCCCGTCGTTCCGGGGCATCGTGGATGGGATCCCCACTCGTTCCAGGGGGCTTCATGAGGCCGATCGCGGTCCGCACCGTCGGCTTGATTCTCGCCCGGTTGGGGAATCGAATCTTGCCGTACCGGCCCGCAAACAGGATTAAGCGGCGGCGGCGTTGCGGAACCCCATAGTGCGATGCATCGAGAATATTCGTGGTAACCGTGTAGTCCTGATCCTTGAGAGATTGCACGAATTTCTCCAGCCGCGCGTCCGTTGCGAGACCTGGAACGTTCTCGAGCATCACGGCCTTCGGCTCGAGTTCGAGGACAAGCCGCTCGAATTCGTGAATCAGATCGTTCCGTCGGTCCTCCACGGTGCGGTGACCATTCAGTGTCCGAACCGAGGAGAATCCTTGGCAGGGCGGACAGCCCGCGAGGAGATCGAGATCGCCTTGCTGCAGTCGCGTTTCGTCGAAAATCCGCTCGGCGGTCAGGCATTCGATCCCGATCGGCCAGAGCGTCACCTCGGGGTGATTGTCCCGATAGACGCGGCACGCGCGTTCGTCGATCTCGACCGCGCCTGCCACCTCGAATTTCGCTTGCTTCAGTCCGACTGTGCATCCGCCGCAGCCGGCGAACAAGTCGATTGATCTAAACATGCGTCCCATATTATGCATCCCTGCAATTTAGGGCGAGCACCGCAGGAGGATTACCGGAACTATAATCGAGCGAGGAGCAAATTGGAACCCGTGAAGGCGGCCGAAGACGTTATGCCGCACCAACTTCGATCATAGATGCCTCTGCCTCGCCCGCGACTTTTCTCAAGAAACGTCAGCCATCGATGCTGGGAAAGGCGCCATCGAAGGCGAACGTTTCGAGACCCTGCCATGCATTGGACGCCGGTCCGTATCCTCCGATTGAGGCGTACTTCGGTGCCCGTTTTCAACGACCATTTCGCGCGAAAAGTCGGCAGACCGAACCGGTCGCACTGTCTCGCCCGCCGCCCCGGTTGCTCTGCGATTTGCCGCGGTTTGCTGAGTAGACTGCTGTTCGCCGACCAGATGACGGTCGGATGTTGATTCGATCGTGAAGCGGCATCCGCGATCAGTCTTGGAGAGGAATCGTATCGACCCGCGCCAACTGCTTTCCGATGAGCGCCGACAACATCCGCCGCTGCTTCCGCCAATCCATCGTGCCCGCGATCGGGCGGACATCGTGCTCGCTGATCGGATCGCAGCCACGCTCGGTGCGCGGCAGGAACAGCAGTTCCTCCTGGATGTCGGGGGCCAGATTCAGGAAGTTCATGATCTGCGTCACGCGGGGACGGCTCACGTGGCCGAGGCGGGCGAGCTCCGCCTGGTCGGCCACGAGCCCGTCGCGGATCAACTGGTCGAAGCGAAGCGCCAACGCCATCAACTTGGTGACGCGGGGGATCGTTCCTCGCGGAACGTCCGGGGTGAGCCGAGGATCGCGGAAACGCCTGCGACCGCGACCACTGCGTTCGACGCGGAATTCCCGCGTGAATGTGAGGTTCGGGTTCATGCTGCATCTCCTTCGGCAAGCCGTTCGATGAGCCCACTCAACCCGGTCGGGCGGAACGTGATCGAGACTCTGCCGTTCGGACCGTCGTAGTCGATCCGCTCGATCAGCAGCGCCAGGATGCGGGCCTGTTCCCGCGGTGCGAGGCACTCCCAGACCGGGTCGAAGCGGGCCAGCGCCGTGGCGACCTCGGACTCGTCCACCAATTCATGCCGGAGTCCGAGCAGTTCTTCGTGAATCTCGGTCATCCGCCGTTCGGAATTGCGAACCCGTACCTGCAAGTCGGCCAAGCGATCCACGGCGTGCGGATCGACTGCCAGGCTCAGTTTCCGGGACTCGGCTTCGTCGCGCCGCACCTGCCGCTGAAGCGCTTCCCGCTCGGCGTCCAGCCGTCGGATCGTTTCCTCGATCTCCTTCCGGGCGTGTTCCAGCGTTTCCCGGATCAAGCCCGGTTCGCGTCCGAGATCCTTGATCTGCTCCACCACGAACTGCTCGATTTCCGGGGCCGGCACCGACGGTGCCGGGCAGGCTTTCCAACCTTCCTGCTGCGCCCGCCGGCAGACGTAGTAGCGATAGCGGGTTCCCTTCTTGGACGAGTAGCGGTGGGTCATCGACTGCCGGCAAGCCGCGCAATGCACGAGCCCGCGGAGCAAGGCCCCGTACTTGTTGCGGACGTGTGCCCCGCCGGTTCGACCATTGTGGTGCAGGATCGCCTGCGTGCGCTCGAACGCTTCCGCGTGCAGGATGGCCTCGTGCTCCCCATCGTGGACCTCGTCCTTGTATCGGAGCTTGCCGAGGTACGTGATGTTCGTCAGCACGGCGTAGACGCTGGCCTTCGTGAACGGGCCGCCGCCGCGGAACTTTCCTTTTCGCGTTGTCCACCGCTTCCGCCGCCATCCGCGGCGGTTGAGTTCCTCGACGACCGGCATGAGCGCCTGATGGTCGAGGTACAACCGGAAGATCTCCCGAACCTGCTCGGCCTCGTTGACGTTGACCACGAGCTTCGAGCCGCGCGGATCGATGTCGTAGCCCAGCAGCGGCATGCCCCCGGACCACTTTCCTCTGCGGCGCGCGGCGGCGATCTTGTCGCGGGTCCGTTCCGAAATGATCTCCCGCTCGAATTGCGCGAAGGACAGCAGGATGTTCAGCGTCAACCGTCCCATTGAATGGGTTGTGTTGAACTGCTGCGTCACGGAGACGAACGAGATGCCGTGCTTCTCGAACGTCTCCATCATCCGGGCGAAGTCGAGCAGGCTGCGGGAAAGCCGGTCGACCTTGTAGACCACGACGCAATCGATCTGGCCCGCTTCGATATCGGACATCAGGCGCCGCAGCGCCGGTCGGTCCATGTTGCCGCCGGTGAAGCCGCCGTCGTCGTAGCGATCCGGACGGCAGATCCAGCCTTCGTGCTTCATGCTGGCGATGTACGCCTCCCCCGACTCGCGCTGGGCGTCGAGGCTGTTGAACTCCTGATCGAGGCCCTCCTCGGTGCTCTTGCGGGTGTAGATCGCGCAGCGAACGGTCGGGGCGGTACGACTCTTCATCGCTACGTCCCCTTTCGTCCGAGGCCGAAGAAATGGTAGCCGTTCCAGTGCTTTCCGGTGACGGCCTTCGTGACCGCGGAGAGCGACTTGTAGACGCTCCCTTCGTATTCGAATCCGTCTGTGCGGACGGTGACGGCGATCTTCCGGTCCTTGTAGGATCGCGTCAGCACGGCACCCGGCATCGGCAGTCGGCTGTCGCCGTTCATCCGCATGGTCACGACCGGCGAATCCGGCTCCACCTTCGGTGGCCGTTGCCGGGGAGGCGTCATCCGCACGTCGGCGTCGTCGGCCAGCTCCATCGCGCGCCGCCGGGCGCGCTCCGAGAGATCCCCTTCCGCGTTGGCCTGGATCCGCCAAGCGATCCGCTTCAACAACCATTGCTTGTTGCCGCTGCGGGGGAGCTCGCCGAATACCTCGGCATACCGCAGCTTCAGTTCTCGGACGGTCATCCGCTGCATGACGGCGACCTCCTGCGCGACGTTCAGCGCCATCTCGGTCTCCTCTCTGGAACTCGGAACCGCTAACCCGAGTGGACACTGAGCCGCGGGTCGCGCGGAACCTCAAGGCCGTCCGGGACGAATTCCGGAGAATCCGTGGAGGAGAAATCGGCGGCACGCAGGTGTCGTGCGCGGAGACGCAGGACGCCGCGGGCGAGGATCGCGGCAATTTCACGGAAGCGGTCGTCGGGAGTCGATTCCGCCGGCGGTGGAAGTGCAGGCATACGGTTCTCGTCGCGAAGCGGAAGGCCGTTCCGCCGCTGTCGGCAACACAGCGAATGCGCGCATCGGAGCGCCCTCTACTGTTTATCTACCGATTTCGTGGGCGGGATGTCCGGAAAATGCCCTTGCCGGCGGAAAATCGATGGCCCGAATGAGGATCTCCGCGGTGATGCGACGGTCGTCTTCGGTGGTTGTGGAATATCCATCGAAATATATCAGTTTCTATTTGACAGCAGAATGAACCGGATGTATGCTGATGTTCCCTATGGCACTGAATGGCCGGGGAATTGTTCCCAAGGAGGAGATGTCCGATGAACCGCAAGAAGAAACCGGTGCGGCGTTCGGTGGGCAGACCGCTCGTCGAAACGATCACCGATGCCCAGCGGCGGACGCTGGAAGCGATCCGAGTCCACATCGATCGTCATGGCTCGTCGCCGACGCTGAAGGAACTCGCCAAGGTTCTCGGGCTGGCGATGACGCCGGTGAACGAATCGGTGCGTCAGCTGATCCGGAAGGGATATGTGACTCGGACGCCGAATGTTCCCCGCAGTCTGGCGATCGTCCGGGAGCCGGAATCCGATCGGGCGACCGGTTTCATGTCGATCGGCCTGTACGGCGTCGTCGCCGCCGGCCAACCGGTCTTGGCCGACGAGAACCGGCTCGGGGAGGCGCTCGTGCCTGCCCGCATTCTTCGGTGTGGAAGGCACTTTGCGCTGAAGGTCCAGGGAGACAGTATGATCGGGGCCGGCATTCACGACGGCGACACCGTCATCGTCCGCGAGCAGCCGTTGGCCCAGAACGGGCAGATCGTCGTGGCCGTCGTGGACGGCGAGACGACGCTCAAGCGGCTTCACTTCGGAAGCGACGTGATCGAACTCAGGCCGGAAAACAAGCGATTCAAGCCAATCCAAGTCACGAGCGAGGCCGAGTTTCGGATCCTCGGGGTCGTCGTGGCCGACAGCCGGCAGTGGACGTCGTAGTTCCCGCACCCACATCGTAACATCCCTGTCCGGCTGGGCCGGCCGCATGCCAACCGCTGTAGGAGTTGGCTGAAGCACTTCACGATCGGGTCATGAACGCCTTCGACACGGCTTGGCAGCACGTCGGCAGGATCCGCGAGCTGTACCTACTGAAGATGGAATTCCCGCCTCCCCGCGACTGACGCATCGAGCGTCCCTTTCACGGGACCGCTTCGCGTCCGCAGGTTTTCGCCGGCCACTTCCGTCGCTTTTCGCCATCACTGCCTTCTGCGCTCAGATTGCGCGCATTCTCAGGGGGAGACACCTGAATGATCATCAACGAAAACGAATCACTCATCCTGCAACTGCGATCCGATCGAGAGGAGCTCGACCTCCTGAATCGCACGATCTCGCACCACATGACCCTGGCGAGCAATCGGACGCTTTTGCCCGACTCCCATCGCGCGCAGCATTTGCGGCGCGTTCCGTCGGCATCGGGAGTCCGCCGGGACGCGTTCTTCTGGGACTCGTGGGATTGGAAGATCCGCGGTGAGGACGACCTGCGGCGATTCTTCAGGATCGCCCGGCGAATCGGTGGTCGCTTGGGCGAACTCGCGGAAACCGAGGCCGCATCGCTTCTCCCCGGCGACCTGGAAGAGATCGTCGGCCGGCGGAACGATCTGTTCTTGCCGGATCACTGGCTGTTCGTCGTGCATCACCTCGGTTGGTGCGACGAACTTCCCTACGAGTGCGAGTTGCAGTGGAAACACGGGGGATCGTTCGATGACGCGGAATTCAGCGTCGTCAGCCACCTCCCCGCCAACATCGTCCAGGCGTCGGTCGACACGCTGACCGTCCTCATCGATGCTGCGCTCGGATCCTCATGGCAGCCCTCCGAGGATGAGGGCGCGGGGTGGAAATCGGCCCATCCGGAGAATTCCGGCGACGGAAAGGGCGCAACCCCTGGAATCGCACCGCTGGGACATTCGCCCCGCGCTGCGCGTGTGAGAAAGCGAGCCAAGCGTGCCGCCAATATCGAGTTGCTGGAGCAGGAGTTGATCCAGCACATCCGGTCGGCGCGGGATCACGCCCAGGCCACGGTGGAATTCGATCGCGTGCCGGACCTGTTGCCGAGGCCGACCCAGCGGGACTTGGCATCTCGTGTCGGAATCACTGAATCGGTCGCGAGCCGCTGCTTCAATGATCGCCGCGCGACGAGACTGAACTTGCTCTGGGAGACGGCCGGCGACCTGAATGCCGTCGTCAGGTTCGGATGAGGCGATCGTTCGCACTTGCACATGCACTTGCAGATTGCACTTGCAGATTGCACTTCCGCGTGCGAATTGCACTCAGTTCGATTTCGTGCAAGTGCAAGTCTGGTTTTTTCGGGACGCAAGTGCCGGTGGTCCCGGCACTTGCATTTCGACTCGGCAAGATTTTTCGGCATTTCGTGCAATTTCCCCGGCGGGTGGATGCGGCGCAACGGACGCCGCGATTGGTTCACCTCAAGTGGGAGAAGGCGAGATGCCAGCGCAGCAGACGACCGCCCAGTTCGAAGCCGCCCCGGACACATCGAGCGAGCAACCCTCGGACGCGGCCGCGGCGACGCGCGTCGATCTGGGTCACGAGCTGACCCGCGGCTTCACCGCAAAGATGATCCGGCAGAAGGCGAAGCAGCTCATCGGGCACTTCGGATTCACGAAATCGGACCGCAACGATCTCGAACAAGAGTTGAAGCTCGCGGTCCTGGAGCGTGCCGACCAGTTCGACCCGGCCGTGGCGAACTGGGACGCATTCGTGACCATGATCGTCGATCATGCGATCGTCACGTTGATCGTCGAGCGCTGGGCCGAGAAGCGCGAGTTTCGTCACGAGGTCGCCTCGCTGAGCACGCTGGTGCCGGATCCGGACGGCGAGATGGTCGAGATCTCGACCCAGATCGGAGAGCAGCATCTCGAGCGGGTCACCGAAACGTCTTGGCCCCATCACGCAGAAGAATACCACCTCGAGCACGACCTCGAGGTGGCCCTCTCCAGGATGCCGCCCGACCTTCGCGACCTGTGCGAGCGGTTGAAGCGGGAACCAGTCATCGACATCGCCCGCGACCTCGCCATGTCGCGCACCAAGCTCTACCGCACGCTCGAATGGATCCGCGAGTTCTTCGAGGCGTCGGATTTTTTCGGACCACTTGCCGAGATTCCGGACATCTCGCCTTCGGAATCGGTAGATAAACAGTAGAGGGACAGAAAAACAGTTTCTGGAATGCTTGCGAAAGAAAGCCATCGGATGCGCTCTCAGGTGCCGTGGAAAACAGGTCGTGCGGCCGCTGCTCTTCTCGACGACCTCCGCTTCTTGATCCGCGAATCGGCCTCGCTCTACCATGCCGAGGCCGGGCGGCACCTGACGAGCCATCTGCTGGCCGACTTCCGCAAGTCCCCTCTCCTCTACCACAAGAAACGCACCGGCCTCGTCCGCGACGAGGACCGGCCCGCATACCTGCTCGGGCGGGCCGCCCACGTGCTGATCCTCGAAGGACGGAAGCGCTTCGACGAGGAATTCGCCGTGGGCGGTCCGGTCAACCCGAAGACCGGCAGCGTGTACGGTGCGAACACGAAGGCGTTCGCCGAATGGGCCGCAGCGCAGGGGAAGTCGGTCCTCACGCAAGAGCAGTTCGACCTGCTGTTGCGGATGCACCTCGGCGTCGCGCGAAACGAACTGGCGACGAGCCTCATCGCCGAAGGCGTGCCGGAAGGCGTCGTGCGCACCGAGTACCGCGGGCGCGCCTGCCAGATCCGCATGGACTGGCTGCATCCCGAGCGCGGCTTCGTGGACCTCAAGACATGCGACGACCTGACGTGGTTCGAGTCCGACGCCCGGCGGTTCGGCTACGTCTACCAGATGGCCTTCTACCGCGCCGTGCTGGCGGAAGCCGTCGGCGAAAAGGTGCCGGTGCACTTCGTGGCGATCGAAAAGAAGGAACCGTTTCGCTGCGGCGTCTGGCAGGTCTCGAACGAAGTGCTCGGGATCGCCGAGCGCGAGAACGAACAGGCGATCGAGCGGCTCGGGCGGTGCGAGCGAAGCGGCCATTGGCCGACCGGCTACGAAGAGCGGCGCGTCTTCGACTGCATCTGATTCGCTGCCCGCGATCCATCCGCGTCCAACCACACCCATTTTGCGCCCGTTGATTCCGGAGAGATCATCGACATGCCACTGCTCGAACAAGTTCAGAGCGGCCGTCGCGCCGCGCCCCGCCGCGTAATGCTGTACGGCACGCACGGAGTCGGCAAGAGCACGTTCGCCGCCGCGGCGCATGCACCGATCTTCATCCAGACCGAGGACGGCCTCGGCGAGATCGACTGCGACCGCTTCCCGCTGACGCAGTCGTTCGACGAGGCGCTGCAAGCGCTCTCCGAGCTCTACACCGCCGAGCATGCCTACCGCACGGTCGTCGTCGATTCGCTCGACTGGCTCGAGCGGCTGATCCACGCGGAAATCTGCCGGCAGCGGAACGTCCCGAGCATCGAGGACATCGGCTACTCGAAGGGGTACGTGTTCGCGCTGACTCCCTGGCGGGAATTCCTCACCGGCCTCGACGCCCTCCGCAACGACCGGGCCATGACCATCGTGCTTCTCGCGCATGCCCGCATCGAGCGGTTCGAGAACCCCGAGACGGAGACCTACGACCGCTACGTTCCCAGGCTGCACAAGCTCGCCTCGGGGCTGATCCAGGAATGGTGCGACGAGGTGCTGTTCGCGACGTACCGCGTCCACACGAAGGTCAACGACGAGGGCTTTGGGCGGAAGAAGGCCAAGGGGATCGGAACGGGCGAGCGGATCCTCCGCACCGCCGAGCGTCCCGCGCACGTCGCCAAGAATCGCCTGAACCTTCCCGACGAGCTTCCCCTGGACTGGAACGAGTACGCGAAGTTCTTCGCCGCGTGACCGCCCGCGGAAACGGGCGCGCCGTCGCCAAGACGCCCGCGAAACAGCGCACACACACGACGCTCTCAATCGCGCGATCGCTCGCCTGGCAGTCGACGGCCGTCCGTCCGCGGCGCGGTCTTCTCACCTTCTCTTCACTCTCCCACGGAGCACCACATGACCGATCTGCGCGGCTTCAACGCCCACGAAGTCGAACCGGCGATGGAGTTCGATCCCCTTCCCGCCGGCAAGTACCTCGCCGTCATCACCGACAGCGAGATGAAGCCGACGAAGTCCGGCACGGGGAGCTTCCTGCAGCTCACGTTCGAGATCCTCGACGGGCAGTACAAGGGACGGAAGACGTGGGCCCGGCTGAACCTCGACAACCCGAACGAGACGGCGGTGAAGATCGCCCGCGCCGAGTTGTCGTCCATCTGCCGGGCGGTCGGCGTGATGACGCCCACCGATTCACTCGAACTGCACAACCTGCCGCTCGTGATCACCGTCCGCTGCAAGAAGCGCCCCGACACCGGCGACATCTCGAACGAGATCAAGGGTTACGAGAGGAAGGGGGCGGCGACTGGCCAGCCGCAACAGCGGCCGAACAGCACGCCGCCGTGGAAGCGGTGAGGGCACGATGTTCGATCTCACGCTCCCGTTCCCGCCGTCCGTGAACCGGTACTACCGCAACGTCGGCCGGCGGACGCTGATCAGCCGCGAGGGACGCAGCTACCGGCAAGCGGTGTGTGCACTCCTCGCGGGGCGGTTCCGCGAGCCGCTCACGGAAGCCCTCGAAGTCGAGCTGCACCTGTTTCCGCCGGACCGCCGGCGGCGCGATTGGGACAACTTTCAGAAGGCCGTGTGGGACTCGCTCCAGCACGCCGGCGTATTCCGCGACGACAGCCAGATCGAAAAGGCGATCGTCGAGATGCATCCGCCGGACGGGACCGCACGGGCAGAAATCCAACTTCGATCGAGGAGAACAGGCACTCCATGTACGTCACCGCCGCAGTCCGCTCGATGTTGAAATGCGTCCCGCAGCCGAACGACCCGGACCTGCTCGAATACGCGCAGGAGTATTTCGAGATCTTTCTCGACGCTGCGAAGGGCGGCATTTGGGATTTCCACACCATCCAGGTGATCTCGTGTCCGGACGAGCAAATCTTCGAGACGATCGCGAAGCTGCTGTACCGTCTTCCCCTACGCGAACGCCGGAAGGCGATCGTCCTGGCGGTCGACGTGGCGCTCGCGTTCGCGAACGAGTTTCGTTCGGACGACGGGAGGCGTGACGTATGGGTCAGCGATTTCGTCAGCAGCTTCAAGGCGTGGAACAATCGGATGCGGCGTGTCCGTACCAGAGTGCCGGTCGCGACTCACGCGGGATCGACCGCCTTCGAACGCCACGCAGCCTGACTGCGGTCCAAGCTGCGCCGCGGCGACCACACCAGCCGGCGAACTCCTCCATGCCGAAATCGCCATGATCGAACTCCGCACCTACCAGACCGAAGCCGTCCAGGCGGTCTACGACTACCTGCGGGACCACGACGACAACCCGGTCGTCGTGATCCCGACCGGCGGCGGGAAGACTCCGGTGATCGCCACGATTTGCCGCGACGCCGTCGCGCAATGGAACGGCCGCGTGCTGATCCTGGCGCACGTCAAGGAACTGCTCGAACAGGCGGCCGACAAGCTGCGGCTGGTCTGCCCCGAGGTGAAGTTCGGGATCTACTCGGCCGGACTCAACCGCCGGGACATGCAGGCGCCGGTGACGATCGCCGGCATCCAGAGCATCTACAAGCGAGCCTGCGAATTCGATCCGTTCGACCTGGTGATCGTGGATGAGGCCCACATGATTCCCCCGTCCGGCGAGGGAATGTACCGCCAGTTCCTCGCCGACGCCCGGAAGGTGAATCCATACCTTCGCGTCATAGGCCTGACCGCGACGCCGTACCGGATGACGACCGGCACGATCTGCGCGCCGGACCACTTTTTGAATGCCGTCTGCTACGAGGTCGGTGTCCGCGAATTGATCCGCGACGGCTACCTCTGCCCGCTCGTCACCAAGAGCGGCTCGTCGAAGGTCGACACGCAGAAGCTCCACGTTCGCGGCGGGGAGTTCGTCGCCGGCGAAGTCGAGGAGTTGATGGACGCCGACGAGCTCGTCGAAGCGGCGTGCGACGAGATCGTCGAGTTGGCGCGGGACCGAAATTCGGTGCTGATCTTCGCCGCGGGAGTCCAGCACGGCCGGCACGTCGAACGGGTGATGCAGGAGAAGCACGGTGTCGAATGCGGGTTCGTATCCGGCGAAACACCGACGCCGGAGCGCGACGAACTGCTCGGCCGGTTCCGCGGCGGCGCTGCGGGCGGACTGTTCGAGCACAAGCCACTGAAGTTCCTGTGCAACGTCAACGTTTTGACGACCGGCTTCGACGCCCCGAACATCGACTGCGTGGTGATGCTCCGGCCGACGCTCTCGCCGGGGCTGTACTACCAGATGGTCGGCCGCGGGTTCCGGCTCTTCCCCGACAAGCAGAATTGCCTCGTTCTCGACTACGGCGGAAACGTGCTGCGCCACGGCCCCGTCGATGCGATCCGCATCGAGGATCGTCCCACCGGCATGGGGGGCGAAGCGCCGGCCAAGGAATGCCCGCAGTGCCGGTCGGTGATCGCCGCCGGCTACGCCGCGTGCCCGGACTGCGGCTACGAGTTCCCGCCGCCGGAGCGGCAGAAACACGAGGCCAAGGCATCGGACGCCGGGATCCTCTCCGGCCAGGCGACCGACACCGAATACGACGTGCTCGACGTGACCTACAGCGTCCATCGGAAGCGTGATGCGTCGGACGATGCTCCGCGCACGATGCGCGTCGATTACCGGCTGGGCCTCGACCACTGGGTCAGCGAATGGGTCTGCTTCGAGCACGACGGCTACGCCCGGCGGAAGGCCGAGCAGTGGTGGAAGCGCCGCTCGCCCGATCCGATCCCCAATTCCGCGGAAGAGGCCGTGGCGATCGCCGACGCCGGCGGCCTGGCCTTCACCGACGCGATCACCGTGCGGTACGTCGTCGGCGAGAAGTTCGATCGCATCGTCGGCTATCGGCTCGGCGAGTTGCCGGAAGCGGTCCCCGCGGGCGGGATCGACCTGGATGACGTCCCATTTTGATGCCCATGACACCTTCACTCGACCATTGGCGCGAAGTCGCGCCCCTCCATCGCGCGATCGGCGAGTTCCTCGAACACGTCGAGGAGACGCACGGGCTGCGCTTCGACTTCTGGAACGCCCGCCCCGGCACGCCGCTCGAAGTCTCCCGGTTGATCGACGAGTTCCTGGAGGTCGATCGGGAGGCGATCGAGCGCGAGCGCCGGGCGCTCCTGGAACAGGCCTCCGCCGGAGACGCCCGTGGCTAGAGTCCTCGTCATCTCCGATACGCATTGTCCCGGCATGCGCCGGGGATACGTCGATTTCCTGAAGCGCGTGGCGGACGCCTACGCCGTCAATCGCGTCGTCCACATCGGCGACCTCGTCGATTGGTCGTCGATCTCCTACCACGAGAAAAGCCCCAGCCTGAGCAATGCCACGAAGGAATACGAACGCGCGCGGCGGCAGGTCGCCTCCCTGGCGAAAGCCTTCCCGCGGGCGGACTGGTTGATCGGTAACCACGACGCGCTCACCGAGCGGCAGGCGATCTCGGCCGGCCTCCCGCCGCAAATACTCCGCTCGTACACCGACCTGTGGGAAGTCGAATGGGCCGTCCATCCGCGGTTCGCGAAGCTCGTGATCGACGGTGTGATCTACGCGCACGGCGACAGCGGGCGCAGCGGGTGCGACGCCGCCTTCCGCCAGGCGAAAGACAACTTCCGCTCGACGGTGATCGGCCACTTCCATTCGCAGGCGGGCGTGAAGTGGTGGGCCAATCCCGAATTCCGGGTGTTCGGCATGTCGGTCGGCTGTGGGATCGACGCCGGGCGGTTGCAGTTCGAGTACGGGCGGAGAATGCCCGCCAAGCCGATTCTCGGCCGCGGCGTCGTCATCGACGGCCGCCGCGCCCACTTCGAGCCGTGGCTGCTCCGCAGCCGGTGAGTTCTTTCCCATTCCTCACTTCGCGAGGTGCGCATGCAGACGGAAACGACGACCGTGGACGACACTTGCCTCGAATGCGACGAGCAGGCGCAGGGGCACTGCGACGATTGCCGTCGCTGCCATGTCTGCTGCCGGTGCGGTGGAGGCGAAGGTTGATGAACGCGCCAACCGAACCGGACATGCTCCGCATCTTCGTCGCCGATGGCGATGACGACGCGGAGAACCCGAAGGACCGCATCGGGGCACGGAAGCCGCCGCTGCACCTGGTTCCGCCAGCGGCCGAAATCGCCGAGAGCCTCGTCATGGCACTCGGGGCGCAGAAGTACGGCCCGTTCAACTGGCGCAGCGCCCGGGTCAAGGCGTCGGTGTACGTCGCCGCCGCGCGCCGGCACCTGCTGCAGTGGTTCGATGGCGAGGACGACGATCCCGAGAGCGGCGTCTCGCACCTGGCCCATGCCCGCGCCTGCCTGGGGATCCTGCTCGACGCGATTGCCACGGGGCAGCTCGTCGACGACCGCCCGCCGAAGGGCGCGGCGTCAGAACTGATCGAGAAGTTCACGAAAGAGACGTGACGGCACCGGCATGCGGCGCAACTTTTTCACACGGAGACGCCACAGAATGCAATGCATGACGACGGAACCGGTGGTGATCGACGCGGAATTCCACGCGCTGATCCCCCCGCTCGCGCCGAATGAGTTGGCCGACCTCGAGGCCAATCTCCTGCAGGACGGCTGCCTCGCCCCGCTCATCGTGTGGGGCGAGCAGCAATTGCTGCTCGACGGCCACAACCGCAAGTCGATCTGCGATCGCTATGGGATCGACTATGCGGTGCGCGAAATCAGTCTCCCCGATCGCGATGCGGCGAAGCGGTGGATCATCAAGCACCAACTCGGTCGGCGGAACTTGACGCCGTTCCAGCGTGCGGAGCTGGCGATCGAGCTGAAACCGATCCGGGCGAAGGAGGCGGAAAAACGAGTGCTGGCGGGCCGGGGCGATGATGGTTCCGGCGGACGGGGGAACCGCAGAAACCCTCCGGCCACATGGCCGGAGGGTTTCGACCCGGCCCGTGAACGCGAAACCCGCTCCCAACTCGCCAAAGAAGTTGGCATTGGAGCAAGAACACTCTCGCGCGCCGAATTCCTCGCCCAGCACGCCGACGAGGAGACGAAGGAAAAGCTCCGGCGCGGCGAGACGACGATCCATGCCGAATACAGTCGCCTGAAGCAGCCACACGTCGCCCACAACAGCGGCGACAACGAATGGTACACGCCAGCGGAGTACATTGATGCCGCGCGGACGGTGATGGGCGGGATCGACCTCGACCCGGCCTCGTCGCCGGCCGCCAATGAAATCGTCGCCGCGGAGCGGTTCTTCACCATTGAGGGCGACGGCCTCGCGCGCGACTGGACCGGCCGCGTGTTCCTCAACCCGCCCTACTCCCAGCCGCAGATCGGCCGGTTCGCAGAAAAGCTCGTCGGCCATGCGCAGCGCGACGAGATTCCCCAGGCGGTGGTCCTCGTCAACAATGCGACCGAGACGCGCTGGTTTCAATCGCTTCTCGGCGCGGCCTCGGCCGTCTGTTTCCCGGCCGGCCGCGTCCGCTTCTGGCATCCCGACAAAGTCTCCGCGCCGCTGCAGGGGCAGGCAGTGCTTTATGTGGGAGCTCACCGGGAATCGTTCGCGCGGGAGTTCGCTCGGTTCGGGAGGGTGTGCCATGTCGGATGACGGCTACAACCCGATGCGCTGGGAATGCCGCCTCCAGGGCTGCTTCAATCGCGTGAAGCGGCCGAAGATCGAGGAACTCGCGTCATCGCTCCCCCGGAAGATCGGGTTCAGCGACGTCGACGGGATCGTCGAGTTGGGCGGCAACCTGCTCGTGCTCGAATGGAAGGAGAATCGCTTCATTCCGCGCGGCCAAAGGCTGCTCTACGAGCGGTGGACGCGGTTCGGGCCGGCGACGGTGCTCCTTGTCGTCGGCGACGCCGAGTCGATGAGCGTCGAGGAACTCGCCGTCGTCCATTCCGGCCGCATCGAAGACTGGCAGCCCGCGACGCTCGAAATTCTCCAGGAGGAGATCCGCGAGTGGGCCGCTTGGGCGCAGCGCAACCCGCAGCGACTGCCCGCGGTTGCCCGGATCGCCGCCGGGCTCGAACGCCATCATCACACCATCAACGGAAATTCTCCATGACGTGCAACGGACCGAAACCATCTCCACTGCGCCCGGCCAGCCACGTCGCGGCCGATCTCGAGGCCCGGCTGGGAGACAACCTCTCGATCGAGGCGGCGCGGGTCATCCGCGATCAGGAAGAGACGATCGAAAAGCTGTCGCGCGTGATCTCGAAACTGCTCGACGGCTCCCGGTCGCGGAATTGACATGAGCCACGCCGGCAACGAGGCGGCACGACCGTCGGTCATCGACGCGGCGCGCGGCTACATCGGCCGCGGTTGGCGGCCGGTCCCGATCCCGCCGCGCACCAAGCGGGCGGTGATCGATGGCTGGACGAAACTGCGGATCGTCCTCGAAGACGTCGAGCGGCACTTCGCGCCCGACGACAACATCGGCCTGCTCCTGGGCGAGCCGAGCGGCTGGCTCGTGGACGTCGACCTCGATTGCGTCGAGGCCCGCGACCTCGCGGACTCGTACCTGCCTCCCACCCCCGCGGTCACCGGCCGGCCGAGCAGCCCGCGCTCCCACCGCTGGTATTACGCCGTCGGCGCCGTCACGAAGAAATACACCGATCCGCAGACGCGGAAGATGATCGTCGAGCTGCGTTCCACCGGCACGCAGACCGTCGTCGGGCCCAGCGTCCATCCCGAGGGGGAACGCTATGAACTGCTCACCGGCGAGCCGGCGCAGGTTCCCGCGCCGATGCTCGCGGCCTGCGTGGCGGCGCTCGCCGAGGCCGTTGTTCGGCTCCGCTACCCCGATCGCCCGCTCCCGGAACCGCCGAAACGGCGGCCGACGACCGCGCCCGTGGACGACGATCCCGCTCTCGTCGAGCGACGGGCGCTCGCATACCTCGACCGTATGTCGCCGGCGATCAGCGGCCAGGGCGGGCACGGCGCGACCTATGCCGCGGCGACGGCGCTTGTCCACGGGTTCGGCATCGCGCCGGAGCGCGCCCTGGACCTGCTGCTCGAACATTACAACCCGCGCTGCGATCCGCCGTGGACCGAGAAGGAACTGTCGCACAAGGTTCACGATGCGGCGACGAAACCGCACGAGCGCCCGTTCGGATGGTTGCGCGACGACGAGCGCCCGGAACGCCCGGCCGACCCCGAAGTCGACGTCTCGGCGATCGTGTCGAAAGTCCGCGGCACCCGCGACTCGCCGCGGGACGACACGCCGGCGGAAGAGTCCGCCGAC
>JBBDNT010000162.1:0-19645 GCA_040877445.1 Planctomycetaceae bacterium
GGGTTGAACAACACAGCCCAGGGTCGGCCGCGCAGCGGGCGCACCCTGGGTTTCGATCGCCGCGAACGCCGGAACCCTGAAAGGGTTCGACAGGAATGGAGCGTGCGGATGGCATGGAAATATCCCCGGTTCGCGGCTGTGCAACCCTTTCAGGGTTGATGAGCGCGGAGTAGGGCGTTACCCAGGTTGCGCTCGCTCCGCGAGCGACCCTGGGCTGGATTGTTCAACGCTTTCAGCGTAAAGGTCTTGCGCAGCGGACGCTGGTCCGTCCGGAACTTGGAACGACTGTCATTCCTTCGCTGTGCGATCGTCTCGCTTTCGTTCATCCTGTGCGAACTTTCGCCGCGACGGACTCGACGCAGAATCACGCGGGACGGCGAAATGAGAAACGAGTCCCGATCTTCTCGGGAGGAATGAAGATTCGAAAACATGCCACGACCCCCCGGGGCGGACGTCTCGCCGGCAGCTCTTGATTGCATCTTCGCGGCCTTCGCGTGCTTATGTTGGGGGTTGAATCGAACAGAAGCACGCCAAGAGCGCGAAGTCCAGCGGGGCGATGCCGGAACGAAAAGTCTTCAGCACTTCAGCTCTCGTTTTCTTCACCTCATCTTTCCATTCTGCATTTTCCGTCTTCAATCTTTCTGTCAGGCTATTGGTTGCGGCTGTGCCGCGCTGCGGCCTTCTGTTCGATTCGATCATGAACAGAAGGGCGCAAAGAGCGCGAAGACGAATGCCTGCCGCTTTCGTATCTTCGTGCCTTCGTTATTCTGGTCATCTCTTCATCGAGTTCTCTGTCTTCGATTGTTCCGTCTGTCGCCTGGCGTGAGTCGCACGCTCGGATTCGGGCGTGTCCGCTAGTGGCCGACCGGGGTATTCGCGCGACGGGAAGCGAGCCACGTTTCCGCGATCAACAGACCGACCGCTCCCACGAGCAGCCAACGCCACAATTGTTGTTGCGTCTCGAATTCCGCCGCTCGGTTCGCACGCTCCTCTGCCGCGCGAAGGTCACTGTCGGCGTTGGCGGACGATGCTGGCGCCGCGATCGGCAGCCCGAGCGCCGCCAGTCGTTGCATCGACAACGGATCGGTGCGGCTTTCCGCCGGCGGGACATTCACCGCGATCCGCGAATTCCGCTCTGGCTCGGCGACGGCGGAAACGACGTACACTCCCGGAGAGTTCGTTTCCGCGAAAGCGGTCTCGTTCGACGTCAGCCGGACCGTGCCCGCGGCGGGTGTTTCGATGGCGATCTCGTTCGCGACGTCCGAATCGGTCGAGAAACCGGCCAATCGGATCGACTGGCCGATCGCGAGTTGCCGCGATTCGTTCTCCGCTCCGCGGGACAGCTCCAGCATTCGTTCGAGCAATGGGACGAACTTCGACGAGAGGGCAAGCTGACTGTCCGCGGGATGCCAGCCGGAGGCGAACATGAAGACCCGCCCCGAGCCGTGTCCCACTTCGACGATCGCCGGGCGACCGTCGTCGAACCGGGCCAGCACGTTCGCGGCCGGCGAGTCGGGCAGTTCGATGATCCGCCGCCGCCAGAAGTGAATCTTCGCGAAGTCGGAATACCGCGCGTCGGCGAACGGGGCGAACAGCGGATGGGCGAAATCGATCTCCGTCAGCAGACGCGGCTCGCCCGACTCGCTTTCGGTGATTCGGATTCCGGGTTCGTCCAGGATCGCGCGCAACGTCGCTTCCATTTCCGGCGACGACAACGCGACGAGCGCCGTGCCCCCCGTTGCGATCCGACGGGAAATCGCCGCGGCTTGCGTCTCGTCGAGCGGTCCCGCGACCACTACCAGGGCGATGTCGCGCGCGGCGGACGAAAGCGGCGGGGCAGTTGGTTCGATACCCACGATCTCGACGCGACGCAACGGCGTCTCCGGGAAAGCGCGTTCCAGGTAGTAGCGTTCGCGACGCGGATCGTCGGCCGCGGCGTCGCCGGCGAAGACGAGCCGCCACGCCTGTTGTTCGAGCGGCAGGACGTGCAGCGTGTTGTCGAACTCGTGATCGTCGCCGGTCAGCACGAGCCGCGTCGCAGGGTTCAGCGACCCGGACGCTCCGAGCGTCCGGGTCGCTTGCGGGCGCGGCACGCTTCGAACCCGTGCCGTGCCGGCGGGCACGTGAACGTCGATCGCCGCGCCGACCGCCGTCCCCGCGGCGTCTTGCCATTGCAAGCGGAACACGTCGCGATTCGACGCGGCGGCGTTCGTCACGCGGACGCGGAGCGACTCGTCGAAGATCGTTTCGGCGCTGTCGGCGACCAGCGCGAGGCCGGCGTTCGTCGCGCTGGCCGGTTCGACCATCGCGATTCGCAGCGCCACGTGGGGCGGCCAGTCGAGCGATTCGAGGCGGACGCCTTCCTGCATGTCGCCGACGAGCAGAATCTCATCGACGGAAAACGTCTCCGCGGACCGGCCGCGGGCGAAATCGTCGAGGGCCGCCGTCAGCGCCGCGCCGAGATCGGTTCCGTTCCAACCGGGGGATTCGCCACGCAGCGCGCGGAGCGCTTCCCGCGTCACGGCGGTTCCGTCGCGTTCGGTCGCCTGCGCGAAGGGGACGACGCATCGCGGCCGGTCGTCGAACACGTAGAGTGCGGCGCGGTCGCCCGGATCGAGTTCGTCGAGCGCCGCCTCCGCGCGGCCGAGCGCCAGTTCCCACAGGCCGTCGCGGCGCATGCTGGCGCTCGCGTCGATGAGAATCGCGAGCCGCCGGCTCGCTGCGTTCGCCGCGTGCGACTCGTCCGCGGTCTCGAAGAACGGGCGGGCGAAGGCGAGGCACAACACCGCCACCGCGAGCCCGCGCAACAGCAGCAACAGGCGGTCCTCGATGTTCCGGCGGCGCGCGACGCGCGGCCGCACCTCTTCGAGGAACATCGTCGCGGCGAACTCGCGGCGGTTCTTCGCGGTCTGCCGCGCGAGATGAAACAGCACCGGCAGGGCGACCGCCGCCAGTCCCAGCGCATACAGCGGGGCGAGCAGACTCATGCGGCCCTCCCGGCGGATCGAGGACGGCGAAACGGCCGCCGGCCGGCGCTGTCCCGTGCATGGAGGAACTCCGTCAGCGCGATTTCCAGCGGCTCGTCGGTGACGAAGCGGCGGTACTCGACGCCGAGCCGCGCGCACGCCGCGCGGATCGCTTCCTCGTGCTCCGCGAGACGGCGCAGGTAGCTCTCGCGAACGGCGGCGGGATCGACGTGCAGCTCGCGGCCGGATTCGATGTCGCGGAAGATGGACGGCGCGGCGTTCGCCTGGACCCGCTGAATCGGGTCACTCCGAGCGGGATCACGAACCGCGTCGAACTCGAACCGCGCCTCGGCCGGGTCGAGGATGTGGAAGACGAGCACTTCGTGGCCGCGAAACCGCAAGCGGGACAAGTGCGGGGCGAGCGCATCGATCGGCGCGAGCAAGTCGGAGATCAACACGACCAGGCCGCGGCGGGTGAGGCGTTCGGCGAGCGTTTCGAGCGGGCGGGCGAGATCGGTCTCGGTTCCCGCGGGGCGCTTCTCGAGGGCGACCAGCAGCCGCCGCAGATGGCCGGGTCGGTGCCGGGCGGGGATCAGTTCTTCGATCTCCGCGGCGAACCGCGCAAGTCCCACCGCGTCTCCCTGAAGGTGCAGGAAGTAGCCCAGCGTCGCGGCGAGCGTGCGGGCGTAGTCCATCTTGGTGTACGGCAGGCTGCCGTAATCCATCGAGCGGCTGGCGTCGAGCAGAATGTGGCAGCGAAGGTTCGTCTCGTCCTCGAACCGCTTGACGCAGTAGCGGTCGCTGCGGGCGAACAGCCGCCAGTCGAGATAGCGGAGGTCGTCGCCGGGCGAGTAGGGACGATACTCGGTGAACTCGACGGAGAACCCGTGCCAGGGACTGCGGTTCGTCCCGGAGCGCGAGCCTTCGACGATCGCGCGAGCCCGCAATTCGAGCGAACGAATCCGCATCAACGTCGCCGGGTCGATCCAACGGCCATCCATGTCGCCGGCTCTCGTTCTTTTCGATGCAAAGGCGCCAAGGGCGCAAAGAGACGCAAAGGAAGAAAGTTTTGGCAGAAAAATGGGAGGCAGAAAACTGACGTTCCCGGAAGGGAGACGAAAGTCGAGAATCGCCTGCTCATTCGAAGTTCAATCTCTAATCGATCTCCAGGCCGTCGAGCGTCGAGAGGTCGAGAACGTATAGTTGTCAGAAGTCGCTTCACGACGTCATCGCGTCATTTTTCTGCCCCTTATCTTTCTGCCCCTTCTTGAAGCTTTCCTTTGCGCGTCTTTGCGGCCTTTGCGTCTTTGCGTCGAAATGAATTTCTCCCGCCTACGCGGCTGCTTTCCAGGCGCGTTCCGCGGGGGCGGGGGTGGTTTCGATGAGTTTCGCGATCACGTCGTCGGTGGTCACGGCGTCCGCTTCGGCCCGGAAGTTCAATAACAGGCGATGCCGCAGCACTGGAGCGGCGAGGGCGCGGATGTCTTCGACCGAGACGTGCGCCCGGCCGTGCAGCGCCGCCCGGGCCTTTCCCGCGAGCACCAGGCTTTGCGGAGCGCGCAACCCCGCGCCCCAGGAAAGCCACTCGTTCACGAACTCCGGCGATCCCGGGCGGTGTGGGCGCGACCCCGCCGCGAGACGCACCGCGTAGCGGACCACGTCCTCGGCGATCGGCACGCCGCGAATCACCGCCTGGAAGTCGCGGACGGCCTGTCCGTCGAACAGCGGCTGAATGGCGGCGGGCGTGTCGCGGGTGGTCGCGGCGACCACCCGCACCTCCTCGTCTTCGGGGAGGTAATCGACGACGACGTTCAACAGAAAACGGTCGAGTTGCGCCTCGGGAAGCGGGTACGTTCCTTCCATCTCGATCGGGTTCTGCGTGGCGAGCACGAAGAACGGCTCGTCGAGCGCGTACCGCGTGCCCGCCGCCGTCACCTGGTGCTCCTGCATCGCTTCGAGCAGCGCGGCTTGCGTTTTGGGGGGCGTGCGGTTGATCTCGTCGGCGAGCAGCACGTTGGCGAAGACGGGACCGCGAACGAACTTCATTCGCCGCTTGCCGTCGGCGTCCTGTTCGAGGATTTCGGTGCCGGTGATGTCGGCGGGCATCAGGTCGGGGGTGAACTGGATCCGCTGGAATTCGAGATGAAACACTTGCGCGATCGACTTGACGAGCAGCGTCTTGGCGAGACCGGGGGCGCCGGTGATGAGCGCGTGCCCGCCGGAGAACAGCGCGAGCAGAAGATGCTCGATCGCCTCTTTCTGGCCGACGATCGTCTTTTCCAACTCCGCCTCGATCCGCGGCCTCGCGGTGCGGAGTTTGGCGATGATGGCTTCGTCGTTGCAGTCGGGATGGTGGAGGGTGAGGGGCATGGCGGAGGACCAGTGGACAGTGGATGGCGGACAGTGGTCAGAGATCAGAGATCAGAAATCAGGAATCAGGAATTCCTTCCGAACCATTTTTCTGTCTTCAATCTTTCTGTCTGATTCTTCGCGCTTCATTGCGGCCTTTGCGTCGAAATCAATGCGTCATCGCGTAGAAGACGATGTTGATTCCCAGAGGGTAGGCTTTCTTTTCGGAGAACTCGCGGAAGTACCATTCGTCTTCCCCCTCGCGCTCCCAGCCGTCGCCGAGGTCGGTGTTGTGGCAGATGACCGCCATCAGCCGGCCTTGCTCGTCGAACAGGCCGCGATAGTGCGGCTCCTGCGCGTCTTCGCGCTCCCAGGTGACGCCGGTCCCGCGGTTCTGATGGGCGACGCCGATGCTCGGCACCTGCGGCTTTTCCTTCAGGTCGTACACGCAGTGGAAGATCGGATGGTCGAGCGGCAATTCGACCGGCTCGAGATCGGGGAACACGCGCTTCAGTTCCGCGTGGAAGTTGTCCCACTCGGCCTCGCCCCAGAAGTCGTCCACCATCAGGAATCCGCCGTTGCGGAGATAGCGCCGCAGCGCGACGACTTCCTCCGCGGTGAGCCGCATCGCCCCTGGTTCGACGAGGTAGATGAAGGGATGATCGAACAATTCGGGATCGGTCAGTTCGAGCACCTTCCCCTGCGGATCGACCTCGAGCGACGTGAGTTCCTTCAGACGATAGGAGAAGTTGAGATCGGCGTCGGGATGGTCGGTGGCCCAGCGCTGCCAGCCGCTGGAGGAGTCGTATTGGATGCGGACGAAGGTGAAGACGTCTCCCTGAAAGTCGCGATCGACCTGCCAGTCGGGAACGCCGCGGCGATCGACGGCGGTCCGCTCGCGCTCCCAGCGTTGGTTCCACTGGGCGAAAGTCATGCGTTCGGGATCGGGATAACCGTGAGCCGCGAGTTCGAATCGCGCATGAGCCGCGGGGATTATCCTCGCGGTGCGAACACGATCGACTGCAAGGGAAAACTCACGCTCCTGGTCGCGGTCGCCGCAAGACCACCGCGGGGATAAACCCCGCGGCTCAATGGTTCTTGCGCGACCTTCGTGCAGAGAATTGCCGACTGCCGGCTGCCGAGAGCCGTCCGTCCCCCGCCTTCCGCCGTCCGCCTCGTGCTGCCGGGGGAGCGTACCGCTCGTCGCGAGGGCGGCGAGGGCGAGACATCCCAGAATCGGCGGCAGGCGGTTCATTCGAGCGTCCGTTCGTCTGGAGGAGCGTCGGCGAGACGCAACGGCGGAGGTTCCGGCGGCGCACCGCGGTTCAATCTCAACAGCAGCGCGTGCGCGTCGCGAAATCGCGGGGCGTGCTCGATCGCCAGCAGGACGTGCTTCTTCGCGGCGTCGTTCCCCGCGCGGCGGTACAACTCCGCGAGCCGGTAATGCAAACTGGCCGGATCGGGGGGATCGAAGGCGAGCAGCGTGCGGTAAGCGCGAAGGGACGCAGGGTCGTCGCCGAGCCGGTCATGGGCTTCGGCCAGGTCGCGCCACGGGGCGGGGAGCATCGGATTGACGGCGAGCGCCTGTTCGACGTGCTCGACGACCGCCGGCCAATCCTCGCGCTCCCGCGCGAGTTCCACCAGGCGGAGATGCACGCCGATCGCCGCCGCTTCGCGCCGCGCGACCTGTTCCAACAGTGCGCGTTCCTCCTCGAACTCGCCGAGCGCGCGATGGCTTTGCGCGAGCCTCACGTACGGGCCTTCCGAACCGGCGTCTTCCGGGAAGAGTTCGATCAGTTTCCGCAGAGGCCGCTTGGCCCGCTCGAACGCGCGTTCCTCGAAGAGCGCATCGGCCTGCGCGGCCAGGGCCGCGCGGTTCGTCGGATGCTTCTCGATGAACCGGCCGAGGGCATCGGCGTCGTCGTTCGAGAGGCTCGCCAGGTCCGGCTCGCTCCAATCGACGCGCGGGGCGAACGACTCCGCCCGGTCCCGCGCGAAGCGATGAAACTCCACCTCCAGCTTGAGCAGCGAATCGCAGCGGCGACCGAGCGCATCGTTGATCGGGATGCCCGCCGCCAGGTCGCTCAGCACGTGGCGAAGCGATTCGAGCCCGTGATTCCGCACGAGCCACTCGACGACGAGCGACGATTCGTAGTACGCGAACGAAACGTGCAGCGGGCTTTTCGGCGACAGGAACGCGCTGCTCAGGCTGCCGATCGGCGTCAGCCCGCCGCCGAGAATCAGTTCGCGATAGGCGGGGGTCATCGTCTGCCCCCACGTCGGATTCTCGCGGCGCTCCTCATAGACGGAGATCCCTTCGCTCAGCCAGCGGGGCATGCGGTTGTGCGTCGCTTCGAGCGTGACGACGTGGCAGAACTCGTGCCACAAGACCGATTCCCAGTTGAACGGACGACCGCCGCGACCGTCGGGACTGTTCGCCGTGATGACTTTTCCGAAGCAGACGCCGAGATAGCCGGACGCGGCGGGCATGCCGAACGTGCGGACGGCGAAGTCGTTGGGATCGGTGAAGATTTCGACGATGATCGGCTCGTCGAGTTCGAGCCCGTAGCGCGGGCAGAGCGTGCGCTTCGCGCGGTCGAGCAGCGCGAGAACGCGGTCGCCGTAGACTTCCGCCTCGCGGGCTTCCATCCGCACGATGAAATCGTCGTTGCGGAGCGTGGTGAACTTCGCGATGCGGTCGCGGAGCTCGAGCAAATTGAACGTGACGACGTCGTAGCCATCCGCGTCGTGTGTCGTCTCGGCGAGTTCCCAGCCTTCGGCGTCGCGCCCCAGCCGCAGCAGATCTTGCGCGAGCTGAATGCGGGCGGGCAGACACCGCTCGTCGAACTCGAGCGCCTGCCGCTGTCGCGCGGCGCCTTCGACGAAGCGGTATTTCTGCGAGAGCTTGCTGCCGATGACGTGGTCGACCAGCGGGTTCCGCTTCCAGGAGGCGAGCGCCTCGTCGCGGCAGCGGGCCTCTTCTTCGGGCTGGTTTTGGAGATGGGCGATCGCCGCGCGGAGCGCCCACGCCGGCGGATGTCGCGGATTGACGGCGAGCGCCTGATCGAGCCGCTTCCGCGCGCCGGGGTAATCTTCCGAGTCGATCCGCCGTTCGGCGAGCGCGACCAGTGTGGGGACGTGCCGCGGATCGAGTTCCAGCGCCTTCGCATACTCGGCGGCCGCCTGCTCGGGTTCGAGATCGTTCAAGGCGGAGGCGAAGGCGTGGCGGACCGCGGGGTCGTTCGGAAAGCGTTCGGCCGCGTCGCCCAGAATTTCGGCGGCGAGTCCCGGATCGTGCTTGGCGAGCGCGAGCTTGCCGGACGCGAGATACGCCTCGCGGCAGTTCGCGTCCTTTCGCAAGGCGCGGTCGAAGAAGCCTTCCAGGACTTCGCGGGCGTCGCCGCGCGCGAGCAGCGCCGCTTCGCCGATCGCGACGAGTTCGGCCGCTTCGGTGTACCGCCAGGGAGCGTTCGCGGCGAGTTCGGCGATTTCCGCCAGGTATCGCTCGGCATCCTCGCCGCGGCCGGAATGCCGCAGCGCCTCGACGCCGGCGAGCCGCAATCTCACGCTGGTGGAATACCGCGACAGTCCCTGTTCGACGGTTTGCGCGGCGTCGTCGTAGCGGCCCAGGGCGAGTTCGGCTTGGGCCTTGGCGAGTCGCCACGCTTCGCCGTAGCCGCCGGCCTCGATGGCGGCGGCCGCGGCGGCGATGGACTTTTCGTGCTCGCCGCGGCGCGCGAGCGCGAGGCATTCGTCGAAATCGTCGGCGCCGACGGCTTTCGGGGCGAAGAGCAGCGACGCCGCGAAGAGCGCGATCACCCAGCCGAGGGTTGCCAGCAGCGAAGCGGCCGAAGAAGAGTTGCCTCCCCAGGCAAGCCGGCCGGAGTTGGACCGCGGACCGTGCATCGAGCCCCCTTCCATGGGGTGTGGTACGCCGCGCCGGTCGTCCTGACCGGCTCGACTCTTTCAGTCGGAGTGGCCAATCGGACGGGGAGCGTAGCCGCGGTTGGAAATCGACGCAAGCTCAATTCGGCAATTTCTGCCGATTCCCGGAGTCGTTCGGGTTAGAATCCGGGGCACGCGCGCGAACGCCGCCGCCTCGTCGTCACGATTCACCACCGCATCCGCGAGCCGCTCGATTCATCATGCATCATTCCAGCACGCTTCCCTGGACCGACCTCGCCGTGCTGCTCGCTTACGTGGGAGGAATCTTCGCGCTGGGATGCTGGTTCGCCCGGCGGAGCAACAATACCGAGGAGTTCATGGCGGCGGGGCGGTCGCTGCCGGGCTGGGTGGTGGGGTTGTCGTTGTTCGGCACGTACACCAGCAGCATCAGCTTTCTGGGGAACCCGGGAAGCAGCTACGCGGGGAACTGGAACGCCTTCGCCCTGTCGCTGTCGCTGCCGATCGCCGCCGTCGCCGCGGCGTGGTGGTTCATCCCCTACTATCGCCGCAGCGGGAATGTCTCGGCGTACAGCCGGCTGGAGGAGCGGTTCGGGCCTTGGGCGCGGCTGTACGCGACGACGTTCTACCTGCTGACGCAGATCGCGCGGCTGGGAACGATCACGTTCCTGGTGTCGACGGCGGTGGCGCCGCTGACGGGGTGGGACATTCGCGAGATCATCGTCGTCGTCGGCGTGCTGGTGACGGTCTACACGCTATTGGGCGGAATCGAGGCGGTCATCTGGACCGACGTGGCTCAGGCGTTCGTGCTGACGGCGGGGATCGTCGCGTCGATTTGCGTTCTGCTGCTCGGAATGCCGGAAGGGCCGGGGCAGGTCTTCACGATCGCCGCCGAGCACGACAAGTTCTCGTTGGGGAGTTTCGGCACGTCCCTTTCGGAAAAGACGTTCTGGGTCGTGTTCATTTACGGGCTGTGCATCAACCTGCAGAACTTCGGCATCGATCAAAGCTACGTGCAGCGGTACTTCACGGCGAAGTCCGACCGTGACGCCGCCCGCAGCGGACTGATCGGAGCGCTGTTGTGCCTGCCGGTCGCGGCGATGTTGTTTTTCCTGGGGACGTCGCTGTTCGCCTACTATACGGCCCGGCCGGAACTGCTGGCGGGCAAAAGCGGCGACGACGTGTTCCCCCATTTCATCGTGAGCGGACTGCCGGCGGGGATGACCGGGCTGTTGATCGCCGCCGTCCTCGCCGCCGGCATGAGCAGCCTCGACACTTCGCTCAACAGTTCGGCGACGCTGCTCCTGCAGGATATCTACAAGCGCTATCTTCGGCCGCTGGCGGGAGAGCGGGAGTCGATGCTCGTCCTGCGGGGAACGACCGTCGTGTGGGGGGCGATCGGCACGTGCGCGGCATTGGCATTGGTGGGGACCGAAGGAATGCTCGATGCGTGGTTCAAGCTCTCCGGGCTGTTTTCCGGCGGGATGCTGGGGCTGTTCCTGCTGGGGCTGATCAGCCGCCGGGCGGGCAATCCCGCGGCGGCGACCGGCGTGCTGACGGCGGTGAGCTTGATGATGTGGATGTCGCTGTCGAAATTCGATTGGTGGCCCGCGCGACTGAGCGAGTTTCGTAGCCCGCTTCACGACTACCTGGCGATCGTGCTGGGGACGCTGAGCATCCTGTTCGTGGGACTGCTGGTGGCCAGTCTGGCGCCGCGGCCGAGGGGCGACTCGAGCAGCGCGTGATGGGAGCGCAGTACGTCCCGCCTGCCGGGCGGGACATGAAGCGCGCCTAATCGTCGCCGGAAGTGATCGGTGAAATCGCGCTCGATGGTCGCCGTGCGGTCACGGGAGACGTTCACGTTCCGGAAGTCGCCATCCCGCTCCCTACGTCCATTCCGGCAGAATGGACGTACAAGTACGTCCCGCCTGCCGGGCGGGACATGAAGCGCGCAGAAACGTCGCCGGAAGAGATCGGTCGAAATCACGGCCGATGGTCGCCGTGCGGTCACGGGAGACGTTCACGTTCCGGAAGTCGCCATCCCGCTCCCTACGTCCATTCCGGCAGAATGGACGTACAAGTACGTCCCGCCTGCCGGGCGGGACGTGGAGCGCAGACGAACGCATCCGATGCCAAGCGGCTGATTCGCACGTTGTGGTTTCCCCGTTCGGCGATTCGACGGTTCAACCGCAATGCCACGGCGAACCCGCGACTTCCGGATCCCGACAACCCGCTTTCCACGTCCATTCCGGCGGAATGGACGTACATCCCGCCTGCCGGGACGTCGGGAGGTCGCATGAAGCGATCGGTCACGCCTGGCGGCGGAAGCGGAGCTTCGGGCCGTTCGTCGTTTCGCGCACGTCGAGGATGCGGTTATTCAACCGCTTGGCGATCGGCTCGCCCAACAGCAGCATGGTGTGCCCGTCGTGTTCGATCGCCTTGTCGCCGGGACGCTCTTTTCCGCGCCGCAGCTTCAGCCGTCCGTCGCGCCGCACGATGCGGGCCGCCACCGGTTGCGGGAACTCGGACAACAGTTTCGTCAAGCGATCTCGGGCCGCACTCGTCACGGTCAGCATCGTGAGCTCCTTGGAAGAGTTGGAACCACTGCGTTCCGTGACGGCCGACGCCGCGGAAGAACCTTATTCTACCGCATGCGCGAGCCGATTGATAGGGAGCGCTCGCGGCGCGCCGTTCCGGCGAAACCACTCGACGACGCGCCATTCCATCCATCGGCCGTCGGGATCCATTCCGCGCCCGCCGATGAATCCCAGGTGACCTCCCGCGTTCGTGATGTGCAAGCGGACCGCCGGCCCCGCGGCCGTTTCCTCGAAGTGCGACACCGGAATCAGCGGATCGTCGCGCGAGGTGATGATCAGCGTGGGAACCTCGATGTCCGCCAGGAACCGCACCGCGCCGACCTGCTCGTAGTAGTCGGCCGCGTCGCGGAAGCCGGACAGCGGCGCCGTCAATCGCTCGTCCAACTCGCGCACCGAACGGGGCAGCGCCCCCGCGAGCGACTCGGGACCGTCCGCGCCGCCGTCGCTTCGCATCTCGAGGAACCGCCGGCCGAGCAACTTCGTGAAATGCCGGTCGTACGTTCGCCATAGCGAGCGCATCATCCGTTCGACGGCGGCGGCGGGAGCGATCGGCGGACTGACCGCGACCGCCCGCCGCAGCGATGCCGGCACCCGCTCGGGCGCTTCACCCAGAAGCTTCAGCGCCACGTTCCCCCCCAGCGAAAATCCCGCCAGGTCGATCGGCGATCCGGGGCACAGCGTTTCGATTTTCCGTACCGCGGCGAGCACGTCTTCGGATCGGCCCGCGTGATACGGCCGCCGCGCGAGCCCCCGCCCCGCGCCGCAACCGCGGAAGTCGAGGCGAAAGGCGCGGACTCCGCGGGCCGCGAGTTTCCCCGCCACCCGGACCATGTAGGGACTGAGATGACAGCCGGCCAATCCGTGCAACAGGATCGCGGCGGGATCGCCCGCGCGCCACTCGGGCGGGCGGTCGTCGTGCAGGATCAGCACGTCGCCGTCCTCCAGTTCGACGCGATGCCGCGTCGCGGAATAAGGAAAGCGAACGCCCGGCAGCAGGCTTCCGGCGATCGTCTGCCGATGCGGCCCGCGGAGCAGCGGATGCGGCCGGAACGGCGGGATGGGTGGTTCGTCGTCGATCACTGTGGTCCGGCGCCTCGTTGCTCAGTCGGTAATTCCAAGTTCCGAGTTGCAAGTTCGGTAGTTCCAAATTTATCCGTCGCGAGGCGATTGACGCAATACGTGAGTTTCGACGCAAAGGCGCCAAGCGCCGCCAAGGTGCGCAAAGAAAACAAGCAGAGCGAGCCTCCCGCGTCAGCGGGGGGAGGCGATCGAACCACCAAATCACGAAGAAACGAAGGACGAGTCCTCGAAGTCATTTCTGTTCGCGGCGCCATCGTTCGACGTCCGTTCTTTCTGCGCGAATTCTCGACCACGGATTCCACTGATGGGCACTGATGAAGCGCGGATCTTGCGGCCGGTTCCTCTCCGCGACCTCGGCGGCCTCTGCGGATTCGAAGAGGCCGGGTTGAAGTCGTCGAAGATTTCGAACCGCCGAGTGCGCCGAGGGCGCCGAGGAACAGGAGCGCGAAGCCATCGAGATACCGGCTTTGCCGCGACTTTCAACCATCGAGTTTCGCTCGTCGGCGAGGGTCGACAGCAGATATCCGTGTCGATCCGTGGTGAAAGCTGTTTCGGTTGCGGCTGTGCCGCGCTGGGATCTTTTGTTCAGACGAATGAATCGAACAGAAGGTCGCCAAGACCGCGAAGAAATTTCGTGCAGGAAGAACGAAAGCGGAACGGTTGCAGTGCCGTGCCAAGGCAACGGCGGGTATTCGATCGACCGTGGTGTGAATCGTCGAGGGGTGGCTGGGGTCGAAGCGAAGCGCAGCCCCCAGCGATGCGCCAACACGCTCACCATCCACTGGGGGCGATCTGCCGATGCGGGTCGACGAGCGTGGACGCCGTCCCCCGGCGGATCGACCCCAGCCACCCCACCGGCAGTTCGTTTTGCCGCCGCTGTCTAAGGCGGCGGTCGGCTCGCCGGGAATCGTGGCCGGACCGATGCGGCTTTGGGTCGGTCGTTTTTCTGTCCCTCATTCGGCGTTTGGGCAGCAGCGTGAAAATAATCCACCGATGGCCCGCGCAGCGCGACAGCCCCTTCCGTCATTTCCGCGCAGGCGGGAATCCAGCAATCGCCAAGGCGGCCACGCATCTGATCGGCGGTCCGCGCATCTCTGGATTCCCGCATTCGCGGGAATGACGCGCGCCTGCCGGTAGAATGAATTCCCGCCGCTGCCTTGGTTGCGGCTTCGTCGCGCTGGGCCTTTGCGCGAGGCTTTCCCGATCTTCAACGAGCTTGGCGTCGAAAATTCTCGCAGGGCGAACGATACCGGCATGATCTTCGGGCGATTGGAAGGCGGAAGAGGCTCCGTTACCCTCGCGGAATGCGCGCCTCGCGGCCTTCGCGGAAGCACGAACGCCCAGGGACGAGAAATAGCGATTCGGCCTCGAACTCGCCACTCCGTCGATCAGCGGATGGAGAACCACCCCGTCCATGTCGACGTTCGGCCGTCGAGAGAACCTCATCAGGAGTCGAAACCCATGTCGAATCCCATGAAGACGCGACTCGGCTTGCTCGTGGCGTGGCTGCTGCTCGGCCTTTCGGCGGCGGACGCTCAGGAACAGCGGGGGGGCGGCGCGTTCGAAGAGCCGCCTCTCCCGGACAAGGCACTGCTGGCGAAGATCGAAGCGCTGCCCGACGACACCTGGATGAAACTTCCCGCCTTCCGGACCGCGGGCGACGTCGCGTGGATGAACACCCGCGCGACCAGCGACTATCGCCGAATTGGTCCCTCCGTGCGCGATTACTGCAATCGCATGGTCTGGGCGGCGGATCGCCGGCGGGCTTTGTACTGCGGCGCCGGGCACAACATTCATCCGCTCAACGACGTGTGGGAGTACGACCTGGCGTCGAACGCCTGGATCTGTCTTTACGCGCCCGACCCCGCTCCGCCGCGCGACTCGCCGGAATGGTACCGCGAGAACGTCGTGCGGCGCGGCGACGTGGTCGTCACGCCGCGCGGCGGGCCCGTGCGGCCGGCCCACACCTGGTGGGGGCTGTGCTACGACTCGGACCGCCGCCGGCTGATCTTCTTCGACGTGCACAAGGGGATCATGTTCACGAATTACGAGCAGTTGGCGGCGGCGGTCGGCCTGAAAGCGAACGGGCCGATCTTGCGGATGTACGGTTCGGGGCCGGGGGAAGGGTGGGTGTTCGCGTTCGACCCGGAGGCCCGCGCGTGGGACGAGAACGTCGTCACCAACACCCCCAAGGCGGACGAATCCACCGAGTTGGAGTATCTGCCCCATCGAAAGGCGCTGTGGCTGCATTCGGGGAAAACGTACTTGATGGAACAAGGGGCGCGGGAATGGAAGCCGATCGCCGAGCAGGGACCGCGCAGCGGCGGGGTCTCGGCGTACGACGCCGAAACGCGGACGATCGTCTCCGCGGGAAGCCGGGCCTTCGAATACTCCTGCGATGACGCCGAGTGGACGCCGGGGGGTGCATTGCCCGAGGGGGTTCGCGGCCGCATTCCGCACAGCATGATGTGCTTCGACAGCGTCGCCCGGCGGTTCGTGCTGTGCACGACGCTGGCCGAAGGCCGCGAGCCGCGCCGCTTGCGGCTCTTCCTGTACGACCTGAAGGAAAAAGCGTGGAACACGCCAGCGGCCCAGGGCGACCTGCCGACCACCACGAACTTCGCCGGCTACTACGATCCGGAGCGGAACGTGACCGTGGTGTACGGCAACCGCGAGATGTGGGCGTATCGCGCGAGGCGAAAGTAGACCTCATGGACTGGAACGGTCGAAGGGAAAGGACGAGTCATGAGTCGAAAGAATTCCCGTCAGCCCCTTGCCGCCCGGCTCGCGAAGTCTCTCGAAGAGGGAATCCGGCACGCGAAGGGGGAGGTCGATCTGAAGACGATCGAAATGCCCCAGGAGCCGCCGGAGGTGGATGCCGGGGCAGTCGTGCGTCTCCGCAAGAAGGCGAACATGTCGCAAGCCGTGTTCGCCCGCCTGCTCAACGTGTCGACGAAGACGGTCCAAAGCTGGGAACAGGGGACCGCAAGCCATCGCACGCCTCGCGGCGACTCATTCAGATTCTCGGAAAGCACCCGGACATCGTCCGCGAGACGGCGGGGATGAGCGCGCCGAACCGGCGTCGGTCTCGGTTTCCCCATCAGTGAATCGTCAGGAATGGGATGACCAGTAGTCCGGCCGTCGCTTCGCATGGACGATGGCGATCACCTGCACCTTGTCGTCGGCGATGCGGTAGATCAGGCGATACGGAAATCGCTTGAAAAGAACGAAGTGGTGATCTGCGTCGCACTTCGGAAACATCGCCGGCCGTGCGCGGATGAAATCGATCGCGCAACCGAACTCCGCTTCGAATCGTGTCGCCGCCTGCGGGTTCCGCTCGAAATACCATGCGAAGGCGTCTTCGTGATCGGCTTCCGCCTCCGGGTGGACTTCGACGTCAATCATCGGCGCGCCCTTCGACGCGGCGACGGACTCGCTCCCGCACGATGGGCCAGGGAGTCGCCTCGACCGTCCCGGCATCCAACTCGGCGGAACGCCGGCTGATCTCGCTCAGCCACGCCGGATCGAAGGGCAAGTCGTCGCCGGGCGGGTCGGCGACCAGCAGGGCATCGATCAACTCGCGACGCTCCTCTGCGGGCAACGCGAGGACTTCTTGAAGAATTCGCTCGCTGCGCGGGCTCATCGCTGGGGACTCCGGCATTCGGTCGGTCAGGCGGGCCATCCGGGCGCCACATTGATTCTATCCGGCAATGTATCGGCGCGAAGGTTGCGGCTGCCAACTCTCGCCGGGAGTGGGTTGACCAAACGACTTCGGCCCGACGATGCTCTGAGTGCAACTCGCCGTAGGCGAACTCGGGCTTCACGTCGCAGGCAGGACGTGGTTCCGGCCAATCCGGATCTTGCATCGCCGATGCGCACGCGGTAGGCTGATCGAACCTTGGACATTATGTCTTCTGGAAGTGCGTTCGCGCCATCCTTTAGAAGGACGCAAAAATGCTTCGCTGGCTCACTTCCCTTTTCGTGGTCGTCACGCTGCTCCGAGTTCTGCCTTCATCGGAGTCCTTTGCCGATGTGGTCAGGCAGGCGGAGGGACACACGGAGGCAATCTATTCCGTGGCGTTTTCTCCCGACGGCACGCGGATCGCCACCGGTTCCGGAGATACGACTGCCATACTTTGGGATGCGGAAACGAGAAGAAAGATCCGCACTTTCGCGGGGCACACGGGGTCGGCGGTATCGGTAGCGTTCTCTCTCGATGGAAAACGTCTCCTCACCAGTTCACTCGACAAGACCATCGTTTTGTGGGACGTCGAAGCGGGGAACAAGCTCCGCACGTTCGACGGCCACGCGAACTCGGTAATGTCCGCGGTGTTTTCTCCCGATGGGAAGCGAATCCTCAGCAGTTCCTGGGACAAGACCGCCATTTTGTGGGACACGGAGAACGCGAAAAAGCTTCGCACGTTCAAGGGACATACGCATGCGTTATATTCCGCGGTCTTCTCACCTGATGCGAAGCGGATCCTGACCAGTTCCCACGACCAGACGGCCATATTATGGGACGTGGACACGGGGAACAAGCTCCGCACCTTCGAAGGTCACAAGCATGCCTTGAGTTCCGCGGTGTTCTCCCCCAACGGGAAGCGAATTCTCACTGGATCCTCCGACGAGACGGCGATTCTGTGGGACGCGGAAACAGGAAGTCGACTTCTTACGCTCGCAGAACATCCCGATTCGGTGAGGTCCGTCGCGTTCTCTCCCGACGGGAAACAACTCCTCACCGGGTCGAGGGACAAGACGGCAGTTCTCTGGACGAGCGAGACGGGGAAGAAGATTCGCACGTTGGAAGGAGACACGAGTGAAGTGAATTCTGCGGCTTTCTCCCCCGACGGAAAGCGGATCGTCACCGGTTCCGCCGACGGAACAGCCATCTTGTGGGATGCCGAGACGGGAAACAAGCTCCGCACGTTCGGCAGCGCGCAAGCGGACTGACATCCCCGCGGCGCGCGGGCGCACGGTGGAACGTTTCGATTCGTATCCGCCCCCTCACCGCTTCAGCGGCCTGAACTTCACGCGGTGCGGGCGGTCGGCTTCGGCGCCCATGCGGGCGTGGTGCTCCTTCTCGTAGACACGGTAGTTGCCTTCGCACCAGGCGACGCTGCTGTCTCCCTCGAAGGCGAGGATGTGCGTGGCGATGCGGTCCAGGAACCAGCGGTCGTGGCTGACCACCATCGCGCAGCCCCCGAAGTTCGACAGCGCCTCCTCCAGCGCGCGGAGCGTGTCGACGTCGAGATCGTTCGTCGGTTCGTCGAGCAGTAGCAGGTTGCCTCCCGAGCGCAGCAATTTCGCGAGATGCACGCGATTGCGTTCTCCCCCGGAAAGCTGCTTGACGAGCTTCTGCTGGTCGGTCCCCTTGAAGGCGAACTGGCCGACGTAGCTGCGGGCGTGAATCCGCGCGCCCCCCACGTCGAGCTGATCGTGCCCGCCGGAGATTTCCTCGTAGACGGTCTTGCTGCCATCGAGCGAGTCTCGCGACTGATCGACGTAGGAAAGCACAACGGTGTCGCCGACGCGGAGCGTGCCCGAATCCGGCCGCTCCTGCCCCATGATCATGCGGAACAGCGTCGTCTTGCCGGCGCCGTTGGGACCGATCACGCCGACGATTCCGCCGCGCGGCAGGTTGAACGTGAGATCCTCGAACAGCAGCCGATCGCCGAAACCCTTGGCGACGTTCTCGGCCCGCACGACGAGATCGCCGAGCGGCGGGCCGGCGGCGATCTGGATGTCGGCCGCGTCCTCCCGGGCGTCGTACTGCTGCTGAGCGAGTTGCTCGTACCTTTGCAGACGGGCCTTGTTCTTCGTCGCGCGGGCGGCGGGCGACATGCGGACCCACTCCAGTTCGCGCTGCAGCGTCTTCTGACGCTTCGACTCGCGCTTCTCCTCGACCGCCAGCCTCGCCTGCTTCTGTTCGAGCCACGCCGTGTAGTTCCCTTCGTAGGGAATGCCGCGGCCCCGGTCGAGTTCGAGGATCCACCCGGCGACATTGTCGAGGAAGTAGCGATCGTGCGTGACGGCGACGACGGTGCCGGGGAACTTGTGGAGATACTGTTCGAGCCACTCGACCGACTCGGCATCGAGGTGGTTCGTCGGCTCGTCGAGGAGCAGCATGTCGGGGTTCGACAGCAACAGCCGGCAGAGCGCGACGCGGCGGCGTTCGCCCCCGGAAAGCGTCTCCACGCGGGCCTCGGCGGGGGGAAGCCGCATCGCGTCCATGGCGATCTCGAGCGTGCGGTCGAGTTCCCAGAGGTTGGCGGCGTCGATCTTGTCCTGTACCACCTGCTGCTCTTCGAGAACCTTTTCCATTTCGTCGGGGGTGAGGTCTTCGCACAGCCGCATGTTGATTCGTTCGTAGCGGTCGAGGACCGCGCGCGGTTCGGCGACGGCGGCGTCGATGCCGTCCTGCACGGTCTCGAAGCCGTCGAGCCGCGGCTCCTGCGGGAAATAGCCGATGCGAATTCCCTTGGCGGGGCGGACGGAGCCCATGAAGTCCTGGTCCTCGCCGGCCATGATCCGCAACAGCGTGCTCTTGCCGGAGCCGTTGTTTCCCAGCACGCCGATCTTCGCGCCGGGGAAGAAAGCGAGCCAGATGTTGGAGATGACTTCCTTTTCATCGTAGAGCCGGGTCAGCTCTTCGACGGTCATGATGTATTGGCGGCTCATGGTGGGTTGAGAGTTGAGAGTTGAGGGTTGAGGGTTGAGGGTTGAGCGATTGGTTAGCCGCGCGCGCCCCCC
>JBBDNT010000162.1:19655-22340 GCA_040877445.1 Planctomycetaceae bacterium
GTCGCGGCTAACCGGGGAACAACTCGGCGAGGAATGCGGTCGTGCGATCGCCGATGCCGGGGGTCTGGCTTTCTCTGGGGCCGGCGATGTTCAAGACGCGAATCTCGTTCACGGCGATCCAGTCGCGGATCGAGGCGAAGTCGGGGACGAAATCGAGGTCGACGACGAGCAGCGGCTTTTTCATCCGGCGGGCGCGCGTCGCGGTGAGCGACGTGCCCCCCTTCAGCTTGCCCCGGGCGAGGATCAGCGTGCCGTCGCTGTCGCGGACGTTGAACTCGGTGCGTTGGGCGTAGTCGATGTCGTGGGTTTGCCGCAGGGGGTAACGGTCGGGGATGCGGCCGTCTTCGGCGCGGCGTCCGTCTGGGCACCATCCGCCGCAGGGGATGCCCCGATCGAGCGCGAAATCGAGCGCGGCGCGATCGACTCCCGTCTGCCCTCCCGAAACGATTCCCTCCACGACGTGCGCGATCTGTTGCCGGCTCATGCTCGATTTTCGTCCGACCACAGCAGCCCCAAGACGCCCAGTCCGTAGAAAGTATATTCGACGTCGGCCTGTTCGTCCCAGCCGGCGCCGCGGAATCCTCCGGTGGGAAGTTCCAGCCCTTCTTCGGGGTCGGTCACGAATCGTTCCATGCAGTCGGGATCGCAGACGTCGGTGAGGTGCAGATCCTGCGCGGTGAGCAGGCCGGTGAAGGTGGAGAGTCCGTCGGCGAAGGGAATCCGCGTGTTCGCCTGGAACCCTCCCTCGCGATTGTAGACCTCTTGCAGGAAAGCGCGGACGTCGTCGCGGAGTTCGTCGTCGATGCGGTCGAACATCCGCAGGATGGCGACGGCGGCGGCGGTGGGGTTGGTGCCGCTGCGCTTCATGGGCGCGATCTCGACGAACCCGCCGTCGTCGCGCTGGCGGTCGTACAGGAACCGCACGAGGCCGTCGAGATCGGGAACCTCGCGGCCGAGCAGTTCATAGCTCAGCGTGACGAGGAAGGAGTGGTAGGTGCTGCCGGCGGAGCCGTCTTCGGACTTGGCGTATCCGCCGTCCTTGGTGCGGACGCGTTCGAGCTGGGCGATGAGGCGTTCGTCCCAGTTCTCGCCGGCGTCGTCGAAGACGTCGTCGCGGCCGGCCGTCTGCGCGACGAGGGCGGAGTACAGCCAACTGATGCGATCGATGATGTGCATCGAATCGCCGGAGCGGGCACGGATGTACTGGCAAACGCTCTCCGCCTGCTCGGCCGCGAGGCCGCCCAGGACGGACAACCCGCGGACGGCGAAGCTGGTGTAGTACAGGTCGGACTGTCCGTCGCGGCCGCTGAAGCCCCCGTCGGGCATCTGCTGCGACATGATGAATTCGCGATGCCGTTCCCGGCGGCCGGCGGGCATGCGCTCGAGGCCCCTGGCCAGGCGCGCGGCCAATCGGAGCAGATAAGGCTCGGTAGACATTTTCACCACCCGCGGCTCCTCCGCGGCGCATGTCGCAATGAAACGGAGGTTGGAATTGGAAAGAACTTTCGAGAGGAACGCGGCGCCGCGGGGCCGTGTGCAAAGTTACCCGCTGCCGGGTCGCCGACACAAGCAACCGCGAGGAAATTCCGAACCGTTGCTTTTCTTTCCAAGGCGGAACGGTAGAATGACGGGAATGGCCATGCGAGTCGCTGGCCGTTGGAAGAGTATCACGCAACCCGCTTCGTCTTCGCCCTCCTGGCGCCCGGCATCGCAAAGATCCCTCGCACTCCAGGCTCGGCGGACCGGTGCCGCATTCGTTCCCCGTCGGGACGGATGCGATCGGGCCGCGTCGATCGCGATCTTCCGATCGTGTCCGGCTGAGTTCGATTCGATTCGACCTTCAGCCACAGAGTTCCGAGGAATGAGAGCATGAGCAAGAAGTTGTACGTCGGCAATCTGTCCTTCAAGACGACCGCCGATAGCCTCCGCGAGGCGTTCGCACAGTACGGGACCGTCACCTCGGCGAGCGTCGTTTCCGATCGGGAAACCGGCCGCTCGCGCGGTTTCGGGTTCGTCGAAATGTCCGACGGCGCCGACGAGGCGATCGAGGCGATGAACGGGGCCGATCTCGACGGCCGCACGCTGACCGTCAACGAGGCCCGGCCTCGCGAGGATCGGCCGAGCGGCGGCGGCGGATACGGCGGCGGCGGCGGTGGAGGACGCCGGGGCGGTGGAGGCGGCGGCGGCCGCGGCGGATACGGAGGCGGAGGAGGAGGATATGGCGGCGGTGGCGGCGGCTACCGCTGAGAGCGTGCGACGGATCGGGGCGGCCGCGCCCGCCAACGATGGCGGAGGCGGTATGCGTCGCGGTCCGGTGGGACACGGCCCATCGGACGATCGACGGTCGCCCGAATCATTCACGAATTCCGCGGATGAAACGCGCGAGTCGCGGGACCGGCGCGTTTCTCGGACTCGATTTCAAGTCAGGAGTGTCGATGTATCGGTGTCAGAAGTGTCGTCGCGTGGTGCCCGCCGGAACTTCGGCGGTCAAGGTGGTGGTGAAGACGCGTCCCAAGTTTTACGCCTCGCGCGGCCAAGAGCAGCGGGAGTACTTCCGCGCCCCGCGCCGCCCGGTGCGGCCCACCGGTCCCGCGTACGACAAAGGGGGCGAAGGCCGCGAAATCGTGCAGGAATTGACCGTCTGCCACGAATGCGCCGCGCAGATGAACGACGAACAGGCGCGGG
>JBBDNT010000162.1:22350-22830 GCA_040877445.1 Planctomycetaceae bacterium
CCCCCCCCCCCCCCCCCCCCCCCCCCCCCACGCCCGGGAAGCGGAAGAGCAAACCGCCGAAAGCCTTTCGGGCTGACGCGCCGCGGGACGGATCCGTCCGCCCAAGCTTCGCCCGCCGGGCGGGTAGGACGGAATTGTATTCCGTCGTATCCGCCGACGACCGGCGCGATTCGTCCGGCGAGATTCCGGTGAGGTCGTCGATCCCGCATGGTCCGAAACGGCGCTCGGCCGGAGGGAATGCAATTCCGTCCTACGACATCATCCGGATCGAATTCGTGAGTCGGCGGTATGAGTCGGCGGTAGTGGAATTCGCGAGAACTCCGACCGCTTGCCGGGGGATATCGGAAGTCTTGCGACTTCCGCCGCGCGCGAACTCGACGCGGTCGGCGCTCTACTAGCTCATCCAGATTGAACTTGTGGGTTTTCCGTAGTACCGCTTCAGGCTTGAACTTGGCGGTTGAAGCCGTGGTAAGACGGATT